>JANPCZ010000143.1:0-34058 GCA_031431215.1 Myxococcales bacterium
TACGACGAGGGCGGGCGCGGCGGACTGTACGGCGAGAAGGACAACCTGCGGCTTTCGGTCGCAGGCGCTTCCCACGGACCGTCGGTATCGCTGGCCGGCGAGTGGGCGTACAAGGTCGAGGTCGAACTGAAGCCCGCGCCGCAGAAAGAAAAGCCCAAGCCGCCGACGGGCTCGCTGTCGCAGCACGATCCCGGTGTGCTGTACGACAACATGCTGGCGGCGCTGATCCCGTACGGCATCCGCGGCGCCATCTGGTACCAGGGCGAGGCCAACACCAAGCGCGCGTTCCAGTACCGAACCCTGTTCCCGACCATGATCAAGGATTGGCGCTCGGCCTGGGGCCAGGGTGATTTCCCGTTCCTGTTCGTGCAGCTGGCGAATTTCCACCCCCATTGGTCCGGCCCTGGCCAGCGCAGCGAGGATGAGTGGGCCGAGCTGCGAGAGGCCCAGACGCTGACCCTGGGCCTGGCCAACACCGGTATGGCCGTCACCACCGACATCGGCGATCGCGACAACATCCACCCGCGCAACAAGCAGGACGTGGGCAAGCGGCTGGCGTTGTGGGCGCTGGCAAAGACCTACGGGCAGTCGGTCGTCCATACGGGCCCCGTGCTGGCCGGCCAGAAGATCGAGAAGGGCCGCATCCGCGTCAGTTTCACATCGGCCGAAGGCCTGCGGCCGGGCCCAGGAGCGGGCGGCCGCGTGCAGGGCGTGACCATCGCCAGCGCGGATCGACAGTTCGTCGCCGCCCTCGCCGCCATCGAGGGCGACGCGCTCGTGGTGTCGGCCCCCGGCGTCGATCGGCCGGTCGCCGTCCGTTACAGCTGGAGCGACAGCCCGGTCGGCAACCTGGAAAACCGCGCTGGCCTGCCCGCCTCGCCGTTCCGCACCGACAAGTGGCCCGGCTTCACCGATAAGCGCAAGTAGCGTCCGATGCCTGGGCCCAAAGCACGAGCGTCGGACCTGCGCGACATCCTGCGCCGGTACTGGCCGGTTGTGCTGGGTGCCGTGGTGCTGGTGCCACACGCGGCGTACTTCGACTTCGTCAACGACGACGCCTACATCTCGTTCCGCTACGCGCGCAACCTGGCCCTGCACGGCGAGTTGACCTTCAATCTGGGCGAGCGGGTCGAGGGTTTCACCAACTTCCTGTGGACAGTGCTGCTGGCGCTGTTTATCAAGCTGGGTGTCAGCCCGGTGGCGTCGGCGCGCTTTTTCGGCGTCGCGTTCGCGGTCGGCACGCTGGCGGTGGCGGTGCGCATGTCGCTGCGTCTCGATCGTGAGCGGCCGTCGCCGTGGCACGCCGTGGCGCCTTTGTTGCTGGCGTTTTCCAGCGCGTTCGCATGCTGGTGCACGGGCGGGCTCGAGACCCAGATGTTCACCTTCCTGGTGTTCTTCGCCCTCGAACGCATGCTGGCCGAAATCGAGCACGGCCAGGGCTTCGCCAGCGCCGCCCTGTTCGCCGCCGCGGCCATGACCCGGCCCGAAGGCGCCCTGCTGTTCGCGACCGGCGCCGCCTTCCGCGCCGCCCGCGCCATCGTGACCGACCGCCGTCTGTTGCCACGCCGCCACGAACTTGCCTGGGTCGGGTTGTTCCTGGGCCTGTTCGTGCCGTTTTTTGTCGGCCGCTGGGCCTACTACGGCTGGCCGTTTCCCAATACGTTTTACGTGAAGTCGTCGGGCAGTGCCGGGGCTTGGCAACTGGGTCTGTACTACCTGCGACGTTTCGCCGAGGACCACTTCCTCGTGTTCCTGTTCCCGTTGGTGCTGCTGGGCCGGCCGGCGCGGGACGCGCCCCGACGCCGCGCGCTCTATGCGTTGGCCTTGCTGGTGTGGACGGTATTCGCGCTTTACACCGCGAAAGTGGGTGGCGACTTCATGGGCCTTTACCGTTTCGTATTGCCGGTGCTCCCGGTGGGCGCCATGTGCCTACAAGAGTCCCTGCGACACCTGTGGGCGCGCCTGACTCCAGTCGTCGGGCGGGTGGTGGTGGCGATGTGCACCGCCGGCGTGCTAGCCGGCTACGTCGCTGGCAACGCACACCTGTCTCACATCGCCGCCGTGCTGTTCGTCGCCGCCGAGAACCGCACCATCGACAGCCCCGCCTACCTGAAAAAATACGCCGTCGAGCGCATGCCCATCGGCCTGTGGCTGCGGCAGCATGCCCAGCCCGACGACGTGGTCGCGGTCGGTGGCGCGGGCGTCATCCCCTACTACTCGGACATTCGCGCCTACGACGTCTACGGTCTGGTCGACGACAAAATCGCCCACGATCCGGCCACCACGCAGGACATCCGTCCTGGCCACCAGAAATGGGGCGCTGGGCACCTGCTGGCGCGCCGGCCCACGCTGGTCATGTTCCAGTACTGTCTGGGCGGCCCGTGCGGTTTCGAGGACAGCGTGCCGTTCCCCGGCTACGAATGGGTGCGCGCCACCATCCCGGGCGCCCAGTTGCCCTACTACAGCTTCTTGAAGCGCACCGATCGAGCCTTCGGACCATTCCCGGCGCGGATTTCCCCGTAGCCGAAGCCCATCGGGCGCTACTGCGCCACCACGGTGCCGGCCCTGAAGACGATGCGACCGCTCGCTGGCACCGCGGTGGCGGCCCTCTCAGCCAGCCCGCCCCGGCCGAGGGTCGGTCCCCGCCCGCCGCTGCCGGCCAGCCGTCGCAGAAACGCGGCGACTGGCGGGCCCACCCGGATCGCGCTGGTCGCGACCCGGACTCGGCCGGCCTTCGCCATGCGGGGGATCGTGCTGGTCATGAATCCATCCTCCGCGCGTGGGCGCAAAGCCGTCAAATTTTTTGTTAAAGTTTTTCTTCAACAAGGACCGAGGCCACGCCGCTGGCGTTATACTCGCGCGCATGCCGGATCCGCTTTTTGACGTTTATGTGGTGGGATCGGTCGACCCGACCTCGGCCGGCCAGGACCATCTGGCCCACGCACTGTCGGTTCGCCACGGCGTGCCCCCGGCGACGGTGGCCAAGGCGGTTGCCGAGAAGAACCTGCGCGCCGGCGCCGGGCTGCCGCGGCCGCAGGCCGAGGATCTGGCGCGCCAGCTGCAACTTCTGGGCGCGGTCACATCATTGCGACCCGCGATCGCGGGCGGCCCCACGCGAATTGGTCCGCCCCCGATGGGCGCGGCGGCCGAGGCTGGCCGACCCGGGTTCGGCAGCGGCCTGCCATTGCCTGGTGCTCCCACCACCCTCCGCAGCCTGGCTCCCCTCGGCAGCCTGACTCCCCTCGGCGCTGCGCCGCCAGATCGAGCTGGTGCCTACGATGCCTTTTCTATGTCGGGCTCGCCGAGCCTGGCCCCCGCCGGCGCGTCGCTGGCCGACAGCTTCAGCGCATCGCCTCCGTCGGCGCGTGGCGGCCGAAGTGGCGCAGCGGCACCGCCCCCCGCAGCGATGGTCGGACGCGACCCCTTCGCCGGGCCCGACGACCAGCCCGAGTCAACCCCGGTCCAGATCAGGAAGAACCGCTTCGGGCCCGAGGACATGGCCGCCGAGCAGGGCCTGGACCTCGACCTAGGCGGTTCCAGCACCGAGGCCATGCCTGCTCGCTCTCTGCCCGGGGCGTCGGGGATGAATCAGGACCGGTTGGTGGCGACCAGCTCGTCGTCGGGCATGAAGATCGAGGGCGACTCTGGCAACCCCAACAGCGTGCGCTGCCCGAAACACGGCCTCTTCTACGACAAGAAGAAGTCGTCGGGCTGCCGGAAGTGCATGGAGCCGGCCCGCATCCACGCAGCGACCATCGAGAGCCGGGTCGTCGGCGGACGCGTCGGGGGCCTCAAGGACAATCCTGTCAAGCGCGCCTTCCTGGGCCTGACCCTGGCGCTGGTCATTGGTCTCTTGCCCGCCGCTTACAGCGCCCTGCGCATCGGCGCCGGCGAGGTCGCGCGCCTGCGCGGCGAGCAGGAGGAGCTGTCGCACAAGGTCGGCACCGAGGACAACCTGCGCCGGTTCGACCAGATCGATATCGACGTCACCGACGCCCGCGACAAGTCCATCCGCAACACCCTCATCATCTGGGTCGCCATCAGCGGACTCGCGTTGGCTGGCTGGTACCGGATCACCTGACGCCGCCCCGATCGCCCCATGCAGTCTGCGCCGGGGTGCTCGCCCTGTGTGCTCTGACGTGCGCGCAGAGGTTGCCCGAGGCTGGGGCGCCGCGGGCCCTGGTCCGCGACATCGAGCGGGTGGTCGACGTGCGTGGCAGCGTCGGGTGGCTGGTGGACGAATCGGAGCTGACGGTGCTGGTTCCCGACGCGATGAAATCGGCGTGTCAGGTCACCGCGGAGGATCGGGTGGCTGCGCTGGTTTTTCTCGACGGGCGGGTGGCGGACCTGGGTGGCGACGCCGCCAACGTCTGGCGCGCCCGGGACAAGGATCTCGACAACATCAAAGAGTTGCTGCTGGCCACGCGTGGCAGGCTGCTGCTACGCCGAGCCGACGAGTGGGCCCGTGCGGGACGCTGCCCGTTCTGGCTTGAACCGTCGCTGGCGTTCGGGGGCGTGCATACACAGGGCGGCCGTTTCGTCCTTTCTGTCGAGGGCGGCGGGCGGCTCACTGAGGAATTCGCACTTGGGCGCGTGCGCTACGGCGCCGGCGGATCGGGGCGCCTGATGGGCGGCTACGGGGTCAGCGAAACCTGGGTGCTGGCGGCGGGGCTAGAGTTCGGCGGCCTGGCGCGCTTCACCAACCTGCAACTGGGCACGCAATCGGAGTTGCCACAACTGGTTGGGTTCGCGGCGGCCCCGGTGGTGGCGCGCTGGCTGTTCGGCCGGTCGGCCCACGGCGAGATCGAAGCCGGCCCCATGGCCTATATCGACAGCGGCAGCGCCGATCCGAACACGGGTCGGGTGAGCGGGCATTTCGACCCCGGCATCCACGGCGGTGTCGCGCTGGGCGGCACGTACCTGCGGCTGCAGCGCGGGGTGATCCCCAAATTCTCGGTCGCCCTCACCGTCGACTATGTCCCCGGCGCGGCCGGCCGCCCCGCGGTGACCCAGGTCGGCATTGGCGCCCGCACCGGGATCGACCTGTCCAGCTGGACCAGCTTCTGAGGCCGTCCTGGACCCGTTCCGGACGGCGGCGGGTGTAGAAAGCCAGGCAATGACAGCGCGATCTGCAATGTGGGCGATGGCAACCTGTCTGCTGGCGACGGCGGCACCCGGACGGGCGCATGCGTGGGGCGACAAGGGCCACTCGATGAGCGCGCGGGTGGCAGCGCGCAAGCTGCCGGCCGACATGCCGGCGTTCTTCCGCAAGGCCGAGGTCGAGCTTGGTTACCTGTGCCCCGAGCCCGATCGCTGGCGCAACGAGAAGCGCGAGCCAGCGCTGAAGGGCCTGCACGATCGCGACCACATCTTCAAGCTGGAGGACATGACCCAGCCGCTGCCGCCGCAGCGTTACGACTTCCTGATGCAGTACTTCGGCAAGCCGAAGCCCGGCACCACCAACGACGCCACCATCGGCTACCGCGATCTGGGCTTTGCGCCCTACGCGATGGCCGAGCGGTCCGAGATGCTGACGGTGAACTTCATGCTGTGGCGTCAGGCGCCGCAGAAGACCGCCATCGACAAGCGCATCAAGCGCCAGATCGAGCAGAACATCATCCACATCGCGGGCCTGCTGGCGCACTTCATCACCGACAACGCCCAACCGCTGCACACCACCATTCACGGCGACGGCTGGAATCCGCGCGTCGAGAACCCCAACGGCTACGTCGGCAAGGCGGTGCACCGCCGCTTCGAGACCGACTACATCGCCAAGTCGGTCGAAGAGAAAGACTTCCAGGGCCTGGTCGCGCCCATACGCGAGCGCGGGCCGTGGCTGGCAGCGGCACTCGACCACATCCGCGAGGCGCACGAGCACGTCGAAAAGCTGTACGCCTTCGACAAGGAACACCCGTTCGGCGAAGGCGGCGAGACCCCCGAGCAGAAGCAGTTCACCTGCGAGCGCCTGGCCCACGGATCAGCCGCGCTGCGCGACTTCTGGTACTCGGCGTGGGTGAAGTCGGCAGAGCTGGCCAAGGCACCCGCGCGGTAGGCGGGCAGGCCCCCCGAGGCGGCCCGCAGGTTCACCGGCACACGCCTGGCAGGTTGGTGTCGAGCCAGCGCAGGCGTTCGTCGAGGTAGCGGCGCAGAAACTCCACCTCCTCGTCGTACGTGCCACCCACCATGCCTTCGCCCCAGATCCATTTTCCCAGCACCGGCCAGCGCGCGTGTTCACGCTTCTCGGCCGCGCCGATCAATTTGACCCACGCGTCGATCTGGGCGTTGAGCACGGCCAGCGACAGCGGCCCACGCCGCAGCTCGATCATGCGGCACTTGAGATCAGCGGTGAACGCAGGATCGTTGAGTAGCTGGTACCACCAAAGCGCCATGTTGTGCGGCGGCGCGGCCCGGCGAAAGAACTCGTACATGAGCACGTCGGGGCGCGCGAAGGTGGTGTCCACAGGCTCGCTAGGGAACTGGCTGGCAAACGCATTGCCAAACGCCAGATCGAAATCCCACAACGGACCCGCGTAAAGCCGGCCACCGGCGGCGTCGGGTTCCTTGTAAAGGTAGGCGCTGCGACGGTACGAATCCACGCCCTTGGCCAGTTCGGTCATGATGATGAAGTCGGCGAAGCTCCCGACATCGATCCACTTGCGGTAGCCGTTGATCGGATCGCGGACGTTGGCGGCCTGCATGGCGGCTTCCCAGCGATCGAAGTGGCCGACCAGGTAGGCCTTCTGCGCGGGGGTGATCTTGCGTTCGTTGGGGACGTGCAGCGTGTAGGTGTTGCCCAGTCGCGACGTCCACACGCTGGCCGTGCCATCACCCGGTCCGTCACGCTTGACGATGTAGCCGCCCGATAAATCGCCGGTGGTATCGGCGGCAGGCGGCGGCAACGGCACGCGCTGACTGTCGAGCTTGATCTTCTCGACCAGCAAGTAGAGCCCGAGGTATTCGCCGTTGAGCACCACTTCGACGAAGCGGAAGCGCGGATTCCAGCGGCCCAACGAGCGCCCGACAGTGTAGGCGACGGCGTCGCGCAAGCAGGTCTTGTCGCCGTAGCACGCCCGCAGAACCCAGTCGGCTTCCTCCGGCATATCGAGCACGCGGCGACCCTTGGAGTCCTTGCGTTGGTCGTCCCACAGCTCGACTGAGTACGACTTCTTGGCGTACCTTGCCGTGCTGTTGCCGCGAATGCGGATGGTCATATTCACATCCAGGGTCGCCGGGCGCGCCAGCAGACTCAGCAGATCGAAGCGCTGGCCGTCGTGATCCTCGACGATGCGGATGCGACCCGGCAGATCCGTGCGTGCAATGCTCTTGCCCATGCTGTCGAGCAGAACCACCGGGACCACGGTTTGCGGCGCCTGTGGTCCATCGTAGGAGGCGGCGGGCCTGGCGGCGGGCCTGGCGTCGGGCGTGGCGTCGCGCGTGGCGTCGCGCGACTGCGCGTCGCGAGCAATCGGAGCTGCCGGAGCGAGTGAATCCACAGGTGCGGACCCGTTGTCCTGGCCGGACCCCACGCATCCGGCGACAGCGAATGCCAGCCCGATCGCACACGCGGCCAGGCTGCGACGCCAGGTCATCGGCACACCAGAGACAAAGCGTTGTCGCCGAAGCCGCAGGGCGCGCAACAGCCCGTGCAGCTCTGGTTGCCGGCCAGTCCCGCGCCCCAGCTGCCCCTGCCACTGGCGCCGGCAGCGCCGAAGCAGATGCGGTCGCCGGGAACGCACTGGATGGTGAACGTCTCGGTGCCGTCCTTGGGCAAGATGTAGCGATCGGTGCCGCCGGGAAACACCAGCCCGTTCGAATCGTCGAACAGGCGCATCTCAATGGGGCCCGGCTCGGTCACGCAGGCGTGCGTGAACGTGAAGCTCATCAGCACCACCGGCGCCAGACACGCAAGCGTCGTGGGACTGCAATAGGTGCCCGCGCCGCACGGGCAGTCTCGGCAGCAGGTCTCGCGCGACTCGCCCGGGCCGCACACGCCGTCACCGCAAGGCACGCAACGCCCCCTCTGGCAGATGACGCCTGGGCAGCATTCGCTCGATCGCAAGCAGGTCTCGGTTTCGCGACGGCACGCAGGTGCCACGTCGGCCGCGACCGAGTCGCGCGCGGCATCGGACCGCACCGCGACGTCCGCCAGGGGCGCGTCCGGCGCGATGGTACGGATGCCGCCGTCGGGAAAAGCGTAGGGCGTTCCGGTAGAGAACACCTCGCGCCCACTAGCATCGGGTGCGCCGACCCAGTTGTAGGGCAGATCCACCTGGCGGTCGGGGGCGAGGTCGGGGGCGATGGCCGGGGCATCGGGTGGCGCCGGCCTGACAAGGGCGTCGGCGACACCCGGGCGCGGGGTAGCGGGGCTGTCGCCATTGCCGCAGGCCGCGCAGGTCAGCAGCGCCGCGACCAAGGTCTTTGCTAGCCCCCCCGTCATGGCCAGCGACCCGTCAATGCGAACCCACGAATGCGCAACACGGCGTCACTGGATCGGAGTTGTCGCGGCACGCGACCGACCGCCAAATCTCTGTCTTACGAGACATGTGCCGAGACATGTGCCACTTAGTGGGGTCCGGTCGGCACTTCTCGCCAAAAA
Organism: Myxococcales bacterium; assembly: GCA_031431215.1. Lineage (GTDB taxonomy): Bacteria > Myxococcota_A > Polyangia > Fen-1088 > Fen-1088 > JANPCZ01. The sequence continues at coordinate 8,597 of JANPCZ010000143.1, forward strand.
AAGGAGTCTTGCGGCCCCGGAACTCGAACCACTCGTCGTAGGTGCCCCACCAAGCGCTTTGCCCGAACCCGTCACGGCCGGCGCTTCCGCTCCAATTTGCGGCGCTTGCGCGCCTCGCGCTCGCTCTCGCCGGGCAGGCGCATCTCGATCACCACGCCGCCCATCATGGCGAAGCCGCGAATGCGCAACACCGGCGTCGCCGGATCGGGGTTGTCGGGCACGCGATCGACCGGCTCGAAGCCACCCATGATCGCGAAGCCGCTGGCCTCGACCTGAAGCGTGGGCGGCACGATGATCTGCACGCCGCCCACGTGCCGCCCATGACACTCACCGCATAGGACGCAGCTTTCACCTGCGCCTCGGGTACCAGCGCGCGTGACACGGCGGCCGGAGCTGGCTGCGCCGCGCCGGCCACATCAAGATCGCTTGTCAGCGCATCGACCTCGGCCAAGGAACCGCTGGTCTGGGCGATGGTGACCCGACGCTCGAACTCGTCCATGTCGAGAGCACCGTGGGCGAACTTGTCGGACAGCAGACTGACGATACGATCCCGAGCCGCCGTCGACGGCGCACCCGCCGCCAGCGCTCGCCCGATGGTGTCGTCCGCAGACGGGTGCCCGGCCATGACTAGCGCGCGAGTGCGCCCACCGCACGACGTCCACACCCTCGAACTCGGAGAAATGCTTTGGGTTGGACGTGACAAGGTGGGCACACACATGCGATCTGCCCAAGATCGGTTTTCAATAGCCGAGAAACTCGGCCACGAAGGTCGCCTGGACGAATAGCAGCAGCATCGGCGTGCCGCCGTGCCATTGACCGAAGCGCGGCTCAAGTGTGGCAAGGACGCTGTCGAACGCCGGGTTGAAGCGGTCGGGGTGGTCGGTTATCACGCGGCCCTCGGGCGCGCGCTCGCGCACCAGGCGGTGCGTCTCGGTGAACAGCTGGGCGCCTTCGAGAAAATCGGCCTTCGTGCCGGTGTCGAAGTGGCTGGGCACGTAGACGTCGAAGTCGAGGGCGGCCAGGCGTTCGATCGCCTTGAGCACACCGGGGCGGTACATATCCGGCCCGCCCGCCGGTGGCAGCGCACGCACGAACACGGTATCGGCGGCGAATAGCACCTTCTGTCGCGGCAGGTACACGGCGTAGAGCGTGTCGGTGTGCGACTTGCCGAGATCGATGAGCCGGACGGTGACGCCGCCGAGGTCGAGCTCGGTGTCGCCCTCGACCGTGTGGGTGGGTGGCAAGATGCCTTGCCGGGACGCCGCGGGTAGCGCCGCCCAGTAGCCTTCGCAGCGGCGATGAGCAATCACCTCGCGCGGCGCCAGCGCCGCCCCGCCGCGCACGTGGTCGAGGTGGTAGTGCGAGTAGATGAGATGTGACACCGGTCGGCCCGGGAAGCGCCGATGTAGCTCACCGGCCAGAAGGCGCGCGGCCTCGTCATTGAACGCATCGATCACCACCAGGCCGTCGTTGGCCTCGATGACCAGGTTGCGATCGAAGCCCATACGGTAGGAATGAACCCCGGGCGCAAGCGTGTCCCAGCGCCAGACGCCATCGGCGAAGTACTCGTTGACCGCGCTTTGCAGGCCGCGTTTCATGACCCGAGCGCGGGCTCCGGCGCAGCCCGCGACAGCGACGGTGAAGGCCAGGCTCGCGAGGGCGAGGCCGAGGCGACGGGCGTTGACCAAGCTTCGGGGGTGCTGGTTCGAGAGGACGCGTGTCTTCATGCCGGGCGGTGTCTTCATACCGCCCGGCTACAACACATTTCGTGCCATGCGCCAGCGCGCGCGGGCGGTGGCAAACCGGCGCCGTTGCGTCGGCTAGCTGTAAAGGATCCCGACAGGCACCTGTCGGCGGGCTTGCCATGCTGTCCGTGGCCTCGGCGCAAGAAGATCGGGGGCGATGATCAGCGACTTCGTGCCTCTTGACCGCCATTGAAGGACCATCGGGGCTCCTCTACAATCGCGAGGCATCGGATTTTGATGGATGAAGTTGTCCTCAGTGTCCGTCGCACTTCTGCGAGGCCCCCTTGGTAGAGCATTTCCGTAGAACCGATCCGCGCTACGACCGCATATTGGAGGTCGAGATCCTGCTGGATGGCAAGCGCCAGGTGGTCGCTAGCAAGGACATCTCGCTGGGGGGGATATTCGTCGAGACCAGCGATCCCATCCCGATCCACACCACCGTCCAGGTGCGTTTCAAGGTGCCGACCCAGCCGGAGGTCATCGATGTGACCGGCGAGGTGCGCTGGCTTGAGCCGCCGAAGGGCAGCGCCGCCCACGGTATGGGCATCCGGTTCCATGGGTTGCGCGCCCGCGATGTGTGGGCGCTGAACCGTTTCTTCCAGGGGTGAGACGCGCTAGAAGTGCGGGCGTGAAGCTTTCGCACGCGCTGGGTCTGGCGCTGGTTCTGATCGGGGCTCCAGCGCTGGCGCAGGAGCCGAGATTCGCAGTGGTGGACGTATCGGCGGCGCGCGCTGACGAGCGCTTGGTGTCCGAGGTCGAGCGTCAGATCGCCCGTCTCCGGCCAGGCGCGGCGCCTATCGACGAGCCGGCCATGCGCAGACTGCTCGCCACGGGCGAGGGGCCGGCCGCCGCAGCGACGCGGCTCCTGCACGAGGCCGAGGACCAACGGGCAACGGGCGCCTGTGACGCTGCCGTCGCGCGGGCCGAAGTGGCCGAAGCATTGACCCTTAACAATGTGCCCCTCGACGACGAGCGCGACCTGCTCAAGCGCATCTACACCGTGCTGGTCGCCTGCGAGGCCAAGCGTGGACGCGACAAGGAACTCGCGTGGTCGGCCAGCCGCCTACGCGCACTGGTCGAACTGGCGCCCGATGGCCTGCCGCCGGAACTGTGGTCGAAGCACGTCGAGAACGCCCTCCCGGGTGCTGCCACCAGCGAGTTGCAGATCGACAGCGAGCCCGGCAACGCTCAGATCGCCATCGATTTTCACGGTGATGGCGTGACCCCGCGCACGCTCAAGATCGCGCCTGGCGTTCACTACATCGAGGTCCAAAAGGACGGCTTCCGCAAGGCCTTCCGCAAGATCACCATGGGCGCGCAACCGGTTCGCACCGTCTTTCGTCTGGTGGCCCGCACCGCCGATCGCCTCGATCAAGCGGCCGCCACCCTGGCGCTGGTACGTCGGGCAGAGCCCGGACAGCGTGCGCCGGGCCTAGCCAGGCTGGCTCAGCTCGCCCGCGCCGAGTTGCTGGTGGTGCTCGCGGTTGACGGGGACCGGGCGAAGATCTGGTTCTTCGACGCCGAGCGCGGCGGGCTAGCGAAGGATGCCGTCGAGTCCGAGATCGATGCCGCCAGCTTCCAGGTCAAGGCGCTGTCCGACCTGCCCACGCCCGGGGCCGCCCCCCGCCGCGACTCTGCCACGGCAGCGGCGCCGACGCCGACCACACGCAAGCCCGGTATGCTCGCGCCCGCCCCGGGCGCGGCCCCGGCCACCAAGTCTCCACAGCCCGCCGCAGAGGACGCTTTGCCGGAGGCCGCCGCCACCGCAACCGTCAACCAGCGCTGGGTACGGCCGCCGGCACCCTGGTGGGGATGGCTTGTTGCGGGGGCGCTGGCCGGCGCGCTGGGTGTCTACATATTCATGGACCAACCGAAGCGGGCGGACACTCTTGCGGTACGCGCACGCTGGACACCGCCCCGCTGATCTCTACAGCAGATCGGCTGGCAGAAGCGGGGACGGTTTTCCGGTGTAGGTGACCCACAGCTGGTGGGCACCACGGGTCATCGCCACGTGTAGCAACCGGCGCGCGTGCTCGTTGTCGGGATAGGAACTCTCGGTCGCCTCCAGCAGGATGACGATATCGAATTCGAGACCCTTGGTCTGGCGGACGTCGGTGACATCGATGCCGGCACTGAAGGTGAAATCCTGGTCCGCGACCAAGCGCAAGTTGGACACCTCCGCCGCCGCGAGTGCGTCGTGGTAGAGGCGAGCCTGCTCGGGGTGGCGCGCGATCAACGCGACCGAGGCAAGCGGTTCCTCGCGCACCAACTCTTTCAGGGCCTGGGCCAGGAACTCACTCGCTTCGCCGGCCGACGCGAAACCGAAGGACTCGACCGGCGCACCGGCGCGCGGCGCGACTGGCCGCACGTCGCCACGGAGCGGCCCGAGCACATGCATGGCGCAGTCAACGATCTCTCGCGTCGATCGATAGCTGACCCGCAACGGCTCGACCCGGTTGTGAGGGATGCCCAGATCGTCGAGCATCGCCGCCCAGTTGTCGAAACCGTGTTCAGGTGCAATGGCCTGGGCGGTGTCTCCGGCGAGCGTGACCGAACGCGCCCGTGTGGTGCTGTCGAGCAGCACCGCCAGCTCGATGGGAGCGAAGTCCTGGACCTCGTCGATCATGAGGTGTTCGTAGGCAATGGGGTCCTTGGCGCCGCCAAGCGGCCCGCGCTGCAGCTGATGGATGCGCAGCAAGAGCGCGTCGTCCTCTGCATCGAGCGCGAACCTGTCCTGTTCGGGATCATCGTCAGGCGAGGTGCGTAGCCTGTCGCGCTCGCGGCACCAGCGATGGATGTCGTCGAGTTGCCCTTCGGAAAACAGGCCTGGCGCGTGCTTGGCGAAGCCGTCACCAAGCGCCCGGCGGTCGGTGAGCAGCGCCGCCCACTCACCGACGACGTCACGGCTGCGCGCCCGGATCTTGCCGCCCACGTTCTCGAGGGCGCTACGGGACGAGGCCAGGAGCTGCGCCTCCTTCATCCAGCGCGCCAGCGTCGTCACCCGCTCGTCGACCGGGCCAGTGGCCGCGTCCCACGCAGCCACCACCGCTGCGGCTTCCGGCCGCGTCGCCATGGCGGCAGCGATCTCGCGTCCACACCACGAAACCAGCTCGGCCTGCCGATCGGCCAGAATCTTCAGCATGGCGCCGTGGCTCTTGGCGCGCATCACCGCTGGTGGTGTGGCCTCGGTGGAGGCCCCGCCAAGTTTGGCGAACATCGCCGCTCGCATTGACTCGGCCCACGCGGAAAGCGTCATGACCGGCACACCCGGCACGTCGAGCGAAGGCAACACGCGCGACACGTAGCTGGCTAAAGCCCGCTGGTACACCACCACCAGCATGCGCTCGGGCCGGAAGCGCCGCGGATCGGTGAAGGCCAGGTACGCGATCCGGTGCAGGCCAATGGTGGTCTTGCCGCTGCCGGCGGAGCCCTGCACCACGATGAGCCCCGAGGTTGGCCGCGAAATCAGCTCGAACTGCCGCGGATCGATCAGGGCGGCGATGGCGGGCAAGAAGCGATCGACGCGCTTCTGGCCGTCGTTCTCGAAGCCGAGGCGGCCGGGCTTGCGCGCCGCCACGTCGGCAGCGCCGGTGACCTTGTCGGGCCAGCCCGTGGCAGGCGCGTCGACAGTGACGCTGCCGTCGCGCGCCACCGACAGCCTGGCCTGCCGGGTCGCTACCTCGCGCCATTGCCTGGTGCTCGGATCGCGCGAGAAGGTCCCCTGCAGCGACGACACCCGGCGCAGCTGGCTGTCCATGATCGCCAGCGTCCGGCGCGCGAGCACCTCGCCTTCGACCACGCGATCGCCAAGCTGCTCCTCGTACAGATCGCCCTCCTCGTAGCGATAGAACAGACGCGACACAGGGGCGTTGCGCCAGTCGACGATCTGCACGCCGCCGCCCGGCTCGACAAAGCCGCGCTGGCCGATGAGCACATCGCGCCGCCGGCCGTTCTCCTCCAGCCGCAGATGCCCAAAATAGGGCGATCGCCGATCGACCGGGGGACTCTCGCCCTTGCCCCGCTGCCGCGACAGGGCCTCGATGCGGTGCATCTGCTCGAGCAGCGTCGCCTGATCCTCCGGCTTGGCTTCACCCAGAGCGTCGCGCAGCTCGATCATCGCGGCGGCATCGTCGACCGCTATGCGCGTCTTCTTGGGCGCCGCATCGAGTTTCGCAAGGACCACCCTCAGCAGCGATAGCTCTTCCGCCACGACGGGCGGACCCTCGCCTGCGTGTGAATCCCGGAACCCCTCTTGCCCGGCGGGCTCGACCTCGACTTCGGTGGCCACAGAAACGACGGAGGCTAACATGAACGTGGGAGCCCCGAGAGGGTTCCCGTGCATGCCGTCCCGCTTTGAGCTACGGCAGGCGAAGGCTGACCGAGTCCACCCGCGGGCCGGTCGTACCGGTGCCCTTGAGCCACAGGGTGGCGTTGGCAGCGATCGACGCTGGGATGGACACTTGAGCCCAGGTATCCGAGCCACCGGTGGGCGGGAAGGACCACTTGTCGCTGGCCCCGTTCATGACCGTGGTCGAGTCGATCTGGATCTTGAGGTACTGCGTGACTGTCGAGCCGTTGGCGTAGCGAACATCCATCAGGTAGCTGCCTGTCGACTTCACGACCGCGGGCACCCTGGCCGAAGTGGTGCTGCTAGAAAGCCCGCTCAGGGCCAGATTGTCGACGCAGTTCACGCAGGCGACCGTCCCGACGCCCGAAGAACGAGTGAAGTCCCGTGCCCGCTTGAAGCCGGGAACATAGGCGTCGATGGCCTGGTAGCTCTTGCCGTTGGCGGTGCAGGTTGGCCCGAACATGTAGCTCGATCCCGCCGCCGGCACCTGGCACGCCGTCGCGCAATTCACCACGGTGAACACGCCGCAACCGTCGCCCTTGTAGAAGCACTGCCGGCCCCAATCCTTGAGTAGCGACTCCACGTAGTTGGCGGCAGGTGGGGTCGTTGTCGCGCTGCACACAAAATATCCGCCGCCGTCCCGGAAGCCGTCACCGAAATAGACACCGTCAAAGGTCTTGACGGTGTCCACCTCGATCGCAGTCGTGGCCAGCGCGGGCGCATTGCCACGCACCGAGATCTGGATGTGCTTGGGCGCGGGCGTCGCCGAGTTGGCGTGCGCCATCAGGCACGCGGTCACCCACTGCGTGTCGGTCTCGCTAGCCGGCCCATCGAGCCATGCCGGCGCCAGTCCCAGGCCTCCCGTCCAAACGTGGGTGACCCCATGGCTGTCGTCGAACGAGGTCGACTGCCCCGCCGGCAGCGCACAGGCGATCACGTAGTTCATCAGGTTGTCGTGCATGGCGATGTCGCCACCATCCTGGTTGTTGAACCAGTCGACGAACGCACCATTGAGGCGCAGCCCGTTGAGCCGTAGCCCGTTGAGGCGTAGCCCGTTGAGGCGCAGCCCGTTGTCACTCCGGACCTCGGAGGTGGAAGGCGCCACCTCCGGGCCCTCGCAGGCCACTGTCGCCAACACGACCAACCCAATAGCGAAGACAGATACACGACGATGGTGCTTCATGGGCGTATGTCTTCGTCACGCCGCTAGGCAACCTTTAGCCAGTTCAGGTCATCCGTTGATATTTTTTTCCTATGATCGTACTGTCGCCCTCGCCACTATTTTGACGGTCGCCAAAGTTCTGGCGGCGTCGCTTGCTTGAGGAGGTCATCGTGAAGCGTTTCGCCCGCAATCTGTCTCTGCTCTTGGTTCTCGGCGCTTCTTTATCCGCCAGCGCCCCCGCCCTGGCGGACGTCACGGTGACATCCTTCCGACAGAAGGGCGCCGATTTTGGCGGCGCATTTTTTTCCGCAGATGGATGCATTACCTATTTGACATCGGCGGTGTTCCAGTTTGACAAGGTCCGCACCTTGCCCGCACCGCCGGCAGCCTGGGTGCCCAGCCAGGCAATCAACGTCGACGTCTACCCTACCGGCGCGCCCGGTTGTTTGTTTTCTTTCGAAACCTTGACCTGGAACAACGCGACCCCGGAGCGGAACACCCACATCATCGAAGAGACTGTCGCCAACGATCTGTCGCGCGCACGACTCGCGGGATCCGCGAGTTTTGACGATCAGTTCGCGTTCGAGAGCCTGGATTTCGTGTTCGACATCCGGTGGCGGGCCATCTCGCCGCTCACGATCACCCCGATCAACGACAGCTACGAGGACGGCGACGACATCGTCACCCTGACCGGCGTCCAGACCCATCGCTTCGCGAAGGTTACTGGAGTGATCAAGGAATGCGAGCGTGGCCGCAGCCCCGGGGCCGTCATCGACGGCATTTGCGACATCCCTCCTGCCGAACCTAACTTCATCCCACCCGCTGGCTTCACTGATGATCAGGATCCCGACACCGGTCTCACGGTCGAGTTGCTCGGCGGCACCGTGGTCGAGGTTCGCCGCCCGAAGTGACGCGGGCGCTGGCTACGCAAGCCCCCACGCACGGGCCAGCTCCGTGGTGCGCGCGTGGTCGGGTATTCGCGCCAGGAAACTCTCACGCCAGTCGGGGCGAGCGATGGCCGCGGCCCGGATCGCAAGCCGGTCGCGCGCCTTGATGAGGGCAGCCTTCGCGTCGCCGAGTTCGCCGGTCGCTGCCAGCGCCTCGGCCAGGGCCAGGCGAATGGCCACCTCGCCGTCCTCGACCTGGCCAAGCGAGTCGAGCAATGAATTTGCTTCGCGGGCCAGCGCCAGAGCCTCGGCCGTGCGTCCCTGCGCCAGCAGCGCGCGCGAAAGCGTTGCCACCGCGGCGGGGCGTACCGTCGGAACATCAGCGAGCGCAGCGACCGCGGCATGGGCACACGCCTCGGCAGCCGCGGCCTGGCCTGCCAGCAGCAGAGCCATGGCCTGGTAGAGCAGAGCACCACCCTCGAAGCGGCGATCGCCTTGGGCACGCGTATCGGCCACCGCCCGCTCGGCAACCGCCTGCGCCTCGGCCGCGCGCCCCAGAAAAGCCAGGATCTGGACCAGATTCGGCCGCACGCCCGCGCTGACGTAGCCAAGCCCCAGGCGCTCTGCGGTGCCAAGCGCTCGCCGCAAGTTCTCTTCGGCCTGCTCGAGCGCTCCCAGTTCGCCCAGGGTAACGCCCCGGTTGGTCAGCATCTCGGCCACGCTGCGCTCGTCGCCAAGACGCTCGAAAACCGCGGCTGCAGCCTCGAAGCCGGCGACACCGACCGCATGATCGCCAGCGAAGCAGGCCACCCGGGCCCTCAGATCCTGCGCTCGAGCCAGCACTGCCGGCTCGAGCGCGGCAGCCGCGGCATCGATCCTGGCCAGCGCCTGGTCGACCAGCTCGAAGCGGCCGCCCGAGGCCAGGTAGCCGGCGACCCGCACCAGGCACGCGAACCAATCGCCACCGCCCACGACCGACGGTGCCTCCAGCATGACCTCGCGCAGGCCGCTCTCGACCTCGGCGTAGCGCGCCTGCTGGCCCAGCGCCGCAAGCCACTCGCTGGTAGCTTGCAAGCGCAAGATCGCGGTCGTCAGCCCACGCGCGGCCGCGGCCGCGGCCTCGCACTCGACATATTCGCCACGCCAGAAGCGAGCTTTCGCCTCGACCAGACGCAGGTGCCCGAGGCCCTCGCCCAGGGCGCCGAGGCGCATGCCGCGCGCCACCCGCTCGATCACCGCCGTGAGATCGTTTGCCTCTAGCGCCTGCACGGCCGCGAAGCGACAGTGGTGCGCGGCCTTCGGTCGATCGGCGCCCAGTTCGAAATGGTTGACCAGAACGATGGCGTCGCGCTCCCCGACCTTTTCGAGGTGTAAGCCCGCCAGATTGTGGCCGCGGGTTCGATCATCGGCGGTGAGCATCCCGTACGCAGCGTCGCGCACCAGGCCGTGCCGGAACGCGTACTCGTGAGCGTCGCCCGAAGCGCGCGGGAAGATCACCTCGCGTTCGGTCAGGATGCCGAACCAATCGGGCAACGTCTTGCCAGTTTCCTCGCCCACCAGGGCCGCGACAGCCGCGCGACGAAATGTCTGGCCGAACACACTGGCCGCGCGCAGAACGTGTTTGGCTTCGTCACCCAGCGCATCGAAGCGCGCCTGCACCATGCCCAGCACGGTTTCAGGGACCACGGTCTCGGGCCCGATCTCGGCGCCCGATGCCACCGCACGCAAGAGCTCTTCGAGAACGAAGGGGTTGCCGTCGGATCGCTCGACCAGCCACGCGGCGCGCTCGTCACCGATGTCGCCAAGGGCATGGCGCGCCAGTTTCTGGCTGGCCTTTGACGTCAGTGGCGGCAGCGACACGCGCTGCAGATCTCGCCCCGCCCACAGCCCGGCGAAGGCCTCGTCTATTTCGGGCCGTGCAAAAGCGATCACCATGAACGGCCGATCGCGCAGCGCGCGCAACGCGGCATCCACCAGCTTGACGCTAGGCACGTCACCCCAGTGCAGGTCCTCCAGCACCAGCAGCACCGGCCGCTCGGCGCACTCGGATTCCAGGAAATCGAGCCACGCCGACAGCACCTGGTCGGCCATCAGGCGCGGATCGGCGCGGGCGGCCCGCAACGCCGGAAGATCGTCGTCGGGGAAATGCAGGCCGCACATCTCGCCCAGGAACGCGGTCACCTGGCGAACTTTTTCGATGGCGACGTTGCGCGAGACGTGCGTGTAAAGGCGTTTCTGCTGCACCACCTCGGGCTCGGCACCGGTGATGCCGGCGGCGGTGCGCAACGCGGGTCCCAGCACCCCGAACGGCGTGCCGGCGCGCACCTGGTCGCCACCTCCGATGACCAGCTCGAACGGATCGCCGCGGCCATGCAGACGCTCAAGCAATTCGTGCCGCACACGCGACTTGCCACCGCCAGCCGGCGACGTGACCAGCACCGCGCGCGCGACCGGCTCGTTCACGCACTCGTCGAACAGCGCTTCCAGGGTGCCAAGCTCGCGGTCGCGACCTACACATGGCATGTCCTTGCCGAGCAACGTCCGCGGCGCCTCGCGGAGACCTTTTTCGAACAGCAGGTGCGGCCGATCAGCGCCATCGAGCTGAAAACGGGCGTCGCACAGTCGCGCCGACAGCGGGTCGAGACACACGGCACCTGGCGGCTCGCCGCCCAGTAGGCGCGCCGCTTGATCGAGTACGGCGCCGATGGGCAACTCGCCCTGCAACACCGCGCGGCCAGTGGAAATGGCGAGGGTCGATCGCGGCAGCAGCGTTCTGAGTCGCAGGGCGCACCGCGCCGCCGCGACCGCCTGATCCGTGGGCGTCCCGCGGCCGAGCAGCGTGACGATCATGGATCCGTCCATCAAGCGATCGATGCGGGCACCGAACGGCTCGATCTGCCGGGTCAGGTTGGCGAAGGCCACGTCGTCCAAAACCCCGGCGCCGGCCGCGTTCTGATCCGGGCCCGTGACCGCCGGCAGTTCGGCCCAGGTACGCCGCGCGCTTTTGTCTTCGTCTGCACGTGATGGTGGCGTCGTGGCTGCCGCCCGTGGGCGCGACACCATCACCACCGACAGCACCCGTTGCTCGCTCGTGGTCAGAAGCGGCGGCGGCGTGCGCGACCGACGGTCGGCGCGCTCGTTGGCATCCGCGTCCGCGTCCACGGCGTTCGCGGTGAGGGCGTCGATGATCGAGCCCAGTTCGGTGGCAACCTGGGCCGCGCTCGAAGGTCGCCGGTCGGGCTCCTTGGCGAGCATGCGGCGCAGGATGCTGCCTAGCCCCGGCGGCAGATCCGGGCAGCGCTTGGCCACGTCCAGCGAGTCATCGAGACAGATCTTGGCCAGCACCGCCATCGGGCTCTCCCCGGTGAACGGCGGCTGCCCACTCAGGCACTCGAACAGCACGCAACCGAGCGAGAAAATGTCGGCTCGCGCGTCGATGTCCTGTAGCCCGCGAGCCTGCTCCGGCGACATGTACATCGGCGTGCCCAGCGTCGATCCGGTCAGGGTGATACGCCGGCTGTCGAACATGCGGCGGGCAATACCGAAATCGAGCAGCTTCACACCGGTCAGTTCCTCGCCCGGCAGGAACAAGTTGGCAGGCTTGATGTCGCGATGGACGATGCTGCGCCGATGCGCGATGGCCAACGCTTCGAGCACCCGGCGCGCCATGCGCACGCTCTCCAGCACCCCCAGCGGCCGGCGCTGTAGCCGATCCTCCAGGGTCTCGCCGTCGAGCCATTCCATCGCCAGGTAGTGCTCGCCCTGCGGAGTCACGCCGTGATCGATGTAGCGAACGATGGCTGGGTGCCCCAGCTCCGCCAACAACGCCGCCTCCTGATTGAAGCGTTCGGCCGACTGGCCCTGGTTTTCGTGCAGGACCTTCAGCGCGACGGTATCGCCGGTGTGCAGATCCCGTGCGCGAAAGATGGTCCCCATGCCACCGGCGCCGGTCTCTTCCTCGACCACGAAGCGATCGGCGAAGAGTTTTGGCTGCGCCCTGACGATTTGCACCGCTTGGCACATCGTCCTTTATTGCGACGCGCTTGAACAGATCCCTGACGCACAAGCGCCGCGAGCGCCACGAAACCGACGACGGTGACTGGGGGTGGGCCTACGTCAAGGGCCGCAAATGTACGTGCCCGCCCACGACCTGGGCCATCAACGACTCGGGCAACGTCTTGCCCATGTTCTCCAGGAAAGCGCGGGCCAGGCGCTGGCCAAGCGTCCGATCGCCTGGCGACAGGGTCTCAAAAGCCGCGGCTCGTAACACCTGGCTGCACCAGGAAAAAGCTACGTCCTCACCGCCACAGCGCTTGATGACGTCTCGTTCGACCAGCACCTCGACCCACTCGCCCACCGTGCGGCGGCTCCTTTCGCCGAGAAGCGCGATGGCGCCCTCTAGTGGGAAGGTTTCGCCGAACAAGCTCGCGGCGCGTAGGAATCTCTTGGCGTCATCGCCGAACACATCGAGCCGAGCTTCCAGCACCGCCAGGACCCCTTCCGGGATACGCGGTGGACGGTCCCCGTTCGCACGGACCAGATCCTCCAGATGACCGGGGTTACCCTCCCAGTGTTCGAGAACGAAATTCCCTATTTCGGCGGCCGCGCCCGGCATGTACGCCCCGACCAGCGCCAGGCCCACCCGGCGCGGCAACGGTGACAAGCGGATCCGTTCCGGGTTGCGCTCGTTCCACAGGCCGGGAAACTGCTCGTCAACCTCGGGCCGCCCGAGGCCCAGCACCAGCAGCGATCGATCGCGCAGGGTGCGCGCGACGGCATCGACTATCTGGACGCTAGCCAGATCGGCCAGGTGCAGGTTCTCGAGCACAAGCAGGACAGGCCGCTGCCCTGACAGAGCCTTGAGATGTCGGGTGATCGCGGCCTCTGCGGCATCCACGGTGGTCGCTCCCGGATCCACACCCGCGGCACGCAGAAGGTCGTGCAACATCGCAAACCGAACTCCCTGCCGCCGTGAACGCGGCTCGCACCACAGCACCTCGGGTCCGGTGACATCCCCTCGCACCCGGGCAACCAGCTCGCGTCCGAGGCGCGACTTGCCCGCACCAGCGACCCCCATCACCAGCGCCACCCGCGCCACCTGCTCCTCGACGCACTCCTCGAATAGCGACGCCAAGAGGCCGAGTTCCCGGTCGCGACCGAGGAATGGCACCGTGGCGGTACCGACGGGCTGGTCAGGTCCCGTGACGGCCCCGTCCCGCGCGGCGATAAGCTCGCAAGCCCCGCCCAAACCCTGGATCGCGAATGTCCGCGACAGCAACCGCGCGCACGTCGCATCGACCGAAATCACGCCCCGCCGAGTCAGCGCAACCAGATCCGTCAGCCTGTCGATGATGTCGCCGACCGGAAGATGCGCCAGCATGACCGCGCGCCCAGCCCCCAGGGCCATGCGCACCCTCGGAAACCCGACTGAAACCGCCAGCGCCGCGCGCGCGATCGGCTCGGCTTGATCGGCCAGCGGACCGGTCGTCGCGGTTGTGACCACCAGGGATCGATCGAGCAAGCGATCCACCCGCCCGCCGAACGGCCTCACCAGATCCTCGATGCGGGCGGCCAGGTCGGCTGGCGTGTCGGTCGCCTCCCGGATGTCGCCCGGCCCTTGCGGCTGCGTGCGACGCGGCGGCAACCGCTCACGGTACGGCGACGATGCGGAGGCACCGCTCGCGGCTGCCTCCGGGACAACCTGTTCTTCTGCTGTCAGCACCAGCGCCACCAGGCTCCGCTGCTCGCCGTCGGACAACGTCTCGCGCGCGCCCCGCGGTGTGGCGACAGCGCGGACGTCGTCGCCGCCGCCCAGGGCGCCAGCGACCGCCTCGAACGAGGCCGACAGCTCACCGGCGTCGCCGGGCCGCTTGCGTCGATCCTGGGCCAGCATGCGCTCGATAAGGTTGTCCACCTCCGATGGCACGCCCGGCGCCACCTGCCCGAGTGGTGTGAACGAACCCACGCAGATCTTCGTCATGACCTCCATCGGCGACGAGCCCGTGAACGGTGGCTGGCCGGCCAGGCTCTCGTACAGCACGCAGCCTAGCGAGAAGATGTCGGCGCGCGCATCCACGGTGCGATCGCCGCGCGCCTGCTCCGGCGCGGCGTAAAGCGGCGTACCCACGGTCGACCCCTGCTTGGTGAAGCGCTTGGGATCGAGCACCTTGCGCGCGATGCCGAAGTCGAGGATGCGGATGTTCGAGAAGCGCCACCCGACCAGAAAGATGTTGGACGGCTTGATGTCACGGTGAATCACTCCAGCCTTGTGCGCGGCCGACAGTGCCGCCAGGACCCGGGCAGCCAGCAACGCCGCGTTCGCCGCAGTGATGGGACCGCGCACCAGCCGATCCTCCAACGTTTCGCCGTCGAGCCACTCCATCGCGATATAGGCCTCGCCGTGCACCGTGGTGCCGTGGTGTATGTAGCGGACGATCGCTGGGTGGCGCAGCTCGGCCAGCAGTGCTGCCTCCTGGGCAAAGCGGGCGGCGTCGGTCAGGCTCTTGGCGTGCAGAACCTTGACTGCCACCACCGCGCCGCCGTCCCGATCGATCGCCTGGTACACGGTGCCCATGCCACCAGTGCCCGCCTGGCTCTTGAGCTCGAACCTATCGCTAATCCTCCCAACCACGGGCATCACGGCCTGCACGACCAGCGTATCATCGACACGTGCCGTCGCGGCCTTTAGACTCGCGCGTTTCCTATGACGCACCAGGATCCCGCTACCCGGCTGCGAGCCGAACTTGGCCGCCGCATCCTTGTTCTCGACGGCGCCATGGGCACCATGGTGCAGCGGCGCAAGCTCACCGAGAGTGACTTCCGCGGCCAGCGCTTCGCCGGCCACAGCCATGATCTGCAAGGCAACAACGACCTGCTCATTCTGTCGCGGCCCGATGTCATCGCCGAGATCCACGACGAGTACCTGGCCGCGGGCGCCGACCTTGTCGAGACCAACACCTTCGCCTCGACCAGCATCGCGCAAGCTGACTACCGCCTCGAAGCCCTGGCCTACGAGCTGAACCTGGAAGGCGCTCGCCTGGCCCGCAAGGTTGCCGATGGCTGGACGGCACGCACGCCCGACCGGCCCCGTTTCGTCGCCGGCGCCATCGGCCCCATGAACCGGACGCTGTCGCTGTCGCCGGACGTGAACGATCCGGGGTTCCGCACCGTGACCTTCGACCAGGTCCGTACGTCGTACGCCGAACAGATTCGGGGCCTGCTCGACGGCGGCGTGGACGTGCTTCTGGCCGAGACGGTGTTCGACACGCTCAATCTCAAGGCCTGTCTGGTCGCGATGGAGGAGGTATTCGAGGATACCGGACGTCGCCTGCCGGTCATGATCTCGGTGACCATCACCGACCGGTCAGGGCGCACCCTGTCAGGCCAGACGCTGGAGGCCTTCTACACATCCATCGCCCACGCGCGCCCGCTGTCGGTCGGTATCAACTGCGCGCTCGGTGCGCACGAGATGCGGCCTTACATCGCCGAGCTAGCGCAACTGGCGGGAGAATTCGTCAGCTGTTACCCGAACGCGGGTCTGCCCAACGCGTTCGGCGAATACGACGAGACACCCGACGCCACCGGCGGGTTCTTGCGCGAATTCGCGGCGGCTGGCTTCGTCAACATCGTAGGCGGCTGCTGCGGTACCACGCCCGAACACATCGCCGCCATCGCGAAGACGGTCGCGCCGTTGCCCCCGCGTGTGCCGCCAGCGGCGGCCTACCCCTATACGCGCTTGGCCGGGCTGGAGCCGCTCAAGATCACGCCCGAGTCGAACTTTATCATGGTGGGCGAGCGCACCAACGTGACCGGCTCGAAGAAGTTCGCGCGCCTCATCGTCGCCGGCGACTACGCTGCGGCGCTGGCAGTAGCCCTCGATCAGGTGCGCGGCGGCGCCAACATTCTCGACGTCAACATGGACGAGGGCATGCTCGATTCCGAGGCCGCCATGACCAGGTTCTTGAACCTGGTGGCGAGCGAGCCCGAGATCACCCGCATCCCGGTCATGGTCGACAGCTCGAAGTGGAGCGTGATCGAGGCCGGGCTCAAGTGCCTGCAGGGCAAGGGCGTGGTCAACAGCATCAGCCTCAAGGAGGGTGAAGACGACTTCCTCAAGAAGGCGCGCCTGGTGCAGCGCTATGGCGCCGCGGTGGTGGTCATGGCGTTCGACGAGACCGGCCAGGCCGACACCACGCCGCGCCGCCTCGCGATCTGCCAGCGCGCCTACCGGCTGCTCATAGACAAGGCCGGCTTCGACGCCAAGGACATCATCTTCGATCCCAACATCCTCGCCATCGCGACCGGTCTTGAGGAGCACAACGAATACGCCAAGAGCTTCATCGAGGCCACCCTACTCATCAAGGCGGCGTGCCCGGGCGTGAAGATATCCGGCGGCGTTTCGAACCTGTCGTTCTCGTTCCGCGGCAACGATCTGGTCCGCGAGGCGATGAACACCGCGTTTCTGTTCCACGCCATCAAGGCCGGGATGGACATGGGCATCGTCAATGCCGGGCAGCTTGGCGTGTACGAGGACATCCCGCCCGAGTTGCGCGAGCGGGTCGAGGACGTGCTGTGGAACCGCCGCCCCGACGCCACCGAGCGCCTGGTCGAGCTGGCCGACCGGGTCAAGGGCGAGGGCAAGAAGCGGGTCGAGGATCTGGCGTGGCGAGATGCATCGGTCGAGGAGCGACTGAAATACGCCCTGGTCCGCGGCGTCGATGGCTTCATCGAGACTGACACCGAAGAGGCGCGACAGAAACTCGGCCGCCCGCTGCTGGTCATCGAGGGCCCACTCATGGACGGCATGACGGTGGTGGGGGATCTATTCGGGGCCGGCAAGATGTTCCTGCCCCAGGTGGTGAAGAGTGCCCGCGCCATGAAGAAGGCGGTGGCCTACCTGACGCCGTTCATGGAGGCCGAGAAAAAGGCGAGCGGCGCGGTCGCGCAGGCGCGCGGGCGCATCGTGATGGCCACCGTCAAGGGCGACGTGCACGACATCGGCAAGAACATCGTGGGCGTGGTACTCGGCTGCAACAACTACGAGATCGTCGATCTGGGCGTGATGGTGCCGTGCGAGAAGATCCTGGACACGGCGGTGGAAAAGCACGCCGACATGATCGGGCTGTCGGGCCTGATCACCCCGTCGCTGGACGAGATGGCGCGCGTCGCCGACGAAATGCAGCGCCGGGGCATGACGCTGCCACTGCTCATCGGCGGCGCCACCACCAGCCGCGAGCACACCGCGGTCAAGATCGCGCCCCGCTATGGCGACAGCACGGTGCATGTGCTCGATGCCTCGCGCGCGGTCGGCGTGGTATCGGCGCTGCTCGATGGCAAGCAGCGCCCCGAATTCGATCGCAAGAACCGCGACGAGCAGGAGCGCCTGCGTGCGGTACACGCGGGCAAAGCCAAGAAACCCCTGGTGGCGCTCACCGAAGCGCAGAACCGCCGCGCACCCATCGCCTTTCGCAGTGAAGACATCGCGCAGCCGGCGTTCCTGGGCCGCCGCGCCCTGACTGACTTCCCGCTCGCCGACATCGCTCGCTACATCGACTGGCAGTTCTTCTTCACCGCCTGGGAGCTCAAGGGCCGCTTCCCACAGATCCTCGAGCATCCAAAGTACGGCGAAGCGGCGCGCGATCTGTACGGCAACGCCCAGAAACTGCTCGAGCGCATCATCAAGGAAAAGTTGCTGCGCGCGAGCGGCGTCTACGGCTTCTGGCCGGCGGCATCCGACGGCGACGACATCGTGCTCTACGCCAACGAGACTCGTGCGAGCGAGATCGCTCGCTTTCCGATGTTGCGGCAGCAGCAAGAAAAGCTCGACCAGCCCGATGCCGAAGGCGCGGCGGCGAATACCGGCAAGCCCTTCAGGTCGCTATCCGATTTCATCGCGCCGCGCGCAAGCCAGCTTCCCGATCACCTGGGTGCCTTCGCCGTGACCGCCGGCCTCGGCGCCGACGAGCTGGCGAGCAGCTTCGAGCGCGCCCACGACGACTACAACGCCATCATGACCAAGGCACTCGCCGATCGACTCGCTGAGGCCTTCGCCGAACTCTTGCACGAGCGCGCACGCCGCGATCTCGGCTACGGAAACAGCGAGCATCTCGCCCACGATGATCTCGTCGCGGAAAAATTCCGCGGCATCCGGCCCGCCTTTGGCTACCCAGCGTGCCCCGACCACACCGAGAAAGGCACGCTGTTTGGCCTGCTCGATGCCCCGGCGCTGGGCATCACGCTGACCGAGCACTACGCCATGCTCCCCGCCGCCAGCGTCAGCGGCCTGTACTTCGCACACCCCGCAGCGCGCTACTTCAACCTCGGTCGCATCGGCCGCGATCAGGTGGTGGACTACGCGCGTCGCAAGAACATGACCGTGGCCGAGGTCGAGCGCTGGCTCGCTCCCAACCTCGGATACGAACCCAGCCCGGCATGACCGCCGCGTTCCGGCTGGACCTGCCGTTCGGACGCTGTGTCGGAGTCAGCATCCCGGTCGACGACGACGCCGCCGCCGAGCTGCCTGCCGACGAGCGCGCCCGCGCCGCCGAACTGGCACCGCTGCGTCGGCCGGCGTTTCTGGCCGGGCGTGTGGCGCTGCGCGCGGCGCTCGCCGATCTGGGCATACCGTGCGGGGCGGTTCTGGCGACACCACGTGGGGCGCCGGCGCTGCCCGTCGGACTCACAGCCTCCATCAGTCACAAGGCAACCCTTGCGGTGGCGCTGGCGGCCCCGCGCGACGGCGACTTTCACGTCGGCGTCGACATCGAAGAGGATCGCCCTGGCCGCATCGACATCGCGAGCCACGTGCTGACCCCGGCGGAACAGACAGAGCTCGCCGCCTTGCCGGAACCGGAGCGCCGCCGCCAGACCCTCCTGCGCTTCTCAATCAAGGAGGCCCTCTACAAGGCGCTCGACCCCTATCTGGGCCGGTTCGTGCACTTCACCGAAGCGACCACCGCGCCACGTTTCGACGGGCAAGTGACTGTTTCAATTGACCTTCGCGAACCTTCCCACGGCCTGGTCGCGGCGGCGCGGTGGCGGGTGCAGGACGGGCACCTGCTTTCCTGCGCTCGCGTCATCAAAGTCGCCGACGCTGGTGAATTGGGAAGGATGTAGACAAGTCTCAAGAAGTCGGCTAGTTTGCGCGGCCAGAAGTTTTGCCGTCTTTGTCAATCTGTCTTTCGCGTTTGAAAAAGGAGCCGAGGTCATGAGAATCCGTAACTTTGTCCAGATTGGTTTTCTTGGTTTGGCCGTTTCCACGGCCGGGCTCATCGGATGCGACGACGACACCGTCAGCGCAAAGAAGGATTCCTCGGTCTCTGAAGATGGTGGCTCTGGCGGCGGCGGCCGTGGTGGCTCGGGTGGCTCGGCCGGCCGCGGTGGCAGCGGCGGCGGCGGCTCCGGTGGAGCAGTAACTGGTGGCTCAGGCGGCTCTGGCGGTGGCGGCTCCGGCGGTATGGCCGGCGCTGACGGCGGTGCTCGTGAAGCCGGTAGCGATGCCGGCGATGCACGGCCCAGCACCGACGCAACCGACGCACGGCCCAGCACCGACGCGACGGATGTGAGCCCGGCAACCGACGCAACCGACGCGACCCCGGCGACGGATGCCACGGCCGATATGCCGGCGGTCGTGACTGACGCCGCCGACGACATGTCGGCGATGACTGACGTCGCCACCGACGCAACCGCCACCGACGCAACCGCGACCGACGCAACCACCGACTAGCAAACCCAACACGCGGCCGGACACCGGCCGCAACAACGACGGCTCGGGCCCGCTAGGGACCCGGGCCGTTTGCTTATGCGGTACCGCCGCGCGGGCGGGCGGCAACCGAGGTCAGCCGAGAATCCGGCGCAAGACCTCGCTTGCGGTCTTCGGGTTGGCCCTGCCGCCGCTTTCCTTCATGACCTGGCCGACCAGGAAGCCGAGCAGTTGCTGCTTGCCGGCCTTCAGCTTGGCGACCTCGTCGGGGTTGGCGGCGATGACCTTCCGGCACACCTCCTCGATCGCACCCAGGTCCGAAACCTGAGCCAGCCCCTCGGCTTTGACGATGTCGCCAGCGCGACGCCTGTCCTGCCACATGCGCACAAACACTTCCCTGCCTTGCTTGCCCGACAACGTGCCCTGGTCCACCAGGCCAACCAGTTCGGCAAGCGCCGCCGGTGGCACCGGCAGATCGTCGGCCCCCAGCGCGCGCGGATCCGACACCCGCGCGAGCAGATCGTTGACCACCCAGTTGGCCAACTTCTTGGCCGCTACCCCTGACGTCACGGCGGCGTCGAAGTAGTCGGCGATCTCGCGTTCGGACATCAGCACGCCCGCGTCTTGTGCCGAAAGGCCGAGCGGGCCCGTGTAGCGCGCGAAGCGATCCTCGGGCAATTCAGGCAACGAGCTCCGGGCGCGCGCGACCCAAGCCTCGTCGACGACCAGCGGCGGCAGATCGGGCTCAGGAAAATAGCGGTAATCGTGCGCGTGTTCTTTGCTGCGCATCGACGCCGAGACTCCACGATCCGCGTCCCACAAGCGGGTTTCTTGCACCACGCGCTCGCCACGGTCAAGCAACTGCGCCTGCCGCATGATCTCGTGGTCGATGGCGTCCTTGACGTTCTTGAACGAGTTGATGTTCTTGAGTTCGGCCCTGGTGCCGAGCTTGGTTTCGCCTACCGGACGGATGGACACGTTGGCGTCGCAGCGCAGGCTGCCTTCCTCCATGTTGCCGTCGCTGATGCCGAGGTAGCGAACCAGGGTGCGCACCGCCCGCAAGTACTCGGCCGCCTCGTCGGCGCTACGGAGGTCGGGCTCGCTGACGATCTCGCACAGGGGGACGCCGGCGCGGTTGTAGTCGACGCAGCTGACGCCTGCGGCCGCGTGCAGGTTCTTGCCGGCGTCTTCCTCCATGTGGATGCGCACCAGCCGTACCTGGCGAGTCTCGCCCTTCAGGCGAAACGTGACGAGCCCGCCTTCCACCAAAGGCTCGTCGAACTGCGAGATCTGATAGCCCTTGGGCAGGTCAGGATAGAAATAGTGCTTGCGCGAGAAGCGGCAGCGCGGACGGATGCGGCCGCCCATCGCGAGGCCCAGCCGCACCGCCGATTCGACCGCCACTCGGTTGAGCACCGGCAGGGTACCGGGCAGGCCTAGGCACACCGGATCGGTGGCGTGATTCGGCTCGGCGCCGAAGCCCGCCGATGACGATGAGAAGATCTTTGACCGCGTGGCCAGCTGGCAGTGGACCTCGAGCCCGATGACCGCCTCGTAGCGGGAAGGCTCGGCGCCCGTCACGACGGATCCTTGGGCAACATGGTGTGCCACGCCGTGGCGCGCTGGTAAGCGCCGGCGGCGCGAAACACGGCCTCCTCGCCCAGCGGCGGGCCTATGATCTGCAAGCCGACCGGCAACCCGGCCCGCGTGAACCCGCAACACTGGCTCATCGCTGGCACGCCTGCCAGCGACGGTGCCACGGTGTAGATATCGGCCAGATACATCTGCAAGGGGTCGGTGGTGCGCTCGCCCAGCTTGAAAGCCGGAATCGGCGAGGTTGGCGTGGCCAGCACGTCGCACTGCCCGAAGGCAGCGGCAAAATCGTCGGCGATCTTGCGCCGCACGCGCAATGCTTTGCCGTAGTAGGCGTCGTAGTAGCCAGCGCGCAGCACGAAAGTGCCCAGCATGATCCTGCGTTTGGGCTCGGCGCCAAAGCCCTCGCCGCGGGTGTTGGCGTAAAGCTCGTCGAGGCTGGCCGCGTCCGCCGCGCGATGGCCAAAGCGAACACCATCGTAGCGGGCCAGGTTCGACGACGCTTCGGCCGCGCTGATGAGGTAGTACGTCGGCACCGCGTACTCGGTGTGGGGCAGAGACACCGGGACAATCTTCGCACCGGCTTTCGCCATCGCTTCGATGGCGGCGCGCACCGCCGCCTCGATCTCGGGATCCATGCCGGGCGCGAAGTACTCCGCCGGCACGCCCACGCGCAGACCCGCGATGCCGGCCGCACACGCTTCGAGGTAGCGTCCCGGCGCCGTCGGGATCGACGTCGAGTCGAGCGGATCCACGCCCGCCATGACCGCCAGCAGCGCGGCCACGTCTTCGACTGTCCTGCCAAACGGCCCCGGGTGATCCAGCGACGATGCAAAGGCGATCACGCCATAGCGCGAGACCCGGCCGTAGGTCGCCTTCATGCCCACGACCCCGCACAACGCAGCGGGCTGGCGGATCGATCCACCGGTGTCGGTGCCCAGACTGCCGGCACACAGCGACGCCGCCACCGCAGCCGCCGAGCCGCCCGACGAGCCGCCTGGTACACGATCGAGTGCCCACGGATTCCGCACCGGACCGCGCGAGCTGTTCTCGTTCGACGATCCCATGGCGAACTCGTCCATGTTGAGCTTGCCCAGATTGATGGCACCGGCCGCGTGCAGGCGTGCACCCACCGTGCTGTTGTAGGGCGGCACGAAGCCGCGCAGAATCTTCGAGGCGCACGTGGTCTCGATCCCCTTGGTCACGAAGTTGTCCTTGAGCGCGATCGGCACCCCACCAAGCGGCCCCGGATCGCCGCCCGCAGCCACCACGGCATCGATCTCGTCGGCGTGGCGGCGGGACTCGGCACCCGCCACCAGCAAGAACGCTCCCAATGTTTTGTCGAGGCGAGCGATGCGATCCAGGTACGCTTCGACCAGATCGCGCGCCTTGTATCTGTGCGCCTTCACGCCAGCGGCGAGGTCGGCGATGGATGCCCCGACAACATCGAGAGCGCTCACCCCTGGCCGCCTCCGGCGCCGCCCGGTCCGGGCATGATTCGCGGCACCTGAAAAAAGTTGCCCTCGCGGCGAGGCGCGTTCCGCAGAACCTCGTCCACTGGCAAGCCGGGCGCCGACTCGTCGTCGCGGAGCGGGCAGGCGAACGGTACCGCGTGCGTCATGGGCTCGACGTTCGCGAGGTCGAGCTTCTGCACCGCTTCGATGTGGCCGAGGATGGCCTCCATCTCGTGCGCCATCTTTTCTATTTCCGCGTCATCGAGACGCAGCCGAGCCAGCGTCGCGATCTCGCGCAGCTCGGCGGGTGCGATGTGGGGCATGGGCGGCGTGTTCTACCCTATAAGTCTCGCGCCGAAAACGCCTGGCCCCGTGGCGAAGCGCCGCAAGTCCCGGTATCATGACCACCTTTGGTGCGGCCGCTGCGGGATGATGTATACCTCTAGCCCCATGAATTCTGGCAAGGGTCGCGTGCGGCTGACCGCCATGGTCGCCGTGCTCGCGGCGATGGCAAGTTGTGATACCAGCCCGAAGGGCCGCGATGCTGCGACACCACTGCAGACGCGCCTGTCAGAGGTTTCGGTGCGAGTTGACCTACCCGCCGGCGGGGCGCCGTCGTTGTCCGTGCTGGCGTATCGGGCCCTGGTGACCGGCCTGGCTTCTGCTGAGGTGCTCGGCGTGGTCGATCCGCTGGTCGCGGCGCCGCCCGAGTCGGTGTGCGAGCTGCGCGACGTTGCGGCGGCAGCGCGCGCGGTGAAGGCCCGCGGCGGCATTGTTGAGCTGGAAGAGCTGGGTCCGCTGTCGCTGGAATTGGGCGCGAGTCTCCCTCCGGTCAATCTGGCCCCTCGGGTCTACCCGGACTACGCCGGTGTGGTGGCTGGGGCGGTGAGTGAAGTCGGGCCCATTGACGTTGCCGGGCTACCGGAAGCGATCGCCATCATCGCCCGCGACACCCGTGGCGAAACCCACCGCGTGCTTCGTTCACTGCCCGAGGCGCCCGGACTGCTGGATGCCAACGGCAATGCCCTGCCGGCGCGCTTGTCTTGGCAAGGCGGCGATCTGGTCCTCCGCGTGACCGGGCCGGCGCGGACGTTCGTCGAATTGCGTCCGTTCGGCGCCACGTTGGCGCTCGGGTGCCCCGTGGGCCCGCAGGGGCGCGTGGTGGTGCCGGCAGAGACGTTCGCCCGGCTACTGCAAGTCACGGCGCAGGTTCCGATCTCGTTCGACGCCGTCTGGCGCGAGGCCCGCCTCACCGATCTCGGTGGCCACCGCACGCGCTTCTCGCTGGAAGTGCGCTCGTCGACGGTGGTTGAGCTGCGACCGTGAGCGAGCGACCGTGAGAAAAGCCCCCGGTCGCCGCGACATGCGGAAGTTCGACCGGAAACCGGCCGAGCTTCCCGTGACAGTGCGAGCAGCAGGCAGTCAGGTGGCGGGTGGAATCCGGCTCGACTCGGCCGATGTCTCGGAGGGTGGTGCGTTCCTGCGCTCCGACCTGCTATTCGAGATAGGCGAGGTGCTTCACCTCGAGATCCCGCTGCTGTCGGGCCAGGTGGTGAACGCCATTGGCAAGGTCGTGCGCGTCGCGCGCGAGGCGGGACAAGAGCCGCCGCCCGGCATGGGCATCGAGTTCACCAAGCTCACGCTGCGCGACCGACGCGCTTTGTCGCAGAGTATGCCCAGTCCCATCGCCACCAAGAGCTGACCACCGAAAGGTCCCGACATGGCCGAGACACTCGATGAGCTGACCTACAACTACGAGGACGAGGGCGTCCTGGTCCGCAAGGAACTGGAAAAGGAAGTCCTGACCAAGGGCGCGTGGGCCACGCTCATGTTCCTCTACCAGGAACTCGACAAGGCCAAGGGCCAGTTCCGTGCGCCCAAGATGGCCATCGTGCGCTTCAAGAAATTTCGCGGCGCCTACCGCAAGCAGTCCTCGTTCAACGTGTCGAGCGAGAAACAGGCGCGCCAGATCACCGAGGTGTTCGAGAAGTGGTACCCGAAGATGGCGGCCGCGGCCGACGACAAGGGCGGTGACGACGAGCCCCCGGGCGGCGACGAGACTGAGTAGCGGTCGCCTCGTTCCAGGCCTGCTTCAGCGTTTGAGCAGCCTGTTCAGAAACCCACCGCCTTTGGTCGCGCTGCTGGTGCGACCGCTGGGGCCGGATCGTTTGGCCTCTTCGGGGACCGAGGCGCGGGAACTACTGGCGCGAGCGCGGCGCATCTCGATGAGACGCAACTCTCGCTCGGCGTCGATGAATGGTTTTTGCAAACTGGCAGCCTCGCGGAAAGCCTTTTCGGCGTGGGCCGGATCATTCAGGGATTTCCAGACCTGGCCCAGCCAGTAGTGGCCGAGCGCGAACGTCGCCTTGGCCTTGATGACGTCCTCGATGATCCGCAGGGTGTCGGAGGCGAGATCGGCCTTGGATGCCTGCGGATTCTCAAAGCGTGCCCAGGCCCACCACGCCCGGTATTCCGGCTCCTGGGGATTGGCCTTCATCGCCTCGGACAGGCTATCGACCGCACGAGCGTAGTCGCCCTTCTTGAGCAAGGCCTCGCCCTGCTTGAAGATCTG
>JANPCZ010000144.1:0-13573 GCA_031431215.1 Myxococcales bacterium
GTCTCGTCGCTCGAATTTCGGTCACCACGACCCTGGTCACCCTAAAAGCGCCATCAGCGTTTTACGAATCACCTGGCACTTCCCTAGCGCGTTTTACGAATCACCTGGCACTTCCCTAGCGGCACTTCCCTAGCGCACTTCCCTAGCAGCGCACTTCCCTAGCGCGGGGTTGAAGCCACCCCGTCAGGACCAGTCGAGTTTCAGGAACCAGCGCAGTCCTTCGGCCACGCGGTCCATGACAGCGGGCGAGAGCGTGCCGGCCAGCTTGTCCAGATCGGTTCTGTTGATGGTCGATAGCTGCGAAGCATTTGCGACTGAGTCCTTAGGCAGGCCGGTGGCGCGCTTGGGCAACAGCGTGTTGCCGGGGGCAGTTGCATGGGCCTTCTGGCTCGTGAGCGCGCACACCACGACGGTCGCGATCTCGCTGGCATTCACCTCGTCACGCTGCACCACCAGGACGGGCCGACGGTAGCCGGGCTCCGAGCCCCTCGGCTCTCCCAGATCTGCCCACCACACTTGACCTCGCCGAATCACCAGGCGGTTCCCTTGCGACCGCGCACGACGGACTTGCTGCGCTTTCGCAGTGCCGCCGCCCCCGGGTCGCCACCGGGCTGGCCGCCGCGGGCAATCGCTCGATTCCACGCGTTCGTGGCGTCGGCCGGCAACCGATCACGCGCCAGCAGGTCACGCGCCCCCGCGGCGAGCAGGCTGCTCCGCGATACGCGAAGGCGTCGGGCCTGAGCGTCGAGCGCGCGGAACAGATCGTCGGGCAGCGAGATGGCAAGCTTCATGCTCGGAGTATGACTGGTCATACCAGGCGCCACAAGGCCCCATCACCGGTCCCGGCCACCGCCGTGTGGCGGATCGGGCAACTCGCACGCTCACGGCCCTGCGCGCAGCTCGTGGTACCGCGCGCGCCCTTCGTCGTTCTTCCAGCGATAGAACTCGGCCAGTTGCTGGTGCACGCTGCCCAGCCCCGGATCGATCGCGACCGCCTTGTCCAGCGCCAGCTTCATGCGCTCGACGTCGCCGCGGGTCCGCTCGATCTGGGCCAGCATGACCCAGTAGCGCGATTCACGGCGTGACTGGGTCAAGGTGTTGATGGTGGCGATGGCGTCCGCGTAGCGCCCTTCCTCGAACTGAGCCGTCGCCAGCGCGGCCAGGGCGTCCGATCGCTCCTGGCCGGCAAGCGTCGGGTCGGCAAGCGCCGCCCGAGCGAACGGTGCGTAGCCGGGTTGCCCCAACCGCAACCGCATCGCCGCGATCGACGAAGCCACGGCGCTGTCACCCTGACCGGCACCCGAAATGTCCGCCAGCCGCCGCAGCGCCTCGCGCTGGTGGTGTTCGCGAGAAGACGCATCGCCATCCTGGTTGGCCAGATCGACGTAGGCCAGAGCCAGCGAGCGGGCCCGGTCAGCGTCGCTCAACCCCGACAGATCCAGGAACGGCTTCAGGGTGCCGGGACCGTGGGCATTCGCTGCGCGCCGGCTGGCGTCCGCCGGATCGTGAATCCCGATCCGGTGATGCGTGAACGCCAGGTGCGGGATGTCGGTCGGCGTCTTGGGCATGTGGCAATGAACGCAGTCGTTGTCGGGGCTCTGGCGCTGTCGCTGATTCGCATCGACCGTGCATTGCCCCGACTGGTGGCAGCCCAGACAGACACCGCGGTAGTGGGCAACGACCTTTTCGGGCGGCGGCTCGCCGTGCGGGCTGTGGCAGGTCGTGCAGGTGAACTTCGGCGAGGCCCGGTAGCACGCGGCAAGATGCATCTGCTCGACGTGCCCGACCACGGTCATCGGCGCGTCGGGGAAAGCCAGCGTGTAGTCCTGTCGCGAAGCCGCGAGCGGCAGCCCCGGACGGAAGTCTGTCGGGTCCTTGCCGCGCGAAAAGACCGTGGCGGCGATCTGAAGGTGGCACTGCTGGCACACCGCCTCGGCTAGATCGCGCGACAGCCGCGCCGGGTTGACGATCGTGTAGTCGGGCGTGTCCTTGGTCGGCCCAGCCGCAGCGTGGGTTTCGATGTGCAACGAGCCGGGCCCGTGGCAGCGCTCGCACCCGATGGGCGCCTCGATGACCCGTAGCCGATGCACGCTGCGGTCCGCCATCTCTGTCCGACCCGCGTGGCACGCCAGACACTGCTGGGTCGCGGGCCGTTCGAAACCGATGGCTTCCGCCTTGTCGTAACCGGGGGACATGCCCCACGCCCTGGTGGCCGCGTACCAGGTGATGGGCGACTCGACGACAAAGCCGTCGACCTCGGCAAGGTACGTGCGCGAGAACCGGCCCGACCCCACCACATGCTTCACCGGGAATTCCTGCAGCAGCACCTCTTGCGACCCCTTGGTCATGAGCAATTCGCGATGCCACATCTGCCCGTCCCGACGACGGACCTGGTAGCGGCGCTTCGACAACGCATGATCGAAGCTGCCGTCCGGAGGCTCGCTCGCCGCATCCACCAGCGCCATGGAACGCCCCATGCCGGTGTGCCGGAAACTGTCGTGCTTCTGCTGATGGCAATCGACACACCTTTCGCTGCCGACGTACCTCGCGTCGGACGCCGTCGTCGGGGTGCTTGCCGCGCGCTCGGCGCTGCGCCCACGAAGCCGTAATGCTGCGGTGGCCGCGACCACGGCCCCGATCGATGCCGCCGCAATCAGCGCCCAGATGCGCCGCGACGGCCGCCGCGACCGCTGCCGCTCGATGCCGTCGGCCTGGGACCGTCTACGACGTCGCTTCACGGTCCCGCGAAGCTAGCCGACTTGAACTCGGGGCTCCACCATGACTACAAGACGGGTCATGCACACCAATCTCCGGCGATGCTCCGTAGCCTTCCTAATCGCCGCCGTCGGTTGCGGCGACGGCACCGACGCCGGCGGAAGCAGCTCCGACTCCGGCTCCAGCTTCACGGCGACAGTCAACGGCACCGCCTGGGCCGCCGAGCCCGTCGGCGTCAGGGTCACGGGAGGTGGTTTGCCCGGCGGCGTGGTGATCAGCGGCTCACGGACCACCGGGGGCATTGTGACCAGCCTGACCATCATCCTCAACTCGATCACCGGGCCCGGAACCTACGCGCTTGGCGTGGGGCTCGGGGTGTATGGCGGCAGCGCCTCGGTGGGCGAATCCACCGGGAACACGGGCGCAGCCAACCACTGGGCGACCGCTCTCAACGGCGTCGCGGGCCAGATCGTCATCACGACCTTCAGCGCTAGCCGGATCGTGGCGACGTTCCGTTACGAGACGGTAGCCGACACCAAGACCACCGCCGCCGGCACCCGCACCGTCACCGACGGCAAGATCAATCTGCCCGTAACCGTCACCATCCTGCCGGTGCCCGACAAGATCGGCGCCAAGCTGAGCGCGGTGCTCGGCGGCAAGCCGTACAACGCCTGGGCGGTCAGCGCGGACCTGCGTGATTTCACGGGCGGCGCGGGCGTGAGCATCAACTCCCACAGCTCGGAGAACCGGTTGAACCTCAGTCTGGTTGGGGTCACAACGCCCGGCTCGTACGCCATCAGCAACAGCGCGCCCCAGCGCACCATAGTCGCTGGCACCAACGGCGGCGACGCGGCTCACTGCTGCTGGGGCCAGAACGCCGGCGGCGACGTGGGCACCATCATCATCACCAGCGTGACGGCCACGCGCGTGAAGGGAACCTTCAGCGGAACCATCCAGCCACAACCAGGCAAGCCCGCTACCGCGCCGCTGGTGATAACCGACGGCGCCTTCGACATCGGGGTCAACTGAAGGCCCCAATTCCTTTCACGTACGCGTCCGGCTGATCGAGGCTACAGTCGCGCCAATGATCAGGCACCCCCGCGGTTTCTCCGTCGCGATCCAGTTGGCTGCCGTGATGACCGCCGGCTGCCAGGCGACGGCCCCGCAGATGGCGGGCCCCGCCGCGGTGGGACCCGCCGCGGTGGCAGGCTCCGCGGCGGCAGCCTCCGCCCCGGCGCGGTCGCCCAGGGCGCGGACCGACACCGAGTACGCCGTGGGACCTGGCCAGACCTACGCCCGCCTGAACGACGTGCCCTGGGAGGAGCTCGACCCCGGCACCACGGTCCGCATCTTCTGGCGGGAGGCGCCGTACCACGAGAAGTTCGTCATCAACCGTAGCGGCACCGTCGATCGGCCCATCCGAATTCTCGGCATGCCCGGTCCTGCCGGCCAGCGGCCCGTCATTGACGGCAAAGGGGCCACCACGCGCGCCCACCAGATCTACCGTGGCACCGGCCAGGGCCCCAAAAGCGACATGCAGAACCTGGGCGTCATCGTGCTGGACGGGACCGACTACAACGCGCCCCGGCCCGAGTACATCGTCGTCGACGGCCTCCACATCCGG
This sequence comes from Myxococcales bacterium, assembly GCA_031431215.1. Taxonomy (GTDB): domain Bacteria; phylum Myxococcota_A; class Polyangia; order Fen-1088; family Fen-1088; genus JANPCZ01. The sequence goes on from JANPCZ010000144.1 coordinate 4,340, forward strand.
GGCGGCACCAGCAGCAACAGCTTCACCGGCACCGCCGGCGACGCGCGGACCTACGAGGAGGGTGCCGCGTGCATTCGCGTGCAGAAAGGCGCGCACCTCGTCTTTCACAACAACGAGATCTCCGATTGTGACAACGGCCTGTTTTCTCAGACGCAAGAAGACTGGGACGAAGCGAAGAAGGCACCGAACGAGTCGACGGTCACGCGAGACATCCTGATCGACGGCAACTACATTCACGGCCACGGTACAGCCACAGGTGGCTCAACCGACCGCTACCACAACAGCTACATCCAGAGCGTCGGCGTGGTCTACCAGTACAACCACTACGGCCCGCAGCGTCGCGGCGGGCACGGCTCGGCCCTGAAGGATCGATCGATCGGGACCGTGGTGCGGTTCAACCGCATCGAGGGCTGCGCGCGTTCCCTCGACCTGGTGGAAGCCGAAAATAGTCCCCACATGGCCCTCCTGGATCCCGCCTACCGCGAGACCTTCGTCTACGGGAACATCATCCAGCACGACAACGACGTGGGCGTCGCCATCCACTACGGCGGCGACCACTACGGCGGCGACTACCCGACCGGCAGCGCCTCACCACCGTGGACCACCGCCAACTCACCCTGGCCTGCGTCCGCTTACGGCGAGTCCTTCTTTCGCCAGGGGACCCTCTACTTCTACGGCAACACCGTCATCATCAACGCATCGGGAGAGTACGGGACAGCGATCTTCCAGCTATCGACCACACTGGAACACGCCCAGATCTTCAACAACGTATTCTGGATGGCCGGCAGCCCCCAGCACAGCGGCCTGATGGCGCCCACCCGTGACATCGGGAAATTCTGGAAGGCCGGCGGAACCGTCAACCTCGGCGTGAACCTGTTCAACAAGGGCTGGTCGGTGGACCCGGACCCGGGCGCCAACCACGCTTCGCACGCCGTCGTCACCGGCACGGCCAAGATGTTGACCACGGCCACCATGCCCATTGACCCAACCACCTTCCAGCTTGTGAGAGGGTCGGCGGGAATCGACGCGGCCCAGTCGCCGGAGGCGTGGCCCTCGGTCGGCGCACATCCCGTCGATCGAGAGTACACCGACGATCTTCAGGGCCGCGCCCGCGTGCTTGCCGGCAAGGCGATGGACCTGGGCGCGCGGGAAAGCCCCTGACGGCGCCATCCCGCGCCAGCCTTACCTGCGGACATACCCACTGCGTCGCAAGTTCGCGCGGCCGGTGGGCCGCAAGCGCTCCGCCGCCACATCACAGCGCCAGAAAGGACAGCAAGAAGAAGTCTCGCTGCGAGACCACGCCGGATTGTAAGCTCGCGCGGCCATGACGCCATCCATCCGCCTCGCCAGCATCGCCACCCTCTTACTCACGTCCGCCGCCTCGTGCGCGAGCGTGAGGCTGCCGACCACGCCGCACCTCAACCATCTGACGCCCGATCAGGTCTTCGCCAAGGCACCCCCGCCCGAGTGGCCGCAAGCAACGCCCGACGATCCGGCGCAGTCGGCCATCGACGTGACCTGCGGTGTGGGCCCGCGGCTGCGTGAGGGCACGGTGTACGCGGCGGTCAGCGTGCGCGGGCGGCCGGCGCGCGGGACGCAAGCGCCCTTGAACGTGGCGCTGGTGCTCGATCGCTCGGGCTCGATGCACGGCAAGCCGTTCAGCAACATGCTGTCCGCAGCCCAGACCTTCATCGGCCAGTTCCGCGACGGCGATCGGGTGTCGGTCGTGGTGTTCTCGGACGACATGTTCGAGGCGGTACCGCCCGTGGTTCTATCCGCGGCGACCCGCGGTCCCGCTGTGACCGCCATCCGGGCCCTACGAGACGGCGGCGGCACCAACATGTCGGGGGGCATGCTGGCCGGCTACCACGAGGTGTTCGCTTTCTTCGCGCAGTGGCAAATCAACCACGTCGTGCTGTTCAGTGATGGGCAGCCCAACGCGGGCATCACCGATCGGCATAGCCTGGCGGGCATCGCCGCCGGAGCGGCCGAGCGCGGCGTCGCCTTGAGTTCGATCGGGTTCGGCCCGGATCACGACGAGCTACTGATGCAGACGCTGGCCGACGCGGGCGGCGGCTCATACCAGTACGTCGATGGCCCCGGCGACATCCAGACGATTTTCCAGAATGAAGCCAGTGGCATCCTGCTGGCCGCGGCGCGCGACACGGTGGTGCAGGTGGCGCTGCCGCCGGGGCTCATGCTTGAGGACGTGATCGGCTACGACTATTACCTGAACGCCAACACCGTCTGGGTGCGCATGGGCGCCGTGCCGCCGGGACAAGAACGCTACATCGTCATGCGCTTCCGGCCGTCGGCCACGGGCGCAAGTCGTCTGGGCGTTGGGCTTTCGTATTCGGACATGACCCGCCGCGCGCGTTTCGGGCACAGCTGTCAGCCCGGCTTTCGCACGGAGGCCGGTGGCGGCGATCGCTGGGTGCTGGAACTCGCAGGACGCGCCGAGGCGGCCTGGGGCCTGGCTGAGGCCATGGGCTGGGCGGACGCTGGCAGCGAGGTGTTCGTCATCTCGCAGATCGGCCACACGCGAGCGATCATCGCCAGCCTGCGTGTCCACCTGGGGCCGGGCGCGCTGGCAGCCGAAGATCGCAACCTTGAGGGCGCGCAGGTGCGACTGGGACTCAACGTCGCGGCCGGCGCTGCGACCGCGGGACGGTCGGGCGGGCTGCAGGGCCTGCTCAACTTCGGCGCCGACCAGTTGATCAGCAACACGACCACGGCCGTGGTCGCGGGCACGGACGCAGCCTTCCGGCCGTTCGTGCGCGCGGCCATCCAGACCTCGTGGTACGGACAGCCGGTGGGTTTCTACTCGGCGCGCACGCAGCGTGCGTACAAGCACCACGAGGGCGACCGCAACCGCAACTACAAGCGGGCACGCTTCGATGCCTACGTGCAGGTGCGCTTGCGCTGAGACGCATGAACCTGACTGCGGGCAGCGATCGTATGATGCGCGCATGTCACGTGCTGGCTGGATCCTGGTGATTGCGTTGCTCGCCTCGGGAACTCCGGCCGTCGCCCAGCGGAGCAAGCCGCACAGCAAGCCACAGACTTCGAGCGAGAAAGACGCGGGCTTCCGGTCCTTGTTCAACGGGAGGGATCTGACCGGCTGGGTGAACGTGAACACCGACAAGGATACGTGGACGGTCCGCAACGGACTCCTCGTGTGCAAGGGCAAGCCCACCGGGGTCATGCGCACGGACCGGCAGTACGAGAACTTCATTCTGCACATCGAGTGGATGCACAGGGAGGCGGGCGGCAATTCCGGCATTTTTGTGTGGAGCGACGGCACCGTACCGGAAGGCGAGCGGCTGCCCCGTGGTGTCGAGGTCCAGATGCTCGAACTTGACTGGCCCAACCTGAACCGCGACAAGGATGGCAACCCGCGCCCCATCGCCTACGTGCACGGCGAGGTCTGGGGCGTCAATGGGCTGCACACCACCCCGGACAATCCGCGCGGCGAGCGCAGCATGTCGGTCGAGAACCGGTGCAAGGGCAAGGACGAGTGGAACAGCTACGACGTCGTGGCGGTCGACGGCACCATCAAGCTGTCGGTCAACGGCAAGTTCGTCAACGGCATCAGCAAAGCGACCGTGAAGAGGGGCTATCTCAGCCTGGAATCCGAGGGCGCCGTGATCCACTTCCGCAACCTCCGCATCATGGAACTGCCGCCCGGTGTGACCACCGCCGAGCAGACCGCGCCGCTGGTCGAGAAGTAGCAGCCAGGCTGTCGATCTCGCGGCCGCACTGTGATTTAACCGCGCGATGATCACGCACGTGGTTTTGCTCAAGATGATCGACCGTGACGGCCCGTCGGCGGCCACGGTCAAAGATGCCGTACTATCGCTCCGGGGCGTGGTGCCGCAGATCCGCGCCATGGACGTCGGCGTCGACGTGCTGCGCTCGCCACGCTCGTACGACGTGTCGCTCATCATCAAGTTCGATTCGCTCGCCGACCTGCAGGCCTACCAGGACCACCCCGCGCATCAGGAGGTGCTCAAGATCATCACCCGCCTGCGCGAAACCTCGATCACCGTCGACTACGAGTCGTAGGCGACGGACCGGGCAGCGGGACAACTTTCGTCGTGAAAAAGCGTGCCTGGGATTCGTTCCCTCCCGCCGCGCACGCCCTCGGGTAGCTTCGAATGGAAGTTCGCGCAGCCGCGCGCGAACGTTTACAGTGATCGCAGCGATGCCCGACGAGAAAAGGATTGCCGTCATCGGCTCGGGGTTCTGGGGCAAGAACTTGGTGCGTAACTACCAGCAACTCGGGGTGCTGCGTACTGTGTGCGACAACGATGTCTCGCATCTGGCCGGGCTGGATCAGCAGTGCCCGGGTGTCACTTTGACCGGCGACTACGACAGTGTCCTGGCCGACCCGGGCGTTGCGGGCGTGGTCATCGCGCTGCCAGCGGCCTTGCACTACGAGTTCGGCCGCCGCGCCCTGCTAGCCAGCAAGGACATCTACGTGGAGAAGCCGCTGGCGCTGGACCTGCGGCACGCGCGAGATCTCATCACCCTGGCGCAGGAACGGCAACGCATCCTGATGGTCGGCCACGTCCTCCACTACCATCCGGCGTTCATCGAGCTCAAGCGCATGGCACAGACCGGCGAACTCGGCCGCTTGCAGTACATCTATTCCAACCGTTTGAGTCTGGGCAAGATCCGGCGCGAGGAGAGCTCGCTCTGGAGCTTCGCACCGCACGACATCTCGATGATCCTCTCGCTAACAAGTGAGATGCCCGACGACGTCGTCGCGCACGGCGGAAGCTACCTGCATTCGACCATAGCCGACGTGACCATGACTCATCTGTCCTTCCCGGGTGGCGTGCGCGGCCACATTTTTGTGTCGTGGCTGCACCCGTTCAAGGAGCAGAAGCTGGTCATCGTGGCCGACGATAGGATGGCGGTGTTCGAGGACACCCAGCCTTGGGAGCGCAAGATCGCGCTGTACCCCCATTCGATCAAATGGCAGATGGGTATGCCGATTCCCGAACGAGCTGAGGCGGTCTACGTTCCGGTGCCGCCGCAGGAACCGCTGACCGCCGAGTGCCGACATTTTCTGGAGTGCATCGATAGCCGCAAGGCCCCGCTCACCGACGGGCAGGAGGGCTACCGGGTCCTGGAGGTTCTCGATCGAGCGCAGCGGAGCCTCGAGCGCGGCAGCCGAGCAACGACCACCGCAGCCGCGCAGGCGGCGCCCCCGACCCCAACCGAGCGCAAGCCCTACTTCGTTCACGACACCGCGCGGGTCGACGAGCTGGCGCGCATCGGGGCGGGGACCCAGATCTGGCACTTCAGCCATGTGCTGGACGGCGCTCGCGTGGGCGCCGGCTGCGTGCTGGGACAGAACGTCAGCATCGGCAACGATGTGGTGATCGGTGACAACGTCAAAATCCAGAATAACGTTTCGGTATACACAGGCACGACCATCGAGGACGACGTCTTCCTGGGCCCCTCGTGCGTGCTGACCAACGTGACCAACCCGCGAGCGCAGGTCAACCGGCGCAAACTGTATGAAGAAACCCTGATCCGGCGCGGCGCCACCGTGGGCGCCAACGCGACCATCGTCTGCGGCGTCACGCTGGGCCGTTACGCCTTCATCGCCGCCGGCGCGGTGGTGACCAGGAGCGTGCCCGACTACGCGCTGGTGGCGGGCAACCCGGCGCGTCCGGTGGGATGGATGAGTCGCCACGGCCACCGCTTGCAGCGCGCCGATCCGGCGGGGGTGATGGTGTGCCCCGAAAGTGGACTGCGCTACCGCGAGACCGCGCCCGAGGTTCTGCGCTGTCTGGATCTCGACGAGGATGCGCCGCTGCCTGAGCGCCTGCGCACCGGCCAGATCAGCTATGACGAACTGAAAGCCAGAAGCACACGGAGCGGAACATGACCACGCCCAAGACCTACTTCATCACCGGTGGCGCCGGTTTCATCGCCAACACCATCATCGGGCGCCTGGTCGATGCCCATCAGATCGTCGCTTACGACAATTTCCACCGCGACACGCTCAGTGGCAGTCCGTACGCCAATCATCCCCACATCCGCGTGGTCAGGGGCGACGTGCTGGACTTCCCGACCCTGCTGGCGGCCATGAAGGGCGCCGACGCCGTGGTGCACGCGGCCGGCATCGCCGGCATCGACACGGTCATCAAGGATCCGGTGCGCACCATGCGCGTGAACATGATCGGAACGGCCAACGCGCTGGAGGCGGCGCGGCTGAATCAGATCAAGGATCGCTTCATCGAGTTTTCCACCTCGGAGGTGTTTGGACCCATGGCCTTCCGGTCGACGGAGGAGACCCAGACCGTGGCCGGATCGGCCGGCGAGGCGCGCTGGACCTATGCCGTCAGCAAGCTGGCAGGCGAGCACCTCGCGCGGGCGTACCAGGATCAGCACGGCCTGCCGGTCATCACGGTTCGCCCGTTCAACGTCTACGGCCCGGGCCAGACCGGCGAGGGTGCGATCTCGACGTTCATCCAACTGGCCTTGCAGGGCAAGGACATCAAGATCCACGGCGACGGCAACCAGATCCGTGCTTGGTGCTACGTCGACGATTTCGTCACCTGCATCATGAAGTGCCTGGAAAACCCCCGCGCGGTCGGCGAAAGCTTCAACATCGGCAACGCACGCGCGGTTATCACCATCCTGGGTCTGGCCCAGACGGTGTGCCGGGTGCTCGACTCAAAGTCGAACATCGTGTTCGTGCCGCCCCTGTCCGCTGACATCGCGATCCGCATCCCCAGCGTCGACAAGGCATACGAAGTGCTCGGTTTCCGCGCCCTGGTCGATCTGGAGGAGGGCATCCGCCGCACAGCCGAGTGGATCAAACCTCGCATCGCGCCGCGCCCGTAGGACGCTGTCCCGCGACAGCGCGGTCTTCCGGCCACGGCGAAGTAACCTCCGCGCAACCTGAAATGCGCTAAGAATTGCGTGCGATGGATCTGGAAAGTACCGCCGGCCTCGGCCCCGAGGGCAAGGCCACCGTTCCTGATCGCGCCCGCCTGGGGCGCTCGATCCTGTTCAAGCTCGCCGCGATGGGCCTGCCCATCCCCGATTCCAGCGAGGAGCGCGAGGTGCTTCAGCTCGGACGCGACTTCTTCGCCCGCTACCGCGAGCAAAGCCGGCTGCTTGCTGACCACCTGGCGCCGGCCGATAGACGCATCCAGGCCTTTGTCGACCGGCAGTTCGCGGGACTCGATCTGCCCGAGCGCGTCCGCCTGCCCCATACCACCTTGATCCTCGACCGCCACGGTCTGGCACGCGAGCTGTCGTTTCCCATGGGCAAAGACGAGTTCCACAACCAGTACGTGTCGAGCTACCGCACCGGCCAGGGCGTCCTACACAACCCGACCAACGATAAACGCACCACTGCGGGCGTGTTCCACGTCGCCGAGGGCGGTCTGCCGATCCCCGCCGACAAGGTGGCCGTACCACTGCGCACGTTCGCGCTCTTGCTGCGCGAGGCGCTGTCGCCACCCGCTGAATTGATGCGCCTGCCGTTCGCGACCGGCTGGGACGCACCGGTTGCGACCATGCTGTCGCTGCTGCTGCGGCCCCTGGTGTGCCCGGCGGTGCCCGGCGTTTGGCCCGAGCGGCGCATGGAGATCCGATTTTTCGCGCCCGGCGGCCTGGCGTCGAACCTGGACTTCGTCGAGAGCGTCTTCGGCAACGCCGGCGATCCCGATCTGCCCGAGAACGACGCGGGACTCGACGTCGATCATTTCACCGGCCACAGCGGTTGCGTGATCGTGGCGCCGCACCTGCCCCGTCTGCGCAAGCGCGACGTCGGCCTGCCGCACGTCGACGCCGCCAGCCCGGCACAGCGCACGAGCGGCATGTGCTGGGCGCGCGAAGATGAGCTCTACAACGACGGCAAGCCGTTCAAGATCACCGCACGCGACATCGACGGCGTGATGGTGACCATCCTGGCCGACAACTACTTCGGCTACTGCAAGAAGGAAGTGAAGACGCAGATTAGCTTCGCCGCCAACCTGTACGGCCTGGCCGAAGAAGAGCACGCCGGCGGCACGCTGGCTTTCGCTGCGTGGAGCATCGGCGATCGTTTTGCGCCGGACACTCAGTTCCTGCCAGCGTCGGAGCACCGCTTCTCGGAAGTCACGCAGTTGCTCGGCGAAGCGATCACCGTCGACGAGACTGGCTACGCGACCGATCGCAGATTCGCGACCATCCACTATCTGCCCGAGGACGCCGACATCGATCTATCCCGGCAGGACATCCGCTGGGTCGCCCGGGGCGAGCAACGCCACCTGCGCCTCCTGCCCGGCCACGTCTACTTGTACCCGAGCGGTCACAAGCTGCGCATGGAGAAGCACCCGGCCGCGCCCAGCTGGCGGCTCATCCGCACCGCACCCGAAGGCACGTTCTGCCACAAGCCGTGCACTGTGTCGGGCGGCGGCAAGTCTGAAATCAGCAAGAGCAGCGTCGACGCCGTGCTGTTCGGCCCCATCTACGTCAGGAACTTCGCCGAAGACATGGCGCTGGTCGACGAGATCTTCACTGCCAGCTACAGCGATCGTTTCCTGCCCGGGCGGGGCAAGGGCAAGTCCACCTCGCGCAGGGTGTTGTCGCCCGAGCGCACGCTGGGCTCGGTGATCAAGCTTCTGACCCCCAACCAGACCGATTTCACCCCCGCCTACAATGAGTGGCTGCGCCGCATCCCCAACCATGTGCGCGCGCTGGTGTTCATCATCAAGCGCTTCTCCTTACCCGACTGGCAGGGCGACTGGCGGGCGCACTTCGGCGTCGACATCGTCAACGGCGAGCCTGGGCATGAACTGAAGTTCAACGGGCGCCGCCTGGTCGGCAGCTACATGCGGGTCGGGTTGCAGCAGGACGGCGCGTGGCGCACCTTCAAGCTGCGCCAGGATTTCGTCGCCGCCGACAAGGTGCAGATGGAGGATGACATCACAGCGTCCATCGTCGTACCGGCGGCGAAGCTGCTGGGACTACCACGATCCTTCGACGCACACCCCAGCCTGAAGCTGGCGGAAAACTGCGAGTGGCGTTTGTTCCAGCGCCCGGACGACGCCGTCCACCCCGGCTTCGACAAGCAGACCGAAGCCGACATGGCGGAGCCCGCGGTGTTCACCTCCAACTTCCAGCCGCTGCGGCCAGCCGACCGCCAAGAGATCGTCGAGGATGTTTCCACCTTCGATGCCTTCACCGCGCCCATGCAAGCGCACCTGGCGCGCGCATCCGCCG
>JANPCZ010000145.1:0-63434 GCA_031431215.1 Myxococcales bacterium
CACTCTTGGCGACATCGAAGCCATGGCGCAACTCGGGCTCTACTATTCAAGGAAGATTCGCGGCGCGTGCGATCTCGCGCTCTTTGACAAGAGCGGCGATGTCAAACAGCAAGCCTCCGCCGTGCAGCATCTCAACGCGGCGCTGAATCACTGGAAGGATTACGCCACCACCTACACACGCCAATACGTCCAGCCGATCCTCTACAACCGCGCGGGCTTGGTGGACCTTCCGAAGCAAACTCAGGACGTCGATGCCGATGTGAAGATGGCGCGCGACTGGAAGCCTGGCAGCATTGACGAAGCCAAGATCAAGCGCTCTAACACCGAGGCTGGTTTCAAGGAGTGACCTGAGAGATCGACAAGACAGCGCGATCCGTCGCGACCGCATCGGCCATCGTCACGGCCTTCCGTTTCACGGTTACCGGATCGGACGTCGGGCGGCAGCCCGCGCGCCTTAACGACTACGTGATTATTTGTGGTCGATGGTGACGGCCTTGTAGCCGCCGATCGAGCGGAAATAGAGCAGTATCAGCAGGAAGATCAGCGCCATGGTCGCCGGGATGAACGAGTCAGCGACCAGAGTGCGGCGGTCGCCCTTGATATCGGCCTCGCCAATCACATTGTCCTGCGGCGAGCGCTTGTCCTTGTCCTTGGCCTTGACCTCACCGAGCTTCTTGCCGTCGATGGCGTTGGCAGGCTCGAAGAACAGGAACTTCGATGGCTGAGCGGACTTGACCTGCTCGTACAGGGCCGAGTCGGATTTCTTGAGTTCCTCGCCGGCGAAACGATCTTTGGCATAGCCTAGGCCCGCCGAGCCGATGAGCCCCGCGGACATCATGCCGATGCCGCCCATGATGCTGATGGCGACAGCTCCGGTGCGCGGGAAGCGGTCCGACACCACCGCCAGCATGGTCGGCCAGAAGAACGTCTTGCCAAACGCGTACACCGTGAGCGCCAGCATCGCGACGCCGAACGAGGTCACCATGCTGGTCAAATTGAGGCCCACGCACGCCAGCGCCGCGCACAGTAGGAGGATGCCAACCGGAGACAGCTTGAGCTTCTTCTCGATGAAGTGCGCGGTGAAGCGCAGCCCGAACATGATGAGCGAGGTGAACACGAACAGGAACTTGCCTTCCTGCGAGCTGAGGATGTTGCCCGTGATGTTCTGGATCCAGCCGTCGGTGCCAAGTTCAACCGCGCCGACCATCGCGTGCGCGATGAACAGCACGAACAGCAGCACCGAGCCCATCGAGAACTTGGTCAGTACCCCGATGCAGAGCAGGAGCGCGCCGCCCACCACGTAGCCGAGGATGCTGGCGGTGTCGGCCGGCATGAAGTTGCCGAGCACGCCACCGAAGAACATGGCAAGCAGGAAGCAGGCCACCGCGCCGCCCAGCAGGCCGACGTCCTTGAACATCTGGGACATGCTCAGCCCCTTCTCGGATGCCTCGGACTTGGGCATCTTCTGGCCGAGGAACATGACACCGTAGGCGATGGTCGGGACCAGGTAGAGCGCGAGCTGGTACTTCCAGTGCACCTTGAGCTGATCGTCCAGGATCCAGCCGACCACGCCGCCGAAGATCATGCCCAGCGGCCAGCTGGCGTGCAGGATGTTCAGGTAGTGGGTACGGTTGTGCGGAAACAGCGTCGCAACCAGAGGATTGGCCACCGCTTCGAGGGTGCCGTTGGCCAGCGCGAACAGGAACATGCCCCAGAAGAGCGCGTTGTACGCCCCGGATCCGGAGGCGGTGAACGTCACCACCGCCGACAGCACGTGCAGAGCAAACGCGGCCGCCACCAGCTTGCCGTACCCCAGCCGGTCAGCCAGGATGCCGCCGATGATGATGCCGAAGCAGAAGCCGGTGAAGCCCGCGCCGCCGATGGCACCAAGCTGACCGCCGGTGAAGCCGAACTCGGCGCCCCAGTTGTCGAAGATGCCGCCGCGCAAGGCGAAGCCCGCACCGGCGGCGAGAATGGCCATGAAGCCGGCCCACAGGAGGCGCTTTTCGTTTGCCATCGTAGAACCCTTCTAGCTGGGAGGAATGCTGCTGAACGGCGAGCCGATGATCCGGCCGCCGCTTGGGTGCCTAGCTATATGGGGATTTGGGCCAGTTGGTCAATACTCCGACTGCGATCCGCGCTTTACGCTCTGCATATTTCCGTCTTAGATGAACCTGTGGCCACCAGCACGACATCAGTTTCGGTGGTCGCCGGTCCACACGCGGACGCCGCAGTCCTGGACGCGCGCCTCGCGGTGTTGCGCAGTCACTTCCCGCGCGCGCTCATCGATCGTTACCTCGACCTGGTGCCCACGCTTGGGGCGGGTGTGCTGCTTGCCCCGGGTGCGGCGGTGGTCGGCGACGTGCGTCTGGGTGACCAGGTATCAGTGTGGTGGAACGCTGTTCTGCGGGGCGACCTGGCGCCGGTCACCGTCGGCGCCGGCTCGAACATCCAGGATGGCGCCGTCATCCACGTGGGCGATCGAAGTCCGTGCAGCGTGGGCCAGGAGACCGTGGTGGGCCACCGCTCGATGTTGCATGGCTGCCGGATCGAGGATGGTTGCCTCATCGGCATGCAAGCGACCATCCTGGACGAGGCTGTCATCGGCGGAGGCTCGCTGGTGGCCGCGGGTGCGCTGGTCACTTCGGGCACGGTGGTCCCGCCGCGTAGCCTGGTGGTGGGCTCGCCGGCTCGCGTGGTGCGGACCCTGACCGCCGACGACGAGGCGATGCATCGGGCGCTCGCCGCAAAGTACACCCGGCTCAAGGAGAACTACTTGCGCGATTCCCTGCGCAGCGGGTAGTGTCCGCGCATGGAAATCGGGCCCCTGCGAGACCGTGTGGCGAAGCTGGAAGGCCGCCTCGACGCGCTCCGGGGGCATCTTTGACGTCGACGGCAAGAAACTGAAAATTGCCGAGCTCGACGTCAAGGCGTCGGTGCCCGAATTCTGGAACGACAACGAGAGGGCGCAGTCGACCCTCAAGGAAGTCGCTCGGCTCAAGCAGTCGGTCGATGGCTTCGAAGAGCAGCTGCGCCAGCTGGACGACGCGCGGGTACTGATCGATCTGGCAGAGGAAGCCCGCGACGAGGCCACCGCCCAGGAGGCCGCCGACACGCTGGCCAAGTCCGAGGACCTGGTCAGCAAGATCGAGTTCGCGCGCATGCTGTCGGGACCGTACGACCGCGAGGGCGCGCTGCTTTCGATCAATTCAGGCGCTGGCGGCACCGACGCGCAGGACTGGGCCGAGATGCTGTTACGCATGTACACGCGCTGGGCCCAGCGCCGTGGTTTCAGCACCGAGATGCTGGACTACCAGCCCGGCGACGAGGCCGGGATCAAGGGCTGCACCATCGCCATCAACGGCGAGTGGGCGTATGGTTACCTGCGCGCGGAGGCGGGTGTGCACCGCCTGGTGCGCATCTCACCGTTCGACGGCAATGCCCGCCGCCAGACTTCATTCGCCAGCGTGTTTGTGTACCCCGACATCGATGAGACCGTGAAGGTCGAGATTGACGAGAAGGACCTGCGGGTCGACACCATGCGCTCGGGCGGGGCCGGCGGCCAGCACGTCAACAAGACCGAGTCCGCCATTCGCATCACCCACGTGCCCACCGGCATCGCCGTGCACTGCCAGTCCGAGCGTTCGCAGCACAAGAATCGTGCGACCGCGATGCGCATCCTGCGTTCCAAGCTGTTCGAGGTTGAACAGAAGAAGATGGAAGAGAAAATGGGCGGTATCCACGCCGCCAAGAAGGCCATCGAGTGGGGCAGCCAGATAAGGTCCTATGTTCTGGCGCCGTACCGGCTGGTGTCCGACCATCGGATGGATAAGAAGGTAAGCAACGTCGACGCCGTGCTCGACGGCGATCTCGATCAGTTCATGGTTGCGTGGCTGCTCGTGCTGGCGGGTGATCCGTCGGCCATCCCGGTCAGCCAAAGGCCATCCGCCGAGGACGAGGTTTGAACTGTGTGTGACCTTCCAGGACCTGTGGACGGCGGCAGAAGATCCGCAGTGTTTCAGTTGGTTACCCGACTGTTGCCTGTGGATGAAACGTGGATTGCCGAGATGGAACCGTAAGATGTCTGACGAAAAAGACTTGATTGCTGAGCGCGAACGCAAGGTGGCCGAGCTGCGCGCTGCCGGCCGCAACCCCTACGCGAACGGGTTCTCGCCGTCCCACACCGCCGGGGCCATCAACCAGCTATTTCCCACCGCGCCGCCGCCGCCGCCCGAGCCGCAAGTCAAGGGCGGCGAGCCCGAGTTGCTGTCGGAGGATCGGTTTCGCGTCGCCGGACGCATCGTCGCTCACCGCAGCCACGGCAAGATCGCCTTCGTCAAGCTGCGCGACCACACCGGAGAGATTCAGGTGTACCTGCGCAAGGACAAGCTCGGCGACGTCGAGTACGACATCTTTCGCAAGTTAGAGCGCGGCGATTTCATGGGTGTCACCGGGCCGGCCATGTTCACCCGCACCGGCGAGCTGACCATCATGGCCGAGTCGCTGCAGGTGCTGACCAAGGCGACCCGGCCCTTGCCCGAGAAGTGGCACGGCCTGTCCGACGTCGAGATCCGCTACCGGCAACGCTACCTCGACCTCATCGCCAGCAGCGAGGTGCGCGAGGTCTTCGTCAAGCGCACCGCCATCGTGCGTTCCATGCGTCGGTTTCTCGACGCGCGCGGGTTCCTCGAGGTCGAGACGCCGACGTTGCACACCGTGCTGGGCGGAGCCGCGGCGCGGCCCTTCCAGACCCATCACAACGCCCTCGGGCTCGACATCACCCTGCGCATCGCGCCCGAGCTGTACCTCAAGCGACTGGTGGTAGGCGGCTTCGATCGGGTCTACGAGATCGGTCGCAACTTCCGCAACGAGGGGCTGTCGCGCAAGCACAACCCCGAGTTCACGATGCTCGAGTTCTATCAGGCCTACGCCACCTACCAGGACCTGATGGGCCTGACCGAGGAGATGGTCGTCGGTTTGGCCGGCGAGGTGGCGGGCGGCGCGCAGATCACGTACCAGGGCCAGCGCGTGGATCTGGCGCCACCATGGCCGCGCATCCCGCTCAAGGACGCCATCGTGATGGCGTCGCACACCGGGCACCTGCCGGGTGGACTCGATCGCGCGATGCTCGATGACGATCAGGCGCTGTTGGCGTGGATCGAGGCGGCGGGCCTCGCTGGCCGCAAGGATGAACTGGGTGCGGTGCTGGGCAAATGCGACGGACACGGCGAGCGGGTGGGGGCCCTGTTCGACCACGGCGGCGAGCTGGCGTTGCCCGCCGATCGTCCGGTGTTCGTCACGGATTATCCGGCCGAGACGTCGCCGCTGTCCCGGCGCAACGACGCCGATCCGTCCCGGGTCGATCGCTTCGAGCTGTTCATCGTTGGCCGCGAACACGCCAACGCATTCTCCGAGCTGAATGATCCCGCCGACCAGCGCGACCGCTTCGCGCGCCAGGTCGCCGCCAAGGCCAAGGGCGCCGCCGAGACCATGGACTACGACGAGGACTACTGCCGCGCGCTCGAGTACGGGATGCCACCGACCGCCGGGGAGGGCATCGGCATCGACCGCCTGGTCATGCTGCTCACCGATCAGCCGTCCATCCGTGACGTGATCCTGTTTCCGCTCATGAGGCCGGAATGACCGCAACCGGCCCCCTGGGCCCCGGCTTCGAGTGGTTCGTGGCCTGGCGCCACCTGCGCGATCCCGAGCGTCGCGTGCGCTGGCTTTTGTGGGTCGGCATCGCGGTGCTGGTGGTAGGCGGCCTTCTGTTCGGCGTGTCGCTGTATCTGGCGCAGCGGGCGCGCCCGGCCACTCCATCGTTTTTTCCGACGCGCCAGACGTTGCTGGTCGCGAATCTGCGGCTTTTGGGGCTGGTCGTCATCGGCACCGGTGTGTTCCTGACCCTGGTCGGGATCCTGTTCGCCAACTTCACGGTGTTCACCGCCATTCCGATCCTCGGCGTGTTCGTCGGCACCGCTGGCCCCATCGTGGTGCTGTCGGTGATGTCGGGCTTCGAGATGGACCTCAAGACCAAGATCCGCGGCGCCAAGGCCGACGTGGTGGTGACCCCGGCCGATGACCAGCCCTTCACCGACGCCGATGTTGTGCAGAAGCAGCTGCTCGGGTTGCCGGGTGTGGTGGCGGTGACGCCGTTTCTGGAGGCCGAGGTGATTGTCCGTGGCGGCGTCACCCCGGCGGGCATCGTCGTGCGCGGCATCGATCCGAAGTCGGCAGCGCGCGTGCTCGATCTGGGCAAGCCAACGTTGCGCGAAGGCGACGTCAGCGATCTGGCCGAGCCGCGCCGGGTGATGCTGGCGACGCGCAGCCGCTGGGAGAAGGACGAGGATGTGTTGCCGACCATCATCCTGGGCGAGGAGCTGTACGCGCGCATGCTGCGCCTGTTCATGGGCAGCAGGGTCGAGGTCATTTGCCCGCTGTGCGGGGTGAGCCCATCGGGGCCGACGGTGAAGACGCGCGACTTTCGCGTGTCGGGCCATTTCTACAGCGGCATGTACGAGTTCGATTCGAAGCTGGCGTACATCGCGCTCGACGAGGCCCAGAAATTCATGAACATGCCCGGCGAGGTCAGCGGCATCGACATCCGCGCCCGCACCCCCGAGGAAGCCACCGCGGTCGCGGCCGCGGCCACGGCTCTGCTTGGGCCGCGCTACCAGGCGCGATCGTGGGAAGAGTTGAACAAGTCGCTGTTCATGGCCCTGCGCCTGGAGAAGATCGCCTTCTTCATCGCGCTGGCGTTCATCGCGCTGGTGGCGTCGTTCTCGATCATCTCCAACCTCATCATGATGGTCACCGAAAAGGGCCGCGAGATCGCGATCCTGAAGTCAATGGGCGCGCGCGACGGCGCCATCCTGCGCATCTTCATCGCCGAGGGCCTCTACATCGGCCTCATCGGCATGGGCGCCGGCGTGAGCATCGGCTTCGCCCTGTGCCGGCTCATCGAACGCTTCGGTCTGTCGCTGCCGACCGACGTCTACTACATCAGCAATTTGCCAGTGGTCACCCGTGGCAGCGAGATCGGCATTGTCGCGCTGATGGCGCTGGTGCTGTGTTCGCTCGCCACGCTCTATCCCGCGATGCTGGCGGCGCGCCTGCGCCCGGTGCGCGGGCTGCGCTACGAGTAACCACGCAGGATGCACCCTGGGCTTCATTGACACGCGCGGACGCCGCCGATACGGTGCCTAACCCGATGGATCGCCCCGGCAGCCCAGCGACTGCGTCCGCAGCGTCATCGACGGTCGATCCGCGGATGGCGATGAGCCCCGGTGGTGCTCACGTGCAGGTGCGCGGACTCACGAAGATCTTTCACCACGGCGGCCGCGTGCTGCCGGTGCTCCGAGGCATCGACCTTGACCTTCAGCCCGGCGAGATGGTCTCGGTGGTGGGCGCATCGGGCGTGGGCAAGTCGACCCTGCTGCATCTGCTCGCCACGCTGGACGCCCCCAGCGAGGGGCAGATCATGTTCGATGGCGTCGACGTCACCGCCTTCTCGCCCGCCCAGCTGGCAACGTTCCGCAACCGGCATATCGGCCTGGTGTTCCAGTTCCACCACCTGCTGCCGGAGTTCACCGCGCTAGAGAACGCCATGATGCCCGGTCTCATCCATCGTTTGCCACGGCGCCAGTGTGCCGCCATGGCCGAGGCGATGTTGGTGCGGGTCGGATTGGCCGAGCGGTTGCGCCACCGGCCGGGTGAACTGTCGGGCGGGGAGCAGCAGCGGGTGGCGCTGGCGCGGGCCCTGGTGTTATCGCCTCGCTTGCTGCTGGGCGATGAGCCCACGGGCAACCTCGACACCAAGACCGGCAGCCAGATGCACGACCTGTTCGCAGAACTCAACCGGGAGCTCGGCATGACCTTGCTGCTGGTCACTCACAATGATGAGCTGGCCGGGAAGACCCAGCGCCGGCTGCGCATGGTGGACGGCCAGATCGTCGAAGACGTCGGATGACCGAATCGGGAACTCGCATGAGCATCCGCTCGGCTGTGCTGGTGGCGCTGTTCATGGCGTTGCCGCTCGGCCCCGCCGGCGCTCAGCCGGCCGCCGACGCGCAGCCCGTGCCAGCCGCCGAGCCACCCGCGGCGGCACCAACCTCCGCACCCAAACCGGACGCGCTCTCCTTGCAGATCGTGCGCGTGCATTTTCGCGGCAACCGCAAGGTCGAGGACGATGCGCTGCGGGTCAACATGCGCACCCAGGCCGGCGCCAACCTGACCCAGGACATGCTTCGCGACGATGTGCGCAGCATCTGGAAGATGGGCTTCTTCGAGGACGTGCAGGTCGAGTCGACATCGACGCCGCAGGGACTGGTGGTCGTGTTCGTGCTCAAGGAGAAGCCCTCGATCCGCAAGATCTACGTGACCGGCCATGAAGAGCTTGGCCTGTCCAAGATCAACGAGGTGCTCGACATCAAGAAGGAGCAGATCCTCGACCTGGCCAAGATCAAGAAGAACGTCGACAAGATCCGCGAGCAGTACATCCAGCGCGGCTACTACATGGCCGAGGTCAACTATGAGCTGCGCCGCGACTCGGCCAGTGACGTGGACGTCTATTTCCGCATCCGCGAGAACGCCAAGGTCGAGGTTCGTCGGGTCAACTTTGTCGGCAACCACGGCGCCAGCGACGACGATCTGCGCGGCGTGATGTTGACCCAGGAGGGCGATCTGTTCTCGCTCGTGACCTCGTCGGGCACCTACCGCGAGGACGTGTTCCAGCGCGATCTGCTGCTGGTGCAATCGTACTACTGGGATCGCGGCTTCGTGAACGTGAAGCTGGGCGAGCC
This sequence comes from Myxococcales bacterium, assembly GCA_031431215.1. Classification (GTDB taxonomy): domain Bacteria; phylum Myxococcota_A; class Polyangia; order Fen-1088; family Fen-1088; genus JANPCZ01. Next base: position 8,802 of record JANPCZ010000145.1, read on the forward strand.
GCAGCTTGAGCTGTCGCCCGACCGGCGCTCGCTCTACATCACTCTGTCTGTCGAGGAAGGCCAGCAGTACCGGGTCGGCAAGATCGACGTGCACGGCGACCTGCTTGAATCGAAAGAGTTCTACCTCAGCCGCTTCGGCGCCAAGCCGGGCGATGTGTTCAACCGCTCGAAGCTCACTCAGGACGTGCAGGGCCTGACCGACTTCTACCGCGATCGCGGCTACGCCTACCCGAACACGGTGCCCAACACGCTGGTCGACGAGAAGAATCGCATCGTCGACGTCATCTACGAGGTCCAGAAGGGCGCGCTGGTCTACATCGATCGCATCAACATCCGCGGCAATACCAAGACCCGCGACAAGGTGATCAGGCGCGAGTTGCGCATCGCCGAGGGCGATCTGTACAACCAGTCACGCATCGATTACTCGAAACGCCGCGCCAACCAGCTCGGCTTCTTCGACCGGGTCGACGTATCGCAGAAGCGTTCGAGCAGCGACGATCAAATGGAGCTCAACGTCGAGGTCGGCGAGCGCCAGACCGGGGCCTTCCAGATCGGCGCCGGCTTCTCATCGGTCGAGTCGTTCATCGTGCAGGCGCAGATCTCGCAGAACAACCTGTTTGGGCGCGGCCAGCTCTTGCAGCTACAGGCGCAGGTGTCGGGCTTCCGCCAGCTGTTCATGCTGCAATTCGAGGAACCGTACTTCCTCGACACCAACTGGACCTTCGGCTTCAACATCTTCAACCAGCTTCGCTACTACCGATCGTTCGATCGCCGCGCCACCGGCTCGAGCCTGACCTGGGGCTACATGTTGATGGACAACCTGCGCCTGTACCTGACGTACACGCTCCAGGACGTCAGCGTGCGGCCGGGCGGACGCGGCCGGCTGTTCTCAGGTGGTCAGAGCAGTCCGCTGCCGCCCGGGTCGCTTGCTAATCTGCTGCGCTCGGGCATCGCATCATCGACGCGCGTGTCGCTGTCGCACGACACCCGCGACAACCGCCTGTTCCCGCACAGTGGCTGGCAGAACACTTTCTCGATCGAGGTCGCGGACAAGTACCTGCTGTCCGAAGCTCAGTACACGCGCTACGAGGGCGTGGTTCGTTATTTTTATCCCATCCTGGGGCCGCTGGTGCTGCGCCTCAAGCTGGACGTCGGACTGGTGTCGAGCCGCGATAAGCAGGGCGTGCCCATCGCCGAGCGCTACTTCGTCGGTGGCATCTATGACATTCGCGGCTTCCAGCCTTTGTCGCTGGGCCCGCAGATCCGCGCGCCGTTCGACCAGGCGCCGGACGCACAACTACAGAGCTACCCGGTCGGCGGCAACATGTCGGTGGTGGGCAAGGCCGAAGTGGAGTTCCCCATTTTTGAGAAGGTGGGCATTCGCGGCGTCGTGTTCACCGACGCCGGTAACGCCTACAACCTCGAAAATCAGTACTGCCGCCTGCGCCCGTTCGCCGCCCACGCGTCCGTGGATCCGTGTCGCAACGTGCTCGACTTGACCACGCTGCGGACAAGCTGGGGTTTCGGCTTTCGCTGGTTCTCGCCCATCGGCCCACTGCGCTTCGAGTGGGGCTTCCCGTTCTACACACTGCCGGGCGAGCAGTCCGTCGTGTTCGAGTTCACGATTGGCAGTGATCTGTAAGTAGCTCGCCCGTCAGGCTCGTGCTATTGACGGGCCTTCAACTGGCCCACGGAGACGTCATGACGATGCGTTCGCTTCTGGTCGCTACCCTCTTGCTTGCAACCGCGCCCCCGGCATTCGCGGAGGACACGAAGCTGGGGTTCGTCGACATGGAACGGGCGCTCGGCGAGACCGACGACGGCCGCAAGGCGCGCGCCGAGCTCAAGAAGAACCTCGACCAGAAGCAGAAGGAGATCGACGAGCAGCAGGCCGAGCTCAAGAAAGCCTTCGAGGATCTTGAGAAGAAGCGAACCCTGCTGCCAGCCGAGGCCGTGCGCCAGAAAGAAGCCGAGCTGCAGCAGAATCTTCAGAAAGTGCAGCAGGCTTACGTCCGCCATCAGCAGGATCTGGCGCAGAAGGAACAAGAGTTCCTCGGCAAGATCGTCGAGCGTATGAACCGCATCGTGTCCAAGATCGCCACCACCGAGAACCTTGCGATGGTGTTCGAGCGCAGCCGTTCGGGCCTGATGTTCGCCAAGCCCCACCTCGATCTGACCAACGAGCTCATCCGCCGCTACAGCGCCGGCGAGGGCAACGACGGTGGCGTCGCTACCAAGAAGCCGGCCGCCCCCGCAGCGGCGCCCAAGGCCAAGAAGTAGCCAGGCCAAGTCGATGGAGATGGACATCCGCACCATCGAGTCGATCCTTCCGCACCGCTATCCGTTCCTGTTGATCGACCACGTCGAGCACGTCGACGACGAGCGTCTGATCGCGCGCAAGATGGTCAGCCGCAATGAGCCGCATTTTCAGGGGCATTTCCCCGGTCACCCGGTCATGCCGGGCGTGCTCATTATCGAGGCCATGGCGCAGGCCGGGGCGCTGTTCGCCGCGCGCTTCACCAGCTTCGATCCGAGCAAGCAGATCATCTATTTCATGGCCATCGACAAGGCGAAGTTTCGCAAGCCAGTCGTGCCGGGCGACACCCTGCGCATCGAGGTGACGCCGCTGCGCAAGGGCGGCGTGGTGTGGAAGCTACGTGGCGAAGCGAAGGTCGCTGACGTGCTGGTGGCCGAAGCCGAGTTTCTGGCGAGCATCCAGCCGCGGCCCACGGGGTAGGGCGGCAGTGCGAGCGGCAGCGCCCACGACGTTGCTTGGGTGCTGCGCCCTAGCGCTGGCCGCCCTGGCGACGCCCGCTTGTCGGCGGCAGCGCCTGGCCCCAAGCGGCGGTGCGCCGGCCGTGGTGCTGGCCGCGCCCGGCCCCGACGAGGAACGCGGCGTGCCCTTTGTCGCCGAGAACGAGCCCAACAACGAGCGTGCCAGTGCCACCCTTATCGCATCCGGCGGCATCGGCGTCGCGCGTGGCATACGGGGCTCGCTTCCGCCCACTGGGGGTGCGCGCGACCTCGACATCTACAAGCTGACCGGCGCTGCCGCCGTGCCGGCGCCCGTGGTACCCGCCGATGGCGGCGAAGGCGCTCGCCACGAGGCCACCGTGCGTCTGCTGGTCGACCTGCGGGTGTCGCCTGGCCTTGCCACCACCCTCGTACTGGAAGACGAGGCCGGCCGCGCTCTGGCCACGGCCACCGCCGCTCCCGGAGAGCGCAATGGACTGCCCAACATCGAAGTCATCGCCACGCGCGCATACTTCCTGCGCGTGGCGGGCGACGGGCACAAGACCGACGCAGGCGCTGCCCAGTTCGACTACCGCCTGGTGACTCGCTGGCTGCGGCTTGAAGGTGGTGACGAGCGCGAGCCCAACGGCGCGGCCGCGTCGGCGACGGAGCTTCCATCGCTCGAGCGTGAACCCGAGGCGGCCGGCTATTTCGGGTGGAGCCGCGACGAGGACTGGTTCTGGATCCCGATCTCTGGCGTGGGCGACGATGTCAGCGTGAGCGTGTCCCTTCAGGGTGCCGACGGCGTGGTCGCCTCGCTGGCCGTGCATGATGGCGCCGGCAAGCGCATCGCCACCACCCGCGGTCGCCGCAGGATCGAACTTGGGCGCGTCCGCGTCCCGGCGTCGCCTGCCACCATCACCACGTCCGTGCACCCGGGCGCCGCGGGTGCCGGCTTCTTCGTTGTCGTGCGCGCCGACAGCGGCCGCAATCTCGATCGCCGCTACGTTGTGCACGTGTCTCGCGCTGTGTCCGCACCAGCGCAGGACGCAGGCGTCGCCAAGGACCTCCGGTGAAGGTGATTGCCATGATGGCGGTCGTGCTTGCCATGGTCACCTGCGCGCACCAGGGGCCGCTGCCGGGTGATGCCCTGGCTGGGTTCGGCGCCGCCATCGAGCGCAAGGATCACCGCGCCGCATACGCGCTCATGTCGGCCAGCTACAAGAAGCGCGTCAGCTTCGACGAGTTCCGCACGGAGATAGAAGATGCCGGACCCGACTACCTGGCGGGCGCGAAACGCTTGCGAAACGACGCCACCGCTGTGGGCGGCCACGCCGAGATCGTGCTGGGCGACGGCGATCGGGTGCCAGTGGTGCGCGAGGCCGGCGCCTGGCACCTGGACCGCCAACCTTTCGAGCTGTTCGGCCAGGACCGCCCGCGCGCGGCGTTACGCACCTTCGTGCGTGCCGCCGAACTAGGCCGCTACGACGTTCTCTTGCGTCTGGTCCCCGCGCGTTACCGAGCCGCTGTCACCGTGGAAAAGCTACGAGCCTACTGGCAGGGGCCAGAAGCGGCCACTGCCCGCGCGCTGCTGGGTGAATTGCGCCTGCACATGAGCGCGCGCATTTTCGACGACGAAGACGAGGCGACCATGCCCTACGGACCGGGTCGCCAGGTGCGATTTGTACGCGAGGACGGCGTATGGAGAATCGAGGCACCGGAATGACATCGATCGTTTCACTTGGCCGTCCTAACGTCATGGAATCATTCAATCTCGAAGTTCAGCTACCTGCCGGGCGAGAATCCTTGGAGGCTTTCGATCGATCCTGGTTCTTGACTAGGGGGCCATCGTATTGCAATCCATAAGGTGAGAGGGATTTTGGATGCTCGAGCCCTGGATCATCGAACAGATCCGACGCCGTGAAGAAGAGGCGCGCCGCCAGCGCGAGCGTCCCCAGATCGAGCTACCCCTGCCCGAAGAGGCGTGGCCGTCCAGCGACGACGCGGACGAGCCTTTCCCGCCCGCTCCCAGGGACGATCCGCCCCGGGGCGTCGTGATAATCGGCATGTGACCGGGCCGGGCGCCGGCCCGCGAAACTGGTGTTTTTTGGCGTCTCTCGCGGAACACCGTTATCACGGGGGGTATGATTGAAGCTCCATCACGGGTAGAGCGGTCTCTGCGGCAGCCGGGCTTCGTGGGTCGGCAAGATGTCTGGCGGGCCCTGGACGCGGCCACCGAGCGGGCGCTGCGTTTCGATGCCCCGCAGTTCGTGACGATCGTGGGTGCGCTCGGGATGGGCAAGACGCGGCTGGTGTCGGACTGGGGGCACGGGCTGACCGGCCAGGGCCGGTTCCGGGTGGTGCGGGCGCGCGCCGAGCTGCCGGTGGTCGGCGAGCACGGTCTGCTGGTCGAGCCCTTTGCCCTGCTGGCAGCCTTGCTGCGAGATCGCTTCGGGATCACCGTCGAGATGGACGTCGCCACCGCCCTGCAACGCTTCAGTAGCGAACTGCAGCAGGTGTTCGGTGATCGCCGCGTCGCCGAGGTCGCGGCCTTGCTCGGCAGATTCCTGGGCTTCGACCTGCCCGAGAGCCCACTCGGCCACGCCATCGCGTCGCGGCCCGAGCGTGAGGCCGAGATTGCGCGCGCCGTCCTCGGCCGCTTCCTGGAAGAGGACGCCCGCCGTCAACCACTGTGCCTGGTCATCGAGGACCTGCACCTGGCCGACGAGCCTTCGCTGAACGTCGTGGAGGCGCTGGCGTCCGAACTCGGTTCAGCCCCGATGGTGGTGCTGGCGACCGCGCGGCCCGAGTTGCTGGTGCGGCGTCCTGGCTGGGGCCGCGCCGAGGGTAGCCACGTCCGCGTCGAACTTGCCCCGCTGTCGGCGCTCGAGATGGACCTGTTCATTCGGTCGGTGCTCGATGCATCGTCGCTTGCGTCGGGCTTGTGCGAACGAGCTGCCATCGAATCGGGCGGCAACCCTTTTCTGCTTGAGCAGCTGCTGCAGCTTTACCAGCAGCACGGCATCCTGATCGCCGAGACCCAGAGCACCTGGGGCTTCGACATCGACCGCGCCGTCACCCACGCGCCCGAGCTTTCGCCCGAGGCGCTGGCGGAGTCGCGGCTGGCAGCTCTGTCGCCCGCCGAGCGCGACATCCTGTCCCGCGGAGCGGCGTTCGGCGGTGTGTTCTGGGCCGGGGGCGTGATCGCTCTCGGACGCCTGGGCGCCGAACCGCCCGACGCGACGGTGGTGTTCGCGCCCGACCCAACCATCGACGAGGTCCGGCGCGTGCTGCAACTGCTGGCCGAGCGTGACCACGTCGTGCCGCTGCCGGCGTCGAGCATCGTGGGCGAGACCGAGTGGTCGTGGAGCCACCCCGAAGAACGCACGCTCATCGCGAGTGCAAGTGACCCCGAACTGGCACGCCACCGGCAGCGCTTCGCTGCACAGTGGATCGAGGCGCGCTCGCCGTTGCCACGCCCGAGCGAGCGTCACGAACAGGTCGCTGTTCTGTATGAGGAGGGCGGCGACGCTCGGCGGGCCGGGGCGGCGTATCTGGCGGCAGGCGACGAGGCGCGCCGGCGTCTGCGCTACGAGCGCGCCCGGGCGCTGTACATGCGCGGGCTGCGATTGCTCGATCTCGACGACGCCGTGGCGAAGATGGAGGCGTACCACCGCCTGGGCGACGTTGCGACCCGACTGGGCCGCGTGCGCGAAGCGCTGGGCCATTTTCACGAGATGCTGCGCATCGCCTGGCGCCTCGATCTGCCGGCCAAGGGCGGCGCCGCGCATGCTCGCATCGGGCGGCTGCATCGCTGGTGCGGTGACTACCCGCGTGCCCTCGAACATCTCGATCTGGCGCATCTGCTGTTCGATCTGGCCGCCGATCGCCCCGGTATCGCGGCCACCCTGGACGACATCGGTCGTGTGCATTTCCTGTGCGGGCACCCCGAGCAAGCCACGGCCTTTCACCGCGGTGCGCTCACCGTGCGCGAGGAACTAGGCGATGAGAAGGGCAAGGCGCTGACCCTGTCGTGGATGGGGCTCATCCAGCAGCGCGCAGGCGATCTGGCGGCCGCCGAAGAGCATTTCCACCGCGCCCTCACCATTGCGCGCGCCAGCCGGGATCCCCACGCGATCGTGTTCACACTTATCGACCTCGGGGCGCTGGCGCGCGAAGCAGGGCACCTGGCCGACGCCCTCCAGACTTTGGACGAGGCGCGCGGCCTTGCCCGTCAGATGGGCGAGCGCCTGTACGAGTGTCACATCAACATCGAGATCGCCGACACGCTGCTGGCGGCCGGGCGCTGCGATGATGCCATCGCTGCGTTTCGCGACGCGCGCGTGCTAGCCGAAAAATTCGGTGCCCGCCGCCTGGTCGCCGAGGTCGAGCGCGGCCTCGCCGACGCGCACGTTCTGGCTGGAGACAGTACGCGCGCTCGCGCTCACGCCGAAGCGGCACTGGAAATCGCCGAGGCCATCGGCGCCACCACCCTGACCGGAGCGGCGCTACGGGTACTGGGTACAGCCGTCGCGCACGGCGCTCCGGGGGACCCGGATCGAGGCGGGCCGCGCGAGATTTTCGACCGCGCGGTCGAGCTTCTAGGCGCCGCGGGCGCCGAACTGGAACTCGGCCGCGCTCTGGCGGCCTATGCCGATTTCGAGGAGCGCACCGGGCGCGAGAGCGCCGCCTTCGAGATGCGCGCCCACGCCCAGGGCATCTGGGATCGCGCACGCGCCACCGCGCGGCCGCGCACGTCAGCGGTTCCGATCGAGATGGCCAGTCCCTGACGACCGCACCGCTTTGGCGGGTGCTTGGTCGGCAGCCCTGACTTTGCGGGTAGTATCGCGAAGTGGCGCTCGTGTGGCCCATCCTCCTCACCCAGGCGGCCCTGGTGGCGGTGCAGCCACGCGGCGGGGATGAATGCCCGACGTCGCGGCAGGTCGCCGACGCGCTGTCAACCCGGATGCCCGGGGTGCTGGTGCCGCCCGATACGCAGAGGCCCGAGGTGTTGCTTCTGGTGTTCAGCGCGACGGGAACCGCGATGACCACCTTTTCATTGCTGGATCAGGACGGCCGGCCCCGCCTGGAGCGCTCACTCGCATCGGTCATGGGGGCGAAACCGGGTGACTGCGTCGCCCTGGCCGACACCGTCGCCCTGATAGTCGAGCGCTTCCTGCAGGAGTTGGAGGTCCGGGCCCGGCCCGTCCCAGCCCCGCCCCGAAGGCCGATGCCTGCCGCGCCTTCTGGGACACCACCGGAGCGCGCGTGGGATCTGTCCGTCGGTAGTTCCTGGCGCCCAGGCGAGCCTGGCCTTGCCGCCGCCCATTTGCGCGTGCTAGCCGGACGAGTCCTGGGACTTGCTGACCGGCTCAAGCTTGTCGTTTCGGCAGGAGTGAGCGGTCGAGGATCCTATGTAACGGATGGCGTCACTGCCGAGTTGCGCCGCTTCCCGGTGAGCGCGGGACTGCTACTGCGGCTACTGCTCGGACCTGGTGAACTGGAACTTGGCCCGACGGTGGGGCTCGACATTGTCACCGCCGAGGCGCGCGCCGGGACCATGGTGAAGCCGTGGCTGCGGCCTGGGCCCGAGGCTGGCCTGGTCGTGGGCTTTCGGCTGCCGCTGTCGCCATCCTGGTTCCTGCGCTTTGATGGCGGACTGACCCTGGCGATCGTCCGTTACGAGTTCCTAGGCGGTCAGGGTGCTGTAGCCTTTAGTACGCCCAGGGCCTACGCTCATTTTGGAGGCGCGCTTGGCTTTTCCTTTTGATGAAACTCTCGAAGTGTGGCCCCTTAATACACTGTGAAGCGGTGATCAAGTCGTTCCATCCCCAATCGTCCCAATCGACCGGCCTCGCCGCCTTGTCGGTCTCTGACGGCGAACTGGTGGTCCGCTGCCGGCAGGGTGACCGGGGAGCGTGGCGGACTTTGTACGACCGTCACTCGGCCTGCGTGTTCAGGTTCATCAGCTCTCTAGGGGTACCGATCGAGGAGCGCGAGGACGCCGCCCAGGACGTCTTCATGGCGGTGTACCGCAGCCTCGGGCAGTTTCGGGGCGAAGCACAGCTATCGACCTGGATTTACCGGATCGCCGCCCGCCACGCGGGCCGCATGCGCCGTCGCCGCCGGATGCGCGAGGTTCTGAGCGCACTCGCGCTGCGAGACCCGCCGCCACCGCCGCTGACGGATCCGGCCGAGCGGGCCGCGCATGTGGATCTCCTGGATCGTATGCTTTCGCGTTTGCATCCGAAGAAGCGCGCAGTGTTCGTCCTGTTCGAAGTCGAGGGTCTGCGGGTGGACGAGATCTCCCAGGTGGTGGGCTGCCCAGAAAACACGGTCTGGTCACGCCTGCGTCACGCACGCACCGAGATGCTGAAGATGGCCCGCAAGGAAACCGGCAAGGAAGTCGGCAAGGAAGTCGGCAACCACGTGGGAGGCTCGTCATGAGCCGGGATTCCTGGCTGGACGGACATGGGGACCCGGGTGCCGCCACTCTGAGCGAGGCGCTGGAGCAGGCGCGGCTGCGAGGCGGGGACGAGATTGCACGCCGACGGGTGTGGGCGCGTCTGGCAGATGCCGAGTTGCCACGGCGTCTTTCGCCCCGCGGGATCGGCCTTCTGACCAGCGGAGTGCTGCTGGCCGGGGTGGCCGGGGCGTTGCTGGTCATTCGCGGTGGTCACCCGCCAGGGAGCGCGCAGGTCATCGCAACTGTCGAGCCGCCGGCGCTCGCCGCGGCGCCACCGGTTGCAAACCGGCCTGCCGAACCGACCGAGATCGGCACTGCGCTCGTGGGCCCAGCCATTGTCCGCACGCAGGCAGGAGAACGGAAACGCGTGCGGCTGCAGGGCGGGGCGACCGCTGATTTGGGCGCCAACGCTACCTTGAGCGTGGATGCCGGACATCGCCCAACGGTCGAGCAGGGACGGGTGAGCTGGGAGGTCGCGCATCAGCCGCCTGGCGATCAGTTCACCGTGGCCGCAGGTCGGTACATCATCGCGGTGGTGGGCACCAAGTTCCATGTCCGAGTGCTTGCCGGCAAGGACGTCAGCGTCGATGTCGACGAGGGTGTTGTCGAGGTATGGCGGGGCAGTGCCCTGGTCCGCCGCCTCGGTGCCTATGATTCCTGGCAGAGCGGCGTTCAGGCCGAAGCGCGCGGGCCACGGGCGACCCGCCGCTCGGGTGATTCTCGGTCTCGGGCGAGGCTTCGTACCAGGGGTGCGGCGCCGGTCGGACCGCGCCTGGCGCTGGCCGACGTAGCGCCAGGAAAGGCAACCTCGTCGCTGGCAGTGTCGCCTGGTCTGGCGACCGTTTCGCCATCGCCAGGGTCGGCTCCGCAGCCCCAGCTGGCGCCCGCCCCGGCGTCGAGCCCCACCACGGTGCGGCCTGTGGATCCCTTCAAGGAAGCCCAGGCCGCCCTGGCCGCTGGTGACCCGGCGCGGGCGATGGACCTGCTGGCGAGCCTGGCACGCGGGCAGGGGCCGACCGCCGAGAACGCGCTGTACGAGATGGGGCGTGTCCAGCGGGATCGCCTGCTGCGGGCGCGCGACGCGGTCAGGACATGGAACCGCTACCGTGAGCGCTTCCCGCGCGGCCTGCTGCGCGCCGAGGCGGATCTGTCGATCCTCGAGACCCTGGTGAAGCTGGGTGACGACGAGGCCGCTTTGAAGGAAGCGCAGGCTTTCCTGCGGCGCCACCCTGGCAGCGAGCGCCGCTCCGAGATCGCGCGCCTCGAAGAGACCCTGCGCCGCGCTTCCCGATGACGGGCCAGCCGATAGCTCGGCCGATGATGCTGCGGGTCGCGGCGCTGGCGTTGCTTCAGGCAGCCTGTACCGAACAACTCTCGCTACCAGTCCCAGTCAATGTCGTCGTGGACGGTGGCCCGGGCGGGACCGGCGACGCCAGGGACAGCGCAATCGGCACCAGTCTCCGCGATGCGTCTGCCGAACCCGACACGGCGTTCGAGCGTCCGCGTTTCGCCTTCGACGCTGCCCTTGGCGACCGTCCCGGGTTCGACGCTCCCGCGCCACTCTCCGAGTTGCTCATGTGCGTGGAGGGATTCACCGAGGCAAGCTTCCGGATCGAGTCAGCCGTTCTGGTCGTCTCCGTCGATCGGACCCTCTCGATGTACACGAAGCTTGGCGATCGCAGCCGGCTCGGGGCGGTTCAAGCGGCCCTCAAGACGCTCATCGGAATCCACCAGGGCGCTATCCAGATCGGCTACGAGGAGTTTCCGAGCGTCCGTCCGGCGTGCGGCACTGCGACCTGTTGCGCGGGCATTGTCACCCTTTACAGGGGGCCCAACCAGGTGCAGGCCATCGAAAGGGACATGAGTTGCGATAGCCCGATGCCTGGCTGTGCCGAGACCTCGGAGATCACTCCCACCGACGACGCGCTGCGCCGCTCCCGGGGCCTGCTCGGGTTCTTCGATGGGGTTTCCGACCGTTACGTCCTGGCTATTACGGATGGGGATCCGAGCTGCCCGGCGGATCGAACGGCACAGGCCAGTTGTGATCGGACCCTCGCGGAGGTCAGCAGCCTGACCGTCAACCGGATCAAGACCTACGTCGTCGGCGTATCGGACGCCGTCAAGACCACGACCTGTCTCGACAAGATGGCCTTGGCTGGCGGCATGGCGCGCGCGACGGCGCCGTTTTACTACGCGGCGGAGGACGAACCGGAACTGCGCCAGCAACTACAGGATATCTTCGCCGCGGTGTCGGCTCGGGCGTGTCACATTTCTCTGTATACGATGCCGCCGAATCCGGACAAGGTTGCGGTGCTGATCGATGGCAGGCGGGTGCCACGCGATCCGACTCGCACCGAAGGTTGGACCTTCGATCCCGATTCGTCGCTCAAGCTCACCGTGTATGGCTCCTGGTGCGATCGGATCCGGAACTCGCAGGTTCGTGACATCAGTATCTTCCGTTGTCGACAATGAGTTTTTTTTGATGATGCTCCCTCCTGCCGGCCCCCTAAATCGACACAACTGGGTGGGACGGTCCCTCGACAGAGGGCGGAATGGGGCCTCGCTCAGACGGCGGGAGGCCGTCTCACCCAGTCCTTGTCCCCGAGCCCTCACGCTGCTCGGTTGCGGGGTACTTGGAGTCTTCCTCGTCGGCCAAGGCTGTGGTGGTAGTGGTAGCGGTGAAGATGCTCCGCCGCCCGGAGACGGCCTCGACGCTAGCGCGACCGGTGGTGCGGGCGGGAGCCTGGGGCAGGGGGGCGGTGGCAGTCAGCCGAATCCTTCCGGCGGAGGATCCCCGGGCACCGGGGGACGCACCACTGGCGGTACCGGTGCCGCCGGCGCGGGCGGCCTCGGTGGACGGCCGATGGGGATGACCGGCGCGGGCGGCCAAGGCGGACGGGACGGTGAGGGGAACGGGGGCGCCGATCGTGGCAACGCCGACGGGTGCCAGCCCGGGAACATGTGCACCCGGGATTGCACGAGGGCCTGTCTTACCGGGGTGCGCCCCGGAGTGCAGAGCTGCGTATGCAAGACCGGTCAGTACTTCTGCGCGGGCTGCCTTTCGACGGATACCAGCGTGCCTGAGGTTCTCCAGAATTTCATCTGCCCGGCCGGGACCGTGGCGGGCGTGGCGTGCATGATGGGTGGACAGCTCTGCTACCTGCAGGGCGATGGGGCCACAAGCCGCCTGTGCGCCTGCGTCCCCGACAAGATGACCTGGACATGTAGAGGCGCCTGACGCTGCGGCCAAAAAAAAACCGGGATCCCGGAAATTTTCGGGTTCCGGATCGTGGGTGATCGGAGCTAGGGTGCGGGCCATGGCAAATCCGGAAAAGTCAGTAGGTTTCATCGGCCTTGGGATCATGGGCGCCTCGATGGCCCGACGCCTCTTGGCCGCGGGTTACACGGTCACGGTCTACAACCGGACCGCAGCACGTGCAGCTCCGCTTGTCGACGCGGGCGCCCGCTTGGCAGCCTCGCCTCGGGAGGCGGCCGCAGGAAACTCGATCGTCATCTCCATCGTGACCGATTCGCCCGACGTCGACGCGGTGCTGCTAGGGCCGGCCGGCGCGGCACACGGGGCGAGCCCAGGCGCGCTGTTCATTGACATGAGCACCATTGCGCCCTCGGCTTCGCGACGCATCGGCACCGCTCTACGCGAGCGCGGCATTGCGTTCCTGGACGCGCCGGTGACCGGTGGCGACGTCGGTGCGCGAGAGGGTACTCTCTCGATCCTGGTGGGGGGCGACAAGGCCGACCTCGAGCGAGCGCGGCCCCTCTTCGATGTCATGGGCAAACGCATCACCCACTGTGGCCCGCAGGGCGCCGGCCAGACCGTGAAGGCGTGCAACCAGATCCTGTGCGCCATGAACATGCTGGGCATTACCGAAGCGCTGCATCTTGCGCGGCTGGGCGGTATCGACCAGCAGGTGATGGTCGAGGCGCTCGGGCCCGGTGCTGGCGGATCGTGGGCGCTCGAGAAGCTGGGCCCACGCATCGCACGCGGTGACTTCGCACCGGGTTTCATGATCACCTTGCTGCAGAAGGATCTGCGCATCGTCCAGGACATGGCACGGCCGCTGGGATTGCCCCTAGATGGAACCGCCCTGGTTCAGGGGCTGTTCGCTGACAGCGAGGCCCATGGCGAGGGCCAGCTCGGGACCCAGGCGATGTATCAGGTCATCGGCCGCCGGGTGGGCAAGCAAGGCGCCTGAAGAGCTGTCGTGCCCGAGAACCCGATTCGGGGCGCCTGACAGGGTGGCATCCAGCCGGGCCGAGTGCCATCATTCTTCCCAGTCCATTTTCTCAAGGAGAGTCTCATGAAGAAGCTACTCGCCCTCGTTGTCGCTGGAATGTTCTCGGTGTCGGCCGCCTCCTACGCGTGCGACGCACACAAGAAGAACGCCCAAGCCGACTCTCACGGCAAGACCGTGAAGGTCGACAAGAAGGACTCCACGAAGGACGCCAAGAAGTCCTGACCGGTCCGAACCCGGGTCAGGAAATGCGGCGGGCGATTCTGGCAGGATGCTGCCCGGATCGACCCGCCGTTTTCATTTCTTCTTGAGGTCGTCGAGCTTGACCAGCACGCGGTCGACGGACCACTTGGGCGCCACGAACACCTCCGCGGTACCAGATTTCTCGACGTAGTAGTTCTGCTTGTCGGAGGTCTCGGCGCCCACCTTCAGTGTGCAGCCCGATCCCTTCACGTTGCTGCGGGCGACAACGGTCGCGGTAGGCTTGCCGAGGCCGGTGGTCTTGGGATCGCTGGACTCGGCGAACGAGGTCGCCTTCCAGTCCTTGAAGGCGCCGACGATACCGGACACCTTGGACGCATCCAGGGTGACGCCGCTGGGCTTGGCCAGCTTCCAGGCGTCGTCGCCGGTCTTCTTCGCGTCCTTGCTCAGGGTGAAGGGATCCTTCTCGCGGCTCACGGCGACCTCGACGGTCTCGGCCTCGTTCAGGTTGCACATGGTCTTGTCGCGAAATTCAACCGGGCGCTTGTTGATGCGCTCGAGGTTGTACTTCTTGACCAGGAAGACCTGCGGGAGATCGGAGGTCTTCACGTAGAAGTCCTCCTCACCCTTCTTCTTGCCGATCATCACGGTTTTGCTCTTGCCGCCCTTGAGCCCGATCGTCACGGTCAGCTCGGGCGCGCCGAGACCGGTGTCTTCAGGCTTGGCGCCATCGGCGAAATCGTTGGTCTTCCACGAGTACAGCGCCGAGATGATGCCCGGGGCGATGGTCTTGTCGATGGGGTCGATCTTCACGCTCGACTCGACGACGGTCCACTCGCTATCGGTGGGACCGCCGTCCTTGGGCTGCGGCTTGCGCAACACGATCTTGCCGCCGGACTTGCTGACGATCTCGATCTTCTCGGCGTCCTTCTCGTCGAAGGTGGTGATGGACTTGTCGCGCCAGCCGGCGCCGTCCTTGTCGAAGTTGAGCTTGAGCGATCCGATCGCGTTCCAGACCTCGTCCTTGCCCTCGGGCCGCACCATGGTCTGGCTCTGGCCCACCTTGCCGATACGCAGGTCGGCCAGCACTTTTTCGCCCTTCTTGGCCACCGCGCGCACGCTGGAGGCGCCGACCTCGTACTCGTCGTGCTTGGCCTTCTGATCGCTGACGATGCCGTCGAACTCCAGGTTTTCGATCGCCTCGAAGGCCTGCTTGGCGCCGTCTTGATCAGCGGCATAGGCAAACGGCGCGGTCACCTTGTAGGTCGCGCCGTCCTTCTTGATGATCGTGGTGGCGCCACCTTTGGTGATCTCGACGGTATCGAAGTCGCCGGCGTTGATCTTGGCGACCGGGCGGGGGGCGGCGCCCGTGCGGGCACCCTTCTCGGGCGAGCGCAGAACGGTGATGGTGATTAGAACCAGGCCGACGAATACGCCGCCGGCCAGCAGAGTCTTGCGATTCATGGCAGTTGACCTCGCGGAGTGACTTGGGAGAGGTGACTAGAGTTTGAGGCCCGTGCGTCGCGCCCGGCGAATCCGCCAGCGCCCGACACCATAGAGGCAGAAGACAACCGGCAGGCCCAGAACGTTGGCCCACTGAAGGATGGTCGCCGACGAATCAGACGCGACCTTGATCGGGCGCGGGCTCAGGGTCTTCGACCGCAGAGGTACCAGCGCCTCGTCCTCGACGGTCCACGAGATGGCATTGAAAAGGAGCTGCGCGCCGGCGCCGTAGAACTGCATGAAGCGGGCAAGCTGCACGTACTCGTCGTTGGCGAAATCCGAGTCGCCGAGCACGACCAGACGCACCGGCTTCTTCGACTCCGACAGCGGCGCGTTGGGCTGGGCGGTGGATTCGGTAGGGGGCGGCGTCGCCGGCGCGAATGCGCTCTTGAGCACGCCCTGGAACGCGTAGCCGAGGGCGAACGGGCCCTTGTCCTTGGACTCTTCGAACTTCATGCCGGGGGTGACCATGAAGAAGCCGGTGTGCTTCCACGAATCCTTCGACGACGACGCCAGCTTCCACAGCTTCGCGTTCGCAGGCGCCTTGCCCCCCGCCAGCACGCCGGTCAGCTCAACGCTCGACGAGTACGGGAACACCACGCCTCTGACACCATCGAGGACGGTGAGATCCTTGACCTTCTCGATCTCGGCACCCAGGAACATGGGCGCGTTGGTCAACATCTTGCGGCCGCCGACCTCGATCGGCCCGGGCATCGGGTTCTTGTTGTCGAACACGAAGTCCTGGCCAATCTTGAAGCCGTACGTCTCGAGCATCCGGCCGAGGCCGGTGTCGTTGGGCTGGCCCATCTTGACCTGCATGGCCTCGCCCATGCCCATACCGCCCGGCGAGGTCATGGCCATGCCGTCGGCCAGGATGACCGCGCCCTTGCCCGCCATGAGGAACTTGTCGATCTCCTTCTGGCCCTTCTCGTCGATGGCCTGCTTGGGGCCGCCGATGATGAGCGCGTCCACGTCGGCGCCAATCTCGGCCGACGACGGATTCACCGACGTGGTCTCGAACTCCTGGCCCAGGTCGTCCTTGAGCGACTGGAAGCCCTGGGTAAGATCAGCCTCGCCGTGGCCAGTCGTGAAGGCCAGCTTCTTTTTCTTCTGGGTCATGCGCTTGATGAGCGACGAGATCTGGTACTCGAGGCCTTCGATCTGGGCAACCTGCGGGATCGACTCGATCTGGCCCGAATACTCCAGGCACAGACCAAGGTAGTAGGCGCCCAGCTCGAACTTCTGCTGCTTGAGAACCTGCACCTGGATCTTCTGCACCTTGCAGCGGGTGGCCTCTTCCTCCAGCTTCTTGTCGTTGGTCGGGTCGATGGCCGACCAGCGAAACTTGCCGTTCGAGCTGGTGCGGTACTCGTCGATGAGATCGCGCACGTAGCGGGTCGCGGTCGCCAGTTGCGGCGGCAAATCCTTCTCGGACAGAAACGCCTTGACCGACAGGTAATCGGGCAGCTTCTTGACCAGATCTTTGGACGGCTGCGACAGGGTGTAGATGTGGTTTTCGGTCAGATCGATGCGGCCGAAGACGCGAGTGCCCAGCAGGTTCACGACCACGACGGCGCCGATGACGAACACCGCATAAAGCACGGCGTTGGAGGCGTAGATGCGTTTTTTCTTGGAGTCGCTCATGACGTCACTTCCACTTGCGCGATTCAAGGGCCACGGTGGCGATGACCAACGAGACAACCATCACCGACAAGTAATAGACGATGTCGCGCGAGTCGATGACCCCGCGGCTGATGCTTTCGAAGTGGTTGTCGATAGACAGGAACTGGATCACCGGCTGAAGCTGCTCGGGCACGATCTGCACGATGCGGCCGAACAGGTACAGCGCGAAGCAGATCGCGAACGAAACGATGAAAGCCACGATCTGGTTGCGCGAGAACGACGAAGCCATGACGCCGATGCCGACGTACGCGCCGCCCATCAGGTAAAGGCCCAGGTAACCACCGTAGGTCGGACCCTTGTCGATGGGGCCGATGCTGGCCAGGGTGAAGGCGTAGACCAGTGTCAGCCCCAGCAGCACAGCCAGCAAGGTCATAGCTGCCAGGAACTTTCCAACCACCACCTCCCAGTCGCGCACCGGCATCGTGATCAGAAGTTCCAGGGTGCCCGAGGCCTTCTCCTCGGCGATGAGTCGCATGGTGATGGCCGGGATGATGAAGGAGAACAGCATCGGCGCGAGGCCGAAGTAGCCGCGCATCTCGGCCTGCTTCTCGATGAACAGGGTGTTGAAGAACAGGTAGCCCGCCAGCAGCATGAACACCGTGATGACGATGTACGCGACCGGGCTGTTGAAGTAGGTGCGCACCTCGCGCTTGGCGATGGCCATGGTCGCGCTCATGAACGGGTCTCCTCACCGGTGGTCAGGTTGCGGAACACATCTTCCAGGCTGGCCGATTCACGCACGAGTTCGAGCAGCGTCCACTTGTTGTCGACCGCGGCGCGGAACAGCGGCTTGCGCAGATCGTCCGCGCTGGCCGCATCGATGGTGAACGCGTGCGCGCCATCCTCGGTGGCGCCTTGCTCGCAGCGGGTGACGCCGCCGATGCTGGCCAAACGCGACCGGATCTGGTCCTGTGCGACCCCGTTGGCTTCGAATACCACCCGGTAGCGGCTGCCCTTTTCGCGGTGTCGCAACTCGTCCGGGGTCCCGTCGGCCACCAGCTTGCCGCCGCTGATGATCAGGATGCGGCTGCAGGTGGCCTGCACCTCCGGCAGGATGTGGGTCGACAGGATGACGGTCTTCTCCTTGCCCACCTCTTTGATGAGCGACCGGATCTCGACAATCTGATTCGGGTCGAGGCCGCTGGTCGGCTCGTCCAGAATGAGCAGGTCAGGGTCGTGCAACATCGCCTGAGCGAGGCCGACACGCTGCCGGAAGCCCTTCGACAGCTCGCCAACCAGCTTGCCGGCGACATCGCCAAGACCGCACCGGCCGCCAATCTCCTTGATGCGCTTCTCGCGTAGCTCGGGGGCCATGCCGCGCATCTCGGCGGCGAAGCGCAGAAACTCGATCACGGTCATGTCGCGGTAGATGGGCGTGTCCTCGGGCAGGTAGCCGATGCGGCGCCGCACCTCCAGCGAGTCGGAGAACACGTCGAAACCAGCCACCTTCGCGGTGCCCCCGGTGGGCGCCAGGAAGCAGGTCAACATCTTCATCGTGGTGGACTTGCCGGCCCCGTTCGGGCCCAGAAAGCCCAGTACCTCGCCCTTGCGGACGTTGAAGGTGACGCGGTCGACGGCGCGGGTCGGCCCGTAGTCTTTGGTGAGGTTTTCGACCTGGATCATGACCTCGGACATCGCGACCTCGTGGTTGTGCGGGCTGCGAAACCGTCCCCGGCCCTGAGGTATTCCCGTATGGCCCGGCAGTCTCGCTTTGGAACTGCCAGACGTATATTCACTGGCCGGCGCTGTCAAGCCGACAAGTAGAGGTGACCAGCACGCGAAGCTTGGTCCGCCTGTTGACTGCTAGCTGCCGCCCGCGGGGCAATCAGCGTCACTGGTGCGGTCGCAACCGGTAGGGCAACAGCGATCGCTGATGCGCGTGCACGCCATGATCGGCATGGCCGAGCACGCGGCGGTGCACCTGTTGGCGGCGCCGGTAAGTTTCTCCTGGGTGCAGGGATCGCCGTCGTCGGGGCACATGGTCGGGCAGTTCGACGGCGGATCGCACGTCTCGCGAGTCTCCAGTACGCCGTTGCCGCAAGTGGCGGCGCAGTCCTTGTCGCTGTCGGGCGCACAACCCGCGGGGCAGCAGCCGTCACCAGTCGCACACGCCAGCACAGGGTTGCTGGTGCAACGGCGGGTGCAGTCCTCGACCCTGCCCGAGGCCGCGTCGGTGGTGCACGAATTGCCGTCATCGCACGAGGCGGGGCAGGCGTCCGGATTGCCGGCGGTGATGCCCCGGTCACACGCTTCACCTGATTCCAGCACGCCGTTGCCACATACCGCAGGGCAGTCGGCGTCGTTGCCGGCGTGGCAGCTGGCTGGGCAGCAGCCATCGCCTCCCACGCACGATGTGACCAGAGCGCTGGCACAACGGGCTGTGCACGCGTCCGCGGCCCCGCCAAACGTGAAGCGCATGCACACCATGGGCGCCGGACAGGTGACGGGGCAAGCGCCAGGGATCCCGGCTGCGATGCTTCGGTCGCAGGTTTCGCGGGCAGCTTCGACCACGCCGTTGCCGCACACCGGGGGGCAGTCACTGTCCAGGTTGTTATTGGCCCCTGGCGGGCAGCAGCCGTCACCGGCCCGGACGGTCACAATGGCAGGAAACTGGCACTGGGCGCTACACGTACCTGGCGAGACCAGCAGGTCGCTCGTGCAGGAAACACCGTCGTTGCAAACCAGCGGGCACGCGCCGCGCCCGCCCTGAGCTGTCGCGGTGTCGCAGAGCTCGCCAGGCTCGACGGTGCCATTGCCACAGGTCGCCGAACAATCGACGTCATGGCCTGGCGACGTGGCTACGGCGTTGCAGTTGGCTGGGCAACAGCCGTCCTTGGTGTTCTTCGAACAGGTGGTGATCGGCACGGTCTGGCAGCGCACATTGCAAGACTCCGCGCTGCCCTCGATGCGCGCCGGCAAGCAGCCGGTGCTATCGACAGGACACTCGGTGAGGCAGGCGCCGGGCGTTCCGGCCGCCATGCTCCGGTCGCACAGTTCGCCGGCCTCGACGACGCCGTTGCCGCACACCGCGCGGCAATCGGAGTCGATGTTGCGATTGCCACCCTGAGGGCAGCAGGTATCTCCGTTTATGAAATCGCGCATCGGGACGAACTTGCACGTTGCCTGGCAGCCCGCCCCGTCGCGGGTGTTGATGGTGCATGGATCGTTGTCGACGCAGGTGGCAGGGCAGGCGCCGGGACCGGGGGCCTTGATGCCTGGGTCGCACAGCTCGCCGGCTTCTTTCACGCCGTTGCCGCACACCACCGGACAGTCGGGATCGCTCTGGTTGCTGGCACCGGACGGACAGCAACGATCCCCGGCAATGAATTCGGTGATCACGCTGTGCACGCACCTGGCGGAGCATGTATGGGCCGAAATATGCACGTCCGTGGTGCAGAAATCCCGGTCGACGCAGTCGTCGGCGACGGGGCAGACGCCCGGTCTGCCAGCAGCGATACGAGAGTCACAAGTCTCACCTGAATCGATCCTGCCGTTGCCACATGTGGCGGAACAGTCCGGGTCCAGCCCGTTGTTGCTGTTGGCCGGACAGCAGCCGTCGCCCGCCATGAAGGTGGTGATCTCGATGTGGCCGCAGCGGACGGCGCAACCGCTGCCGGTCTTGACGTCGACCGTGCAGGCCAGGCCGTCGTCGCAGGTCAACGGTGGACAGGCGCCCGGGCGGCCCACCGGGATGGCGATGTCGCAGGTCTCTGTCGGATCGATGCGACCATTGCCGCAACCTGGCGGCAGGTCACTTGCTGCCACGTCGACAGCAGCGAGCGGTCCATCGCTGCCTCCGTCGGCTGCACAGACGCCGAAGCAGTCGAGCCACAACTCGCTCTCATTGGTCTGGCCGATCTTGAGCGACACGTCCGCGGCGCCCTGGGCCAGCGTCATCCTGGCGGCGTTCAGCGCGCGCACGTCGATCTTGACCGGGCCGACCACCTGCCGGCCAAGCTCGATGGTGAAGCTGGTGGGAAAGGCGATAAGCCCCTGGCTCGGCCGGCTGAAATCCCGCATGGCGTTGCGGGTGCCATCCTCGACCGTCGCGCGCAGGGTCGTCACCTGGCCCTCGACGGCTCGATACCGCAGGTTGACTCTGACCAGGATGAACGTGTCTCCTTCCCTGTCGCAGGCAGGCAGCGCCAGCAGCGCCAGCAGCGCCGGTGCTGCCAGGCGCGCCGCCGCGCTCGGGCGGGTCAAAAGACCCTCCCATTGCCCAGCGCTGACTTCGGCGGGGCGCGCTCATCGCGGCTAGAGGTGACCACCAGAAAGGTCACAACGCCGCTCACCACGACCGCACCCACCCCGGCCCAGAACCACCACTGACGCAACAAGAAGCGCTCCTGGGACGAGGTATCTGCCTCGCGGCCGGCGCCGCCCACCCCTGTGGGCGCTGTTCTCGCCGGGGGTGGCATCGCCGTCAAGCTGGCAGGAACCGGAGCCGCAGGCAGAGCGGCGTCAGGCGATACCACGCCCGGAGCGCGGGTCCCGTCGGTGGCGAGTTTCTCGATCCCTTTGATGCGCTCCTCGACCAGGGCGCGATTGGCCGCTCGCGGGCTGGTGGAGAGGTAGCGCCGGTAGAAGAACAAGGCCTGGTCGTTGGCGTCGAGCTGCCAGTAGGCCTCCCCGATGTTGAACAGGAAGACAGGCTCGGCCTTGGCCTCGTAAGCCAGGCGGAACTCGGCGACCGCGTCCTCGAACTGACCAAGGTTGAAATAGGTCAGGCCGCGCTCCTGATATCGGCGCGCGGTCTCGTTGGGGGTATCGATCACCGCGGCGACGGTGGGGGCCGTTGCTGCAGGGAGCGCTGCCGCTAGCGCCACCCAAAAAGCCAGTCTTCTCAAAGCTAAACCCTTCAGTGGCTAGCTTGTGCGCTGAACCTTGTCGCTGTCAATGATCCGACCCGGCCCGGCTCGCGGCCCGGCGGCGGGGCTTGGGTTGCGGCGGCCGTGTCGCCGACAGCACCGGCGTCAGCAGGGTCAG
Source organism: Myxococcales bacterium (assembly GCA_031431215.1). Taxonomy (GTDB): domain Bacteria; phylum Myxococcota_A; class Polyangia; order Fen-1088; family Fen-1088; genus JANPCZ01. The sequence continues at coordinate 30,627 of JANPCZ010000145.1, forward strand.
GTCCGCCAACCATCGCGTTTGGACCTGGGTCAGCGCCGCCGGGCTACCAGGGAAAGTGGCGGGCCATGCCGTCGCCACCAGCCCCGCCAGCTGAGCCTCCAAGCGCAGCATCGACGGGGCCGTCCTGGCCGCCTCTCCGATCAGTCGCTTCCACTCCGCAAGCTCGGGCGCAGCGAGTGGCCGGAACGGCGGTGCAAGCTTCAGCAGGGCGCGGGCGAGGGCGGTTCGCGCCACGGTCGCAGCATCTACTATCGCCAGGTCCTCCAGCCCCGCGGCCTCAAGTGTGGCGGGCAAGAGGTCAGCGGGCGTCACGGCCAGGCCCAGGAGCAGTGCCTGGGCCGCGCCGGCTCGTTCCACCGCCGCACTGGCCGTCGCAAGGTCGTGCAGCGAGGCGAAGGGGCGGTGCCCCTCCGTGGCCGGCGGGTCGAGCTGGCCGGGAAACATCGGATGCAGCAGCGTGAGCGCCGAAAAGATCTCGGCGTCTTCAGGCTCGAGCAGATCGATTCGAGGCAGCAGAGCGGCAAACGGCCCGTGCTTTTGCAGCGTCAGCGCCAGCTTTTTCACCTTGGCGACCAGGGTGTGGCCCAGCTGAAAAAGCCGCGGCAGTGGCACCGAACGGACCACCGCCGTCGCTTTGTCGGGATCGTCGCGCGCCACGAACTCGATCGCGAGATCGAGAGCGCACGCCACACGCGCCAGAACCGCCGTCACCGCGGCATCGTCGCCTGGCTGCACCCGATCGGCGGACAGGGCGCGGTTCGACAGCAGCACCAGGGACGCGTGCAGGGCCGTCAGCTCGCTTCGCGCGGTGATGCCGGCGATGGCTTGCGCGAACCGCCCTGGTCCGGACAGGCGTTCGGCCAGGGCGCCCGGCACCCTGAGCGTGTCGGCGTCAACGGCGGTCGCCGACAAAAGTGCCGGCAGCGGATCGCCGGCTCGAACGCTGGCCGGATCGATCTCGCGATAGATTGCCAGCGCGTCGTAGTAGTCCTCGAAGCCGAGGTCGGCCATGCGTCCCGATCGCCAGCGGAAGGCCAGTTCTTCCAGCTCGGCGTCGAACTCGCCGCCCGCACCGACGATGACGTGGCGGGCCCAGTTGCGATCATGCTCGTACAGGGCGTCGAGGATGCGGCTGCCAAGCCGGATATCGTCCTCGCTGCCGAGAAACTCGAATGCGAACAGGCCATCGGGAGATGTCACCGGTGTTCCGTCCAGCTCCTCCGGCAGCTCGCCCTGCGAAAGATCGTAGATGCGGGCGCGGGTGCGCAGCAGCAGAGCCAGCAACTCGACGTCGAGGCCTGCCAGCCAGCGCCCGAGGATCGGCAGGGGCGCGTCGGCCATCGCCATCAGCCACTCGGTACTCTGGTCGGCCGACACCCGGTCGCGATCCCAGATCGCAAAGTCGAGCGCTGTCCGCACCTGTTCGGCGGTGCCATGGATCATGATCTCGAGCGCGTCGGGAAAGCCCTGCTCGTGCAGCACGTAATAGAACTCGTCGCCGGGCAGCGCTTTGATGGCCTGTTCGGGATCGGGCGCCTCCCAGAGCGCATCCGCGCCGCGAACGCGCCGCGCTCGGGCGACCTGCGCGCGGTACTGCGACAGCGCGACCATGTTGTCCTTGGCAGGGTTGTCGGGCACGGCGTGCTCTACCACGGAAGCCGGTTCCAAGTTCTTGTCACGCGATCGTCACGGGTGCGTTACGGGAATGTTGCCATGCGCGCCGCAGGTCTCCGTCAACCTCGGCGCCCATGGGACTACTACCGAAAGAGCGATCGTTCTTCGACGACTTCGACGAGCAAGGCCGCAAGACCGTCGAGGGCTGCCGGGCTTTCCTGGCTCTCGCCGAGGACTTTGGCGATTCGGGGACCAAGGCCAAGGCAATCAAGTCGCTCGAGACGCAGTGCGATTCGGTCACCCACCGCGTGGTCGAGAAACTGCACAAGACCTTCATCACGCCGTTCGATCGGGGCGATATCTACAGCCTGATCACGAAGATGGACGACATCATGGACTTCGTCGAGGCAGCCTCGGAGCGCATCTCGCTGTATGACATGCGGACCAGCACGAAAGAACTGCAGGACCTGGCGCGCAACCTCCTGCAAGGGTCCGAGCGGGTGCTGGAGGCCGTGTCGGGCCTGCGCAACCTGAAGAACGCGAAGCTGGTCCTCGAGAAATGCGTCGAGATCAACCGCCTCGAGAACGAGGCTGACGCGCTGTTGCGCGGGACCCTGGCCAAGCTGTTCCGCGAGGAGAAGGACCCGATCTCGATCATCAAGTGGAAGGAGATTTACGAGCTGGTCGAGACCGCCACCGATCGCTGCGAGGACGTTGCCAACATCATCGAGGGCGTGGTCCTGGAGAATTCGTAGGACTCGGACACCTGATGGACAAACACCTCCTCCTGGTCATCATCATCGTCGCCGGAGCGCTGGCCTTCGACTTCATCAACGGCTTTCACGACGCCGCCAACTCGATCGCGACCCTGGTCTCGACACGCGTGTTGACGCCGCAGGTGGCGGTCATATGGGCGGCGATGTTCAACTTTCTTGCGTGGGGGGTCTTCCAGCTAAAGGTGGCGGACACAATCGGCAAGGGCATCATCGATCCCGCCATCGTCGATGCTGCCACGATCATCGGGGCCCTCGGGGGCGCCATCACCTGGAACCTGCTGAACTGGTGGTGGGGACTGCCGTCGAGCTCCTCACATGCGCTGGTCGGAGGCCTCATCGGGGCCGGCGTCGCGAAGGGCGGGCTGGTCGCGCTGGGCTGGTCGAAGATCTGGACCACCGTGGCATTCATCTTCATCTCGCCTGTCCTGGGGTTGGTCGGCTCCGGGCTGATCATGGTCGGGACCAGTTGGCTCCTACGCAAGCAGGTGCCCGGAAAGGTCACGCGCTGGCTGCGACCGTTCCGGCTGGCGTCGGCCGCCATGTTCAGCCTGGGCCACGGCGCCAACGACGCGCAGAAGACCATCGGGATCATCGTGGTGTTCCTGTTCTCGCAGGGCTATTTCGGCAAGAGCTTTCCCAAGGGCCACGAAATCCCCTTCTGGATCGTGTTCTCGTGCTACCTGGCGATGGGCGTGGGCACGATGGCAGGTGGTTGGCGGATCGTGAAGACCATGGGTATGCGCCTGACCAAGCTCGGCTCGCACGGCGGGTTCTCGGCCGAACTGGGTGGTGCGGCCGCGCTGTTCGTGGCGGCCCAAATGGGCATCCCGGTGTCAACGACCCACACCATCACTGGCGCCATTGTCGGCGCCGGGTCGGTGTCGAACGCGGGCGGCGTCCGATGGGGGCTCGCGCGTCGCATCCTGTGGGCATGGGTGTTCACCATCCCAGCGTCGGCGACGGTCAGCGCACTGACCTACTACATCGCACGGGCAGCTGGCGTGTGATCTGCGACTACCACTCGAAGGCCATCTCGCCCGATAGCGAATGCTTGCGGAAGTTGCGGTCGTCGAACGAGAAGCGCACGTTCGATTCGTTGGCGACGAAGTCGTAGCGTGCCAGGAGTTCGAAGGGGCGGCAGGATCGCAGGATCTACACGCCGAGCGGCGTAACTCCGGCCAGGATCGGCATGAGCTGCACCGCAGCCGCCGGCAGTAGGCCCGCCGGCGCGGCGGCCGGGAGTGGGGTAGGGTTGGCACCGGGATGCTGTCGGGGATCGCGCGTACGATTCGCGAGCACGGGCTCTTGGCCACCGGTGATCGGGTACTTGTGGCGGTGTCGGGTGGACCGGACTCTACCGCTCTGTTTCATGCACTTCGGGCACTAGCTCCGCGGCTTGGCATCACGATCGAAGTGGCGACAGTGGATCATGGGCTGCGCCCGGAAGCGGCCGGAGAGGCGGCCGCGGTGGCGGCGGCGTGCCACGCGCTGGGGGTTCATTGTGAGATCTTGCGGGTCGACGTGCGCGGCGCGCGTGGGCCCCACGTGTCGTGGCAAGACGCCGCCCGTCGGGTGCGCTTGTCGGCCCTGGAGGCACTGGCGGGCCGGCGTGGCGTTGTGGCCATCGCACTTGGTCACACCGCGGACGATCAAGCGGAGACGGTCCTGTTCCGAATCGTACGTGGGACCGGCCTCTCCGGTCTGGCCGGGATTCCCTACCGGCGTGGGATCTTCGTACGCCCACTGCTCGACACCCGGCGCGCCGAAGTGCTGCGCTATCTGACGAAACGTCGGGTTCCGTTCGTCGAAGATCCTAGCAATGATGATCGCCGTTTCACGCGGTCCCGTATCCGTCATGAGTGGCTTGCGCTGCTCAGGCGGGAGAATCCCCGCGTGGTGGAATCGCTGCTGCGGCTGGCCACCGAAGCGCGCGCGCGATCTCCGGGACATCTGCCCACGCTGCCAGGAGACTTGCCAAGGCTGCCCCGGCGGGCCGCGATGACGGTGGCACGCTTGGTTGCCGAGGGCGCCGGGACGCGACGGGTGGCCACCCGAGGCGGCGAGGTCGAGGTCAGCTATGGGCGATCGCGATGGCTGCCTCGTGACGCGGTCCCGGTACCGATGGTTGCAGCGGACAGGGTGCGGATTGCCGGCCCGGGCACCTACCGCTTGAACCCCGGCGGGCCCATGCTAGATGTGCAGCTGACGAGTCTTCCGCCGCCACGGGATGCAGTGGCTTTCGACGCCGGGGCGCTGCCTTTCCCCCTGTTTCTGCGCCGCCGGGAGCCCGGTGATCGACTGCGACTCCGAGGCGGGCGGGGCTCAAAAAAAGTGACCGACCTTCTAACGAACGCGAAGATTCCACGCCCCCGTCGGGCTCTGCTGCCGGTGCTTGCCGCCGGAGACGGCACCGTGCTCTACGTGCCGGGCTTGCGACCGTCCGACATCGCCCGCCCAGACAACAGGACCCGCAGTTGGATCGCGGTGCGTCTGGTCGTGGACTTTCATTGACGCTGCGCCTTTTGGAGTCAATACTTTTTCAGTCCGTTCTCCGCGCGAAAGGAAAATAGAGTGCGTCAAGGCCACAAGACCTTCCTCATCTGGGTGATGCTTATTTTTGCTTTTCTGGTGGTGTGGCAGCTCTTCAACCAGCGCACCATCGAGGGGCGGATCCAGTTCTCGCAGTTCATCCAGAAGGTCGAGAAGTCGCCTGAGGAGTTCAAGCCCGGCACCCTCCAGATCCGGATGAACGGCACCTACGCCGAGTTCAAGGGGCAATGGGCGAAGGCGCCAAACGAGGCGTTCGTGACCACCGGCTACATCGGTGAGCAGACCCTCGAGAAGCTGAACAAGTCGGGCTTGAACTACGATCTGGTACGCGAATCCGAGGGCAGCTTCTGGCAGCAGGTCCTGATCACATGGCTGCCAATGATCTTGCTGGTGGCGCTGTTCCTGATCTTCATGCGGCAGTTGCAGGTGGGCGGCGGCAAGGCGATGAGCTTCGGAAAGTCGAAAGCCAAGCTGCTGTCGGAGAACCAGAAGCGCATCACCTTCGCCGACGTCGCAGGCATCGAGGAGGCCAAGGACGAAGTTGAGGAGATCATCAACTTCCTCAAGGACCCCAAGAAGTTCACCCGGCTGGGCGGGCGTATCCCCAAGGGCGTCCTCATGATGGGCCCGCCCGGCACTGGTAAGACGTTGCTTGCGCGCGCCATCGCGGGCGAGGCCGGTGTGCCGTTCTTCTCGATCTCTGGATCGGACTTCGTCGAGATGTTCGTCGGCGTGGGCGCGAGCCGAGTACGCGATCTCTTCGATCAGGGCAAGAAGAATGCCCCATGCATCGTCTTCATCGACGAGATCGACGCCGTGGGCCGCCACCGCGGTGCGGGTCTCGGCGGCGGGCACGACGAGCGCGAGCAGACCTTGAACCAGTTGCTGGTCGAGATGGACGGCTTCGAGTCGAACGAGGGCGTCATCTTGATCGCGGCCACCAACCGGCCCGATGTTCTCGACCCGGCGTTGCTGCGGCCGGGTCGTTTCGACCGACGCATCGTGGTGCCTCGGCCTGACGTGAAGGGGCGCTTCGGCATCCTCAAGGTGCACACCAAGAAGACCCCGCTGACCGCCGACGTCGATCTCGATATCATCGCGCGCGGCACGCCGGGCTTCTCGGGCGCCGATCTGGAGAACCTGGTCAACGAGGCAGCGCTGCTTGCCGCCCGCGCTGACAAGGATCGTCTTGGCATGACTGACTTTGAAATGGCCAAGGACAAGGTGCTGATGGGCCCGGAGCGCCGGTCGATGATCATCAGCGAGAAAGACAAGCGCGTGACCGCGTACCACGAGGCGGGCCACGCCCTGGTCGGAAAGATGATGAAGGGCTCCGATCCGGTGCACAAGGTGACCATCATCCCGCGCGGGCGCGCGCTCGGTCTTACGCAGCAGTTGCCCCTGGAGGACAAGCTGAACCTGTCGATGGACGGCGCCCGCGATCAGCTGGCGGTGGCCATGGGAGGTCGCGTGGCCGAGGAGATCGTCTTCGGGCAGATCACAACCGGCGCGTCGAACGATTTGATGGTGGCGACCGACCTGGCCCGCAAGATGGTCTGCGAGTGGGGTATGTCCGAGAAGCTGGGTCCGGTGCATTTCGGCCGGCATGAGGAGATGGTGTTTCTGGGCCGCGACTTCGCCGAGCAGAAGGGCTACAGCGAGCAGACTGCGATCGACATCGACAACGAGGTGCGCCGGATCGTGACCGAGGACTGCGCACGGGCGAAGAAGGTCGTGGTCGAGAACCTCGACAAGCTGAAGGCGTTGGCCGAGGCGCTGCTCGAATACGAGACACTGGACGGTTCCGAGATCGACACCATCTTCGAGGGCAAGCCCCTGGCCCGGCGAACCGCCGTGGCGCTGGCAGCCGACAAGAAGCTGGCGGCCGAGGCCAAGGCAGCCCGCTCGCCCGACCGTCCGAGCTTCATTTCGCGGCCGCTACCGGACCCCGAAAAGGCCTGACGCCGCTGCGAGGCTCGGCGCCCCAAGCGGCATGCCTCGACGTTCGGCGGGCAACTTTCCATGGCCACGATCGTCGTTGGCATCCTGAACCTGACGCCTGATTCGTTCTCGGATGGCGGTCGCTTCGGGGGTGTCGACGACGCGGTGGCGGCCGGCATGGCCATGGCCGAGGCGGGGGCGAGCTGGATCGACATCGGCGGCGAGTCGACCCGTCCTGGGGCAGATCGGGTTCCCGAGGCCGACGAGCGATCGCGGGTGGTGCCGGTGATTAAGGCGCTGGCCGCGCAGTTAGGTGATAGGGCGCGTCTGTCCATCGACACGTACAAGAGCGGCACCGCCCGGGCCGCGCTGGCTGCGGGCGCAAGCGTGGTCAATGACATCTCGGGCGGCCTGCTCGACCCGGCGATGCTTCCGTTGGTGGCGCAGACCGGCGCCGGGGTGGTGCTGGGCCATCTGCGGGGAGATCCGGCGACGATGATGGATGACGTACGGTTCGCAGATGTGACCGGTGAGGTGACAGCGGAACTTGCGGCCCGGGTCGCGGCCGCTCGGGCGGTGGGTTGTCGCGAGATCTGGGCCGACCCGGGCATCGGATTCGGCAAGCTCTTGCCGCACAACCTGGAGTTGTTGCGCGGGCTGCGCGCGCTGGTCGGGGCCCTCGGCGTCCCGGTGATGGTCGGCGTTTCGCGCAAGCGCTTCATTGGCGAGGTGACGCTGCGTCCGGTGGCCGAGCGGGCGTTCGGATCCGCGGCGGCGGTGACCGCGGCGGTGCTGGGCGGCGCGCGCGCTGTGCGCGTCCACGACGTGCAGGCGATGCTGGACGTGGTCCGCGTGGCTGATGCCATCGCCGCTGGCGCTGCGTTCGTGGTTAAATAGCCGCCCTCATGGGCGATCTCGTCAGCGGCAGAAAGCTATTTGGAACCGACGGCATCCGCGGCGTGGCCAACCAGCCCCCGATGACCGCCGAGATGGCGTTGCGCCTGGGCCGCGCGGTGGCCGAGAAGTTTCGCCATCCGGTCAGGCGCGCGCGCATCGTCATTGGTAAGGACACGCGCCTGTCGGGTTACATGCTGGAGAGCGCGCTCGAGGCGGGCATCGTCTCGGCGGGCGCCGACGCGATGCTGGTCGGTCCGCTGCCGACGCCCGGTATCGCTTTCATCACCGCGTCCATGCGTGCCGACGCCGGCGTGGTCATCAGTGCGTCGCACAACCCGTACCAGGACAACGGCATCAAGATTTTTGCCGCCGATGGTTTCAAGCTACCCGATGGGGTCGAGGCTGACCTTGAGCGCCGCATGGAGCAGATCGCCGGCGACGAGAGCCGCGATGGCGGGGCTGACATCGGCAAGGCCATGCGCATCGACGACGCCCAGGGACGCTACGTGCAGTATCTGAAGCATACGTTTCCCAGGCAGCGGACTCTTGACGGCGTACGGGTGGTCGTCGATTGCGGCCACGGCGCGGCGTACGAGGTCGCGCCGCGGGTGTTCGGCGAACTGGGCGCCGACGTGGTTTCCCTGGGCGTGGATCCCAACGGACGAAATATCAACGAAAGCTGCGGGGCGCTGTTTCCCGAGGCCGCCGCTGCCGAGGTGCAACGAACGCGTGCCGAGATTGGCGTGTCGCTCGACGGCGACGCCGATCGCCTCATTCTGACCGATGAAAAGGGCCAGGTCGTGGACGGCGATCAGATCATGGCGATCCTTGGCACGCGCATGATCGCCCACGGCACGCTGCCGGGAAACACTGTGGTTGCCACGATCATGTCCAACCTGGGCCTCGAGCGCGCGCTGGCGGCGCACGGCGGTCGTCTGTTGCGCACGGCGGTCGGTGATCGGTACGTGGTCGAGGCCATGCGCGACAAGGGCCATACCTTTGGTGGCGAGCAATCGGGACACATCATCTTCCTCGACCACTCGACCACCGGTGACGGGGTGCTGGCCGCGCTTCAGGTGCTGGCGGTGATGAACCAGGAGGGCAAGCCACTGTCGGAGCTGGCACGCGTGATGGTTCGCTACCCACAGGTGCTGGTCAACTTCAAGGTGCCGCACAAGGTGCCCATCGAGGATTTACCCGCCGTGCAGAAAGCCATCGCCGACGCCGAGACGGTGCTGGGACACGAGGGCCGGGTTGTGGTGCGCTACTCGGGCACCGAGGCCAAGGCTCGCGTCATGATCGAGGGCACCGACGAGCAGGTGATACGCGCGCACGCCGACGAGATCGCGCTCGTGATGCAGAGGTCGCTCAGAAACTGATGGTGCGCCTGTTCGTCAACGTCGATCACGTTGCGACCCTGCGGCAGCAGCGTGGTACGCGCTACCCGGATCCCGTGGTCGCTGCGGCGCTGTGCGAGCTGGCCGGAGCCGACGGGATCACGGTGCATCTGCGCGAAGACCGGCGCCACATCCAGGATCGTGACGTGCGGGTGCTGCGCGAGACGGTGCGCGGCGTGTTCAATTTAGAGATGGCGGCGGTCGCCGAGATGGTCGACATCGCCCGTGCGGTGAAACCCGACTTCTGCACCCTGGTGCCGGAGCGGCGCGCGGAACGAACCACAGAGGGCGGCCTCGATGTGCGTGGCCGACGTGATGAGATAGCGCGCGTGGTCGGGCAGTTGCGCGACGTCGGGATAGCCGCATCGCTGTTCATCGATCCGGAAACTGACGTCATTGCGGCTGCAGCCGGCACCGGTGCATCCACGCTGGAGCTGCACACCGGCGACTACTGCGCGGCGGCCTTGGGCGGCAGGCCAGCGGGACGCGAGCTTGCGCGCTTGCAGGTCGCCGGACGCGCCGCGCTGGACGCGGGCTTCCGGCTCGCGGCGGGCCACGGCCTTGATCACAGCAACGTCGGACCGGTGGCGGCCTTGCCGCAACTGGAAGAGTTGAACATCGGTCATGGCCTGGTAGCGCAGGCGGTGCTGGTGGGAATCGAGCGCGCGGTTGCCGAGTTGCGGGTTGCCATCGCCGCCGGCGTTGCTCTGCAGGCCTGAAACCCCAGGAGGGAATGCCCATGTCTCTGGTCTTGTCGGCGGCGCAGATGAGAGCGGTGGACGCAGCAGCGATAGGAGTGCTGGGTGTCCCGGGATTGGTCCTGATGGAGAATGCTGGCCGTGGCGTGGCGGACATCGTCGCTCGCGCATTGCCCGCGCTGCGTGCCGCCCACATCGCGGTGGTGTGCGGGGCCGGACAGAATGGTGGCGATGGCTTCGTGGTCGCGCGCCATCTGGCCAACCGCGGTGCTTACGTGCACGTGTACCTGGCTTTACCGCGCGAGAAGATCAGCGGAGATGCGCTCGTGTGGTTCCAGGTCCTGGAAAAGATGCCCGGTGTTTCCATCGAGGATGGGGCAGCCGAAACTGATGTTGCGACCTGGTACGAATGGTTGCAGCCCGCCGTCGTGGTGGTCGACGCCATCTTTGGGACCGGCGTGCGAGATGACGTCCGTGGGACGCCGGCGGCGGCCATCGCCGCCATGAACGGGGTACGAGCGCTGCGGGTTTCGGTCGATCTACCGTCCGGGATCGACGCAGATACCGGCGCCGCTCATGGCGCGGCCGTCGTGCCGGATATCACAGCCACAATGGCATGCCGGAAGCTGGGCCTGGTACTGGATCCAGACGCATTCGTCGGTCGGGTGGAGATTGTGGACATCGGTGTCGCGGCCGCAGAGGGTCTCCTGCTGACTGCGGCGCGGGCGCAAGGCCCCCTGTGCCACTGGCTTGAAGCTGAGTCCATCGGGCAGCTTCTGCCGCGTCGCTTGCCGAGCGCGCACAAGGGCACCGCGGGTCGCGTGATGTTGGTGGCAGGATCGCCGGGCAAGACCGGGGCTGCGCTGCTGGCAGCGCTCGGGGCGCTGCGCGGCGGTGCTGGCCTCGTGACCGTGGCCTCGACTCGTGCAGGTCAGATTGCGCTCGACGCGAAGGTCGTCGAGGCGATGACCGCTGTCTACACAGATGGCGACGATGCTGACGCTACCTCCTTCGAACGCCTAGCGTCGGTTTTCCCGTGGATGCAGGCGGCGGCCGTGGGACCGGGCATTCCCACCGGCCCGGGGATGCAGGCCCTGGTGAGCCGACTGGCGGCCGAGCTGGCGGTCGCCCTGGTGCTGGACGCCGATGCTCTCAATCTGCTGGGACGGGACGCGGCCTCGGCGCTGCGGCGCGCGCCGGCACCGCGGGTGCTGACGCCTCACCCGGGCGAAATGGCGCGGCTCATGGGCATGTCGACCGCCGACGTACAGAAAGATCGTCTCGGGCTCGCACGCCGGCTGGCTGCGGAAACCGGAGCCGTGGTGGTGCTCAAGGGCGCCCGTACGGTGATCGCTGCCGCCAACGGTACTGCGTACGTTAACCCTGCCGCCAATCCTTCGCTGGGCACTGCTGGCAGCGGCGATGTTCTGACCGGGCTTATCACGGGCCTTCTCGGCCAGGGCATGGCAGCGCTCGATGCGGCGTGCGCGGGTGTGTTCGTGCACGGCCAAGCTGCGGAGGATGCGGCCAAGGTCCTCGGCACCCGCCGCTTACTGGCGGGCGATCTGCCCGAGGCTATCGCTCGGGTCATGGAGAAGCAGCTCAGCGCCTAGTTCGGCCGCGGTGACCGTGGTCGTCGCGGATCCCGGGGGAAGCCCGGGCACGGAGGCCTGTCCGGCTGCACCAGTCCTCGCCCAGACCTCGCTGCCGTCGCCAACGGCGAAGCGCAGCCAGCGGCCAGCGAGCGGGCGTCCGGCCTGGTCGCGCAGGGACACGGTGGCAACAGAAACTGGGCTGACCGGCCTGGCCTGGGCTGGTCGAGCCAGCGCCGCGGCTGCGTTAGCAGCCACCGCAGGGTGCGTCGCTCGCCGGGCAAAGGTGAGCGCCTGGCGCGCCGCTGGTTCATCGACGCTTGCGAGCGCCCAGGCCGCCGCGGCACGAACCTCGTCGGCACCGTTGTCGTCGAGCACAACCTCGGTCAGCCAGCGCCGCCCGGCGGCCACCGCCACCAGGTCCTGGGCCAGACGCGCGCGCACAGGCGCTGTCGCGCGGGACCAGAGGGCAAGCAGCGAGTCTTCTCGGCGTGATGCCTCGGGCATCCGCACCAGCACAGCGGCGGCGATCTCTGCCGCCGCGCCGCCACCCTCGATGAGGCGCAGCAGGAGCGGCAGTGCCCTGCGGGCTTGCGCCTTTCCTGGTGCGACGTCGCTGGCTCCGAGCGCAGCGGCGAGCCCGATCAAGAGCGGCAGACGCTCCGGGCTGCGGCTGGCCGCGACCGCTGTCAGCAATCGGTCCACATTGCCTGCGCGTGCGACTCGGACAAGCACGTCGGCGCTCAGATTGTCGTCGCCCGCCCAGCTTGAGAAGGACTCGATCAGGGCGGCGCAGATGCCAGGCTCACCGTCGTGGGCGAGGGCCGCCAAGGTTACAGCGGCTTGCCGACGCAGCGACGCTTCGGGCTCCACAGCGGTCAGTCGATTGGCCACCGCTTTCCACACAGAGCGCAGCCCGAAGCGTTGGGTCAGCACGAGGGCTGCGCGCCGCACACCGGGGTCGGCATCGGCGATCCCCGCGGGGACCAGATCGCGGACGCGATCGTCGGCGGTGGCGATCATCGCGTCGAAGGCCAGGCGTCGCACTTCGGGTGACCTATCGGAGGCGGCTTGCGCGATGAGCGGGAGTGCTGCGGGTGACGCCAAGGTGGCCAGCGCCCGGAGCGCTGCGGTCAGTGCCCGGTTGCGGCGAGCCGCCAGCGCGATCAGGGGCTCCACGGCTGGGCGGTGGTGCATCTCGCCCAGCATGAGGGCGGCTGCGGTCGCCTCGGCTTCCTCGCCATCGAGCATGCGCACAAGCGGTGGGCCCGCCACCGCGCTCGCATCGAGCAGCGCCAGGCGCGTCTCTTCCGTGACCGGCGGCGTCGCCAGATCGGCTACCAGTACTTGGACAGACTCGGCGGTGCCCAGCCGTCCGAGTGAGCGTTGCGCGTGCCGGGCGAGGACATCGGCAGGACGGCGGTGGGCCAGCGCTGCCAGGGCCGGGACGGCGGCGGTGAATTTCAGTTCCCCAAGCGCATCCACCGCGGCCAAACGAACGTCGTCGAAGGTAGAAGACAGCTGCCGCACCAAAGCCGGGCCGACCCGTGACTCGCGCAGGCCACCCAGAACCGCGATGCTTTCACGGCGAACCTGCCGATCGGGATCTTCGAGTCGCGCCAGCACCGCGAGCGCAGCACGCGGGTCGCGCGCCTGACCCAGAATGCGCAGCGCGCGTAGCCGGACCGCCGGCGCGCTGTCCTCGAGGGCGGCTGCCACCACTTCCAGTGACGATGCCCCCAAGCCCTTGCCCGCCAGAGCCTCAAGCGCCGTCTGCTTGAGAATCGAGTCTCCGTCGGCCAGAACCCTATCGACCAGCGGCCGCAACTCGGCCGGCAGGGCAGGAGCGAGGCGCAATACCTCCAAGCCGGCCAGCCGGCCAGCCGTGATGCCGGAGGAAAGCCACCGGCCCGCCGCGGCCAACGCTCGTGGATCGCCCCGGCGCGCGAGCGCCCGGGCCGCAAGAGTGCGCACCGCTGGATCAAGGTCATCCAGCATGCTGGCCAGCAGGTCGCGCGACGCCGGTGAATCCTGCCGGGCTAACTCCTCGGTCGCGCCAAGGCGCAAGCTGGGATCGCCAAGGGCGGCACCCGCGTGATCGAGGACCCCGGGCCAGGCCGCACCCTGCAGCAGCGTGAGCGCGAGTGCTGGCAAAAACACGCGCAAATTCTAGTACACTGCCGCCCATGACCAAGGAGATGATCAGCGAGGCGCTGGAGGCCGAGGGCATCAAGGGCACAGGCGGCGTCCACGTGATCGGGGAGGACCGGGATGCGACCTGCTACGTGTCGACGCCGGGCGATCTGCTCAACGTTGCACGCGTCGTCAAGGTCGACCTGCGTGGTCGTTTCCTGGGGCTGCAGACCGCCAAGGACGAACACTATTTCTTCGCCTACGAGGCGGTGTTGGGCTTCCGGCTGGCGGGGGGGCCCGCGGGTAAGGAGCGCGCGACCGGTTTCGCGCGATGACTTCGCGGTGAACACACCCGCACCGCGGGCGCCGCGGACGCTCACCGCGGGTCCGTTGACCATGGAACTTGACGACGGAGGGCTGCGCGCCGTCCGCCTCGGTGAGCGCGAGATCCTCCGTCGCGTCTACGTCGCCGTTCGCGATCTACGCTGGGGCACTGTGCCGATGACACTCACCAACCTGGTGGTCGACGAGAAGCCTGACGTGTTCACCGTGACCATCGCGGCCCGCCATCAAGAGGGGCCGATCGATTTCGCATGGCACGGTGAAATTCGCGGCGAGGCTTCGGGCAGCGTTTCCTTTCGTATGGCCGGGGAGGCGAAGAGTACGTTCCTGCGCAACCGCATCGGGCTGTGCGTCCTGCATCCCACTGATGATTGCGCCGGGCGCATGTGCCGCATGACCCGTGCCGACGGAGAGGTGGATGAAGCGCCGTTCCCGAGCCTGGTCGCGCCGCACCAACCTTTCTTCGACATCCATCGCCTGGCCTACGAGGTCGACCCCGGCGTGCGCGCCGAGATGACGTTCGAGGGCGAAGCGTTCGAGACCGAGGATCAGCGCAACTGGTCCGACGATTCCTACAAGACTTACTCGACGCCGCAACGCCTGCCCAAGCCGGTCGAGGTCAAGGCGGGGACGCGCATCGACCAGACCGTCACCTTGCGTGTCTCGGGTGCCGCGCGGCCGGCTTCAGCCGGGCCCCGTACCCATGATGTCGTGTTCACGATCGACCCAACCTTGACCGTGGCGCTGCCCAGGATCGGCACCGCCTTGCCGACCGGTTGCGAGACCCTGAGCGCCTTGCAGCGCTCTCGTATCCGCGCGCTGGCGCTCGCGCACCTGCGGGTCGAACTTGTGCCCGCGCAGCACGATTGCGGTGCGCGCCTCGATCGCGCGATCGCCGAAAGTCAGGCGCTGGACCTGCCGCTGGAACTGGCGATCTGTGTGGGCGGCTCGCCGGTCCAGGAACTGCGCGAGCTTGCCGCCTTGCTGGAAGATCGCCGCCCCCGCGTCGTGGCCTACGTGATCTTGCCGACTCACGGCGAGGTCACCCCGGCTCAGGTGGCGCGGCTGGCGCGATCGATCCTCCGCGAAGTGGACAAGACCGCGGTCCTGGCCGGCGGATCCAACCTGCACTTCACCGAGATCAATCGCAACCGCGGCTGTGTCGAGCCGCTCGACATTGTGGCGTTTCCCAACAGCCCGCAGGTCCACATGGTGGACGAGGCGACCCTGGCCGAGAATCTGGCGCCGCTGGTGTCGATCGCGCGGACCGCGCGCAGCTTCGCCGGGCAGAGGCACCTGTGGCTGTCGCCGATCTCGCTCAAGCCACAACCGCGTCCGGCGCCCCGCCTCGCCGCCAGCGAGGGAGGACCGCCGCGGCACGTGGACGAGCGGCAGACGTCGCTGCTGGCGGCAGCATGGACGGCCGCTCACGTGGGTCAGACAGCCCGCGCTGGTTTTTCGCGGGCGACTTACTTTCAAGCGGCCGGCTGGCTGGGTCTCATGCCCATGGTGGGCGGCCCGGTCCTGCCGGCGCCGTTCGCGGCCACGGAGGGCGTCTACCCGGTGTGGCACGCGCTGGCCGACCTTGCGGTCTTTGCGGGCGGCGAGGTGCTGGTGGCGCGTTCGACGCGCCCGCTAGCCGTCGCGGGCGTGGTTGTGCGCAACGCAGGACGCGTGCGCATTGCCCTCTCCAACCTGACGGCGCAGCCACAAGTCGTGACCATTGCGCCACAGCCAGTGGATGCTCGCGTTCGGATGCTCGATGCGGCGACGGAAGCGGAGGCACGAACGTCTCCCGAGAGCTTCCGTCGATCCGGCGACAAACTGCACGCCAGCACGATTGAACTTTCGCGGTATGCGCTAGCCACGATCGATTTCGCAGGTTGAACGGGAGAGGGATCATGAACATAGAACGAACGTTTTTCGGAGTCTTGGCGGCCACCCTGGTGCTAGGCAGCGCCTGCGGCAGTTCCGACTCGACCCCAGGTGCTGCGGGTGGCGGCGGCGGCGGCGGCACAGTGAAGGCCGACGCTGGTGTGGACGCCGCGGCTATGACCGGTGCCGATTCGGCGCGGACCGTCGATGGCGGGCCCGACGTGGTCGCAGCGATGTGCCCGAAATTCGTCGAGTCCGATTGCGATCCGATCCGGGAGATGATGCTGACGCCGGATCCGACGCGAAAGGTGTACTGCGCGCTCGACGTCGGATCGAAGAACATCAAGGTTTCGGTCTCGTCGGTGGTGCCGGGCGTGCGCGCTTCGTTCGATGGCGAGCGCTATTGCAGCGCCTCCAAGAACCTGGGCACCAAGACCATCGATGCGGTCTCGGGCATGGGGATGCCCTTGCCTGAGAAGGACATGGACGAACTGGCCGATTTCCTGAAGAAGGACTTCTTCGAGATCTGCAAGAAAGACAACGGCACGATGCTGGGCGCGGTCGCGACCGAGTGGGCGCGCAAGGCGACCAACCAGGATCAGATCAAGACCTGGTTCAAGGCCAAGCTGGACCTCGATCTGCGCATCGCCACCGGCGACGAGGAGGGCCGCTTCGGTTACCTTGCGGCTACCAAGGGGGCTGCCAACAGGATCATCGTCGATCACGGCAGCCAGAGCTTCCAGCTCTCGTTCCAGCAGGCCGGTGACGCCCCACCACCCAAGGTAGCCAAGATCTCCATCGGCAGCGCGCGAGCAGGAGATCTGTTTTTCGCCAACCGGATGTACCCAGGCTACGCGGAGGCCCGGGCGGCCTACGTCGCCGAGCTGAAGAAACTGCTCGCCGACCCGACGGTGGCCCCGGTGGTCGCACTGCTCAAGGAGCACGTGAAATCAGGCAAGCTGGAGAAGGACCTGATCTCCCTGGGTGACAGCGGCGTCATCCTGGCGGTGCAGGGCAAGCTCGTCGACGCCAAGGGGCAGTGGGTCGATCCGATGGGCTACCGGCAGAAGCTAGCGGAACGATCGATGATGGCGATGGCCATGCCGGGCGGCAAGCTGCTCATGCTGGCGGATGTGAAGAGGTTCCTCGACCAGCTGGCCGGCGACAAGGCGTCGTTCGAGCAACTGCGTGGCGAGTGCATCCGGGCCGAATACGGCAACAAGGTCATGGCCCATCTGGCCCTGGTGAGCTTCCTGTCCGAGGAGATGGGCCTGTCGGACCGGGTCACCTTTTCCTCGGGCGAGATGATCGAGGGCTACGTCATCGACAAACTGTTTCCGCCCAATTGAGACCCCGAAAAATCGGGAGACTCGGGCCATCCGGGCAGTGCCGCCGTCACATGTGACGTACCGGTGGCGCCGCGGGGGGACCGGGGCGCCACCGGAAGGGTTGGGGGAGGGTCAGCCCACGAGGCTGACGGCGGCGAGAATCACCGTCGACAAAACGACGAGAGACAGGTGGGCGAAGAGCTCTTTACGGAAGGTGGTGGTCATGATTTCTTGTCCTTTCGAGCGAGGCTATGCACCCGGGCTCAGCAACCAACGTGCCAGGGTGGCGTGATCAGGAAATGTCGTAGACTGCGCCAGCGTGATCGAGAAGATTCTCGCGGACGTCGAACGGGTCCGATTGCGGCGCCGGCCTGTCGGGCGGCCCTTCGTCACGGTGGCGTATGCGCAGAGCCTGGACGGTTCCATCGCGAGCGAGCCTGGCCGCCGGCTCGCGCTGTCGGGGGCCGAATCGCTGCGGCTGACCCACGCCCTGCGTGCCGCGCACGACGCCATCCTGGTCGGGATCGGGACGGTGCTCGCCGATGATCCGCAGCTCACAGTTCGTCTGGTGCCTGGCTCAAGCCCGCGTCCGGTGGTACTCGACAGCCGCCTGCGCACACCGCCCCAATCGAGGCTGCTACAGCCGCACGGCGGCCTGGCGCCGCTTTTCGCGACCACGAGCGCGGCCGACGCAGCGGCAGACCAGCGGCTTTGCGAGCGGGGCGCGCGTGTGCTGCGCCTGCCAGCCTGGGCAAACGGCTGGGTGGATCTGAACGCGCTGCTGGGCGCGCTGGCCGAAGCGGGCGTCGAGCGGGTGATGGTGGAGGGGGGCGCAAAGGTCCTGACCAGCTTCCTGCGGCTCGGGGTCGTGGACTATGCGGTGGTCACCGTGGCACCTCGATTCGTCGGTGGCCTGCCCGCCCTGGGCGCGCTGGAGCGCGGCACCGGACTGCGGCTTGCATCGTGGGCCAGCCATCGGCTAGGCGACGATCTGGCGATCGCCGGTGAACTCGAAGGCGGCGAGCGTTGAAACGCCGGGCCGTGGTCTTCGTGGCGCCACGGCAGGTGGAACTGTGCGAGGAGGACCTTGCGGACCCTGGACCGGGGCAGGTGCTGGTGCGCACCCGGATCTCCGCCATCAGCGCCGGGACCGAGTTGCTGGCGTACCGGGGCCAGCTGCCGGCCGACCTGCCCGTCGACGAGACGCTGGGGGCGTTTGGCGGCCAGAGATTCTCGTTTCCGATGCGCTACGGGTACGCGGCGGTGGGAGAAGTGATCGCACTTGGCGCCGGAGTCGAGCCGGCGTGGCGCGGCCGCCGGGTGTTCGCGTTCCAGCCGCACGCCAGCCACTTCGTCGCAGCGCCGGGTGATCTGCTGGCGATTCCCGACGCCCTGGACGCAGAGCGCGCCGCCTTCTACGCGCATGTGGAGACGGCGGTGAATCTGCTGCTCGACGGCGAGCCGCGCCTCGGCGAGCGCGTGGTCGTGATCGGGCAGGGCGTCGTTGGCCTCTTGACCACGGCGCTGCTGGCACGCTTCCCACTATTGGACCTGGTCGCGCTCGAGGCCATGGCTGGTCGACGTGAGGCTTCGCGGACGTTCGGCGCCCGCTGTCTTGCGCCCGACGATGACTGGCGCCGCGAGCTGCCGGCCGCTGGTGCGGATCTGGTGTTCGAGCTGTCGGGCAACCCGGCGGGATTGGATCTGGCGATCGCCGCGGCAGGGCGCGAGGCCCGCATCGTCGTCGGATCCTGGTACGGCGACAAGCGGCACCCGGTGGATCTGGGCGGGCATTTTCATCGCGGGCGGCTGCGCTTCATCAGCAGCCAGGTAAGTCACCTGGCACCGGCACTGGGCGCGCGCTGGGATCGGGCGCGGCGTACCGCCGTGGCCTTCGCGGCGCTCGCGAGCATCGACACGCGGGCGCTGGTCACCCATCGCTTCGTCCCATCGGACGCGCACTTGGCCTATCGCATGCTCGACGAGCGGCCGGGCGAGGCCTTGCAGGTCCTGTTTCGTTACGAGTGAAAACGGAGGAACCCATGTCCAGGTACACCGTCGGTGTGATCCGTGACTTCATCGCACAGCATTTTCTGATCGGCGGTGACTGGGGCCGCGAGAACGTGCTGCACTCGCATCCCTACCAGATGGAGGCAATCTTCGAAGGCGACCAGCTCGATCGGCACCAGTACCTGCTCGACATCGCCGAGGTGAAAGTGGCGCTCGATGGCCTCATCGATCGCTTCGCCGACAAGGTGCTGAACCAGCTGCCCGAATTCGCGGACAAGAACCCCAGTCTGGAATTGTTCGCGCGCATCTTGGCGGAGGGACTGGCGCGGTCGATCGGAACCGGCAGCCTGACAGCCTTGACCGTGAAGCTGTGGGAGAACGACCAGGCCTTCGCTTGCCATCGCATAGCGTTCGGTTGAGCGCCGCGTGCGCGTAGCCTTCGTGATTCCGGGCGCGCTCGATCAGGTGTCGGGCGGGTACCTGTACGATCGCAACCTGCTGCGTGAACTGCGGGCACTGGAGGTCGAGGTCGAGGTTGTGTCGCTGCCGGGGAGCGGGTACGTCGGGGCGCTCGCAAGCAACCTGGGCCGGGTGCGCTGGCCGGCGCCACCGTCGGAATACGACGTGATTGTCGAGGACGAACTTGGCCACCCGGCGCTGCTGAGCGAGAACCGAGCGCTGCGTGGGAGCGGCATTCCCGTGGTGGCGCTGGTTCACAACCTGCGCAGCCGCCAACGGCGCGAGCGCGCGGGAACGGTGAAGCGATTGGTCGAGCGCGCGTACTTGCGCGGCGTCGATGGCGTGATCGCCGTGTGCGCGAGTACGCTCGCTGACGTTCGCGAGCTTGGCGGCGGCGAGCTGCCGTCCGAGCTACCGTCGCTGGTCGCGTACGCGGGCCGGGATCATGTCGAGGCTGAGACAAGCATCGACGATGCGTTCGTCACGGCGCGCGCGCGTGAGCCGGGGCCGCTGCGGATCCTGTCGGTCGCGACGGTGATGCCGCACAAGGGACTGCACCGGCTACTGGCGGCGCTTCCTGGACCGACAGAGGGCGCTTGCACGCTTGATGTGGCGGGGTCGCTGACTGCCGATGCGGGCTACGTGCGTGGACTGCGGGCGCACGTGCACGGCCGTGGACTTGGCGATCGCGTACGACTTCATGGTCACCTCGACGGCGAGGCGCTAGGGCGGCTTCACCGACGAGCCCAGGTCTTCGCGCTGCCTTCCGATCGTGAGGCGTACTCGATCGCGTGCCTGGACGCACTCGGCTTCGGGCTGCCCGTGATCACGACCCGACACGGTGGCAGCCCTGAGATGATCCGCGATGGCATTGAGGGCATGTGCCTGGATCCCGATGACGTCCCGAGCTGGCGTCGCATGCTGGTCGAATGGGCGGCGGATCGACCTCGGCTCGCAGTCCTGGGAAGCCAGGCACTGCGGCGCCACCACGAGCACGGATCGTGGCGTGACACCGCGATCAAGGTGCAGGCGTTCCTGCAGACGATTGCCTTGTCACGTCGGGTTCCTCGACGACAACTGGGTTGAATTCTCGCGGCCCATCCGCCCGGTCACCCGCAGCCAGTCGCGCACGAACAGCGCCAGCGTCGGCGTCATGAACACAGTGGCGGCGGGGAAGGTGATGCTCGCCGGCAGGACCGGGAAGAGCGCGGCCGCGACCAAGCCCATCTGGCAGCCAGCGAAAAAACGCGCCGCGGGGTTCTTCCCTATGCGTTCGAGGTACACCGGCGCGCAAATTCGCACCCGTAGCCACAGCCCCGCACTGAACAGGTAGTAGGCGGCGCTGAGCAGCAGATACCAGGGCGGCAGGCGATGCCACAGCACAGCCAGCAACGGTGCCACCAGCAACCCGAGCGCATCCGTCATGACATCGAGACGATCTCCCAGCACGGTCACCCGGCCGAGCCTTCGCGCCAGGCGTCCGTCGTAGCGATCCGCGATCGCCACCGCCGTGTAGAGCAGCCCCGGCACCCACGCGAGGGCGACACCCGGACGAGGCAGCGCCACGAAGCCCGCGATCGCAGCGATGCCCAGACCGCGCGCCAGCGTGACCAGAGTCGGCAGTCCGAGATCCGGAAGCATGACCGGCGCCTCGCCCTCCTGAATCGCCACCCGGTGGTTGTCCTTGCGGGCGCGCCACAAGAACACGCCAACTGCCGCCCACACGGGCAGGGCGCCCGCCAGAAAGGGTCCCGGGAGGCGGGGGCCGGCCGCATCGGCCCCCAGCAGCGCCAGCGCCACCAGAATCCCTGCTCCCGCAGCGATCACCCTCCCGCAGGCCCGTTCGAGTGCGAATCCCACGTGCCTGATGCCTATCCTTCACACCCTCAGCTTATCGACATCTTCCAGTATTCGGGCGGCGGCAACGGCTCTGACCCCTTTTGCCAGGGGGAAGGTTTCCCGGCCCGCGTGGATGATGTCGATCGACTCGAGCTTGAGATCGGCCATCGCAATATGCACCGACTTGGTCACCGCCGGCGTGGTGGTGCGCTTGATCTCGAAGCCTCGGCGCGTACGCCCCCGCACCACCAACAGATCCAGCTCGCCACCCTGGTGGGTCGCCCAGAAATAGCACTCATCAGTGCTCGCACCCAGGTGAGAAGCGAGTTGCTCGACCATGAAACCCTCCCACGAAGCGCCGATCTTGGGATGCTTGTCCAGGGTGCTGCGATCGCGAATCTCGAGCAGAGCGTGCAAGATACCGCTGTCGCTCAGATAGATCTTGGGGGTCTTGACCTGGCGCTTGGTCAGGTTCTCCGACCACGGGCGCAACTGGCGCACCATGAAGGTTCCGATCAGCGCATCAAGGTAGCGGCGTACCGTCGGCTGGGAGATCGCGAACGCGCGAGCCAGTTCAGCGGCGTTCCAAATCTGACCGTGATAGTGGGCCAGCATGGTCCAGAAGCGCCCAAGCGTAGCGGGGGGCAGATCGAAGCCGAGCGCACGAAGGTCTCGTTCGAGAAACGTGGCGATGAATTGTTCGCGCCATACGACGCTGGCGCGTTCGCTGGCTGCCAGGTAGGAGCGCGGAAAGCCTCCCCGTTGCCACAGACGCGAAAGGTGGTCAGATCCGGTTTCGGCCAAGGCGAAACCACCGAGTTCGTGGTACGCGATGCGGCCTGCCAGCGACTCCGATGATTGGCGCAGGAGATCAGGCGTGGCGCTGCCCAGAATCAGGAAGCGGGCCGGGCGACGCGGGCGATCTGCCAACACCCGCAGCACAGAAAACAGGTCCGGGCGCCGCTGAACCTCGTCGATAACGACCAGACCGCGAAGGTGTTCCAGCGCCAGCAGGGGATCCGCCAGGCGACCGAGGTCCGCCGGACTCTCCAGGTCGAATCGGGTCACCATGGCGGCGCTCTGGCGGGCAACCTGTCCAGCCAGCCAGGTTTTGCCGACCTGCCGGGGACCGAGAACAGCGATCACGGGAAAGGTCCGGAAGAGCCAGTTGACTCTGTCGAGGTGCTCGGTTCTGTCCACCATGCGGAATCAAAGTACCATGAATAGGTAATATGATACGTTAGGATTTCATGGTCAGATGACCCCCCGAGGGATCACCTATCAGCACGCGAGTTCGAGTGCCCGCAAGTTTCCTCTGTGAAACACCGGCTGAAAAAGGTAAGCAGGGCGCATGTTGAGGGGCCTTCTCTTGTTCGGGTACCCGGGCAGTGGCAAAGGGACGCAGGGGCACATCCTGAGCGCCTTGCCTGGTTTTCACCACGTCGCGATGGGCGACATCCTGCGCGGGTTGACCGACAAGAACCCGCTTTACGAGCGGGTGCACAGGTTCCTTCGCAAGGGCGATCTGGTGCCCGACGAGCTGGCGATGGATCTGTTCTTCCACCACGTCGACGCCTTGCGGCCGGCACCCGATGACTTTCTGATCCTCGACGGTGTGCCGCGCAACAAGGCGCAGGTCGATCTGCTGAATCAGAAGGTCGAGGTCATCAGGATCTTCAAGCTGTCGGTCTACGACGAGGCATTGGTCATCGATCGCATGCGCAAGCGCGCCAAGGCCCAGAACCGCCCCGACGACGCCTCCGACGAGGTCATCCAGCACCGCCTGAGCATTTACCGTTCCGAGACCGAATCGTGCATCGAAGGCTACCCCGGCCGTCTGCTCACGCGCATCCAGGCCAACCAGCCCATCTTCGACGTGCATCTGGACATCATCCAGACGCTGGGCAAGATGCGGCACATCCAGTTCAAGTAACCGGAGTGGCCGCCGCGGCGGATTACTCTTCGCCCTTGACCTTGCGGGAGGCGATGTTGGCCATGCGGCCGAGTTCTTTGTACACGCGCTGCACGCGCTCGACCTGGCCCTTGGCGGGGAATCGCTCGTAGAAGCCCTCGCCGCGAAATTGCCGGACCTGCTCGGTCCACGGTGACAAACGCTTCTCCCAGCGCTTCTGGCGGCCGTCGGCGGGCTCGGAATCCTCGCGCGACAGATCAGCGCACACCCGCATCATGGCTTTCAGGGTCACCGGCTTGGTGATCTGGTAGCTGGCGTTGCCCCAGGCATCGCCCCAGACCTTCTCGCAGGCCTTGAAGAAGTCGCGCACGCGCTCGTAGTATTTGTCGGCGTCGCGTGATGGGTTGCCGCGCTTCTCGATGGCCTTCCAGTCGGCGCTGGCCCAGCGGTGTAGCTCGTTGAACAGTTCGGCCTGCAGGATCCATTTCTCCTGCTGGCTGCGCCCGCCCAGGCGGTTGATCTTGTAGCGCAGGGGGCTGTCGGCTTCCTTGTAGAGCTTGTCGACCAGCTTGGCGGCAAATTTTCTGTCGGGCGCCGCCCACGACACCCGCTCGTACAGATCGACCAGGTGGCTTTTGTTGATGCGCGTCGGGGTGGAATTGATGATGACGAACATCTCGGTGGCGAAGTCCTCGCTCTTGCCGTCGAAGATGATGCACGGCACGTGCATGGTCTTGGCGTCGATCGGGTGTTCCTTGCGAAAGAACTGCAGCGCCGCGAGCCGGTGCTGGCCATCGATGATGAGGTACTTGCCACGCGGCTCTTCCAGATTGCCGACGTTGGTCAGATTGCCCATGGCATCGAACTTGAGCGTCTCGGCGGTGAACAGCAGCACCGTGCCCGGTATGGGCGGCTGGCTGACCGCGGTCTCGTAGAAGTTCTGGATGGCTGCGACCTTCTTCTTCGACAGCGCTCGCTGGAACGCCTGGTCGGTTTGCTCGATGCGTGCGATGAAGCGCCCGACCTCGTCTTGCTCCGGCACCTCCTCGGCGGCGATCTTGTCACCCTCGCCGTAAAAGCGGCTGATGAAGCGAACCTTTTCTAGGAGGTCCTGCGTGGGGTACGAGACGAAGTAGAAGACGCTGTCCTTCTGCCTTACTTGAGTCGCCAGCATGCGCGGATGATAGGCCCGCCGCCGACGGTGGACAACCGGCAGTTTTCGGGCTAATCCGACGGCATGCGACTGGTCCAATTCAAGCTTCGCAAGACCGCCGACGCGCCCGTGAAAATGGGCGCCCTTGTCGACGGTGGCAACGCCATCCTCGATCTGGTCGCCACCCTGGACGGCGAGGGCCGCGGTGGCGGCTGGCTGCCGCCGCACACGTCGTGCGAATGGTGGAATCTCGACGGCTCGGTGTGGTCGCTGGCGCGCTCGTCGATCGACGTGGCGTCGAAGGCCGATGGCAAGACCATCGCGCAGTGGAAGCTCTCGGGCCGTGTGCTGCCGATCGAGGACGTACTTTTACGCGCGCCGGTGCCCCGGCCCGGCAAAATCATTTGCATAGGGCTCAACTACCGGGATCACGCCATCGAGTCGGGCATGAAGATTCCCGAAAGCCCGGTCAGCTTCTCCAAGTTCCAGACTTCGATCGTGGGCCCCGAGGACGTCGTGGTCATTCCCAGAGGCTGCACCCAGCCCGACTACGAGGCCGAGCTGGCCGTGGTGATAGGGCGGCGGTCGAAGCACGTAGCGAAGGCCCAGGCGTACAACTCGGTGTTTGGGTACTGTGCCTTCAACGATGTGTCGGGGCGTGACTTCCAGTTCGCCGACGGCCAGTGGCAGCGTGGCAAGTCGTGCGACACCTTCGCGCCCATGGGCCCCTTCGTGGCGACGGCGGACGAGATCCCGAACCCGCAGAAGCTGGGTATCCGGCTGCGGCTCAACGGCGCGACCATGCAGAACTCGACCACCGAGCAACTCATCTTCAGCGTGCCCGAGATCATCGCGTTCCTGTCGTCGTCCATCACGCTTGAGCCCGGCGACATCATCGCCACCGGGACGCCACCCGGCGTCGGTTTTGCGCGCAAACCTCCCGTGTTCATCAAGCCGGGCGACACGATGGAGGTCGAGATCGACGGCCTGGGCGTGCTGACGAACCCCGTGGCCGCGGCGAAGTAGCCAGCACATGGCCAAGTTGAACCGCCACAGCGCCCGGCTGACCCAGGACATTTCGCAGGCCGGCGCCCACGCACAGTTGATCGCAGCGGGTCTTTCGCGCGCCGACTTCGCCAAGGCGCAGGTCGGCATCGCCAGCACCGGATTCGAGTCGAACCCGTGCAACATGCACCTCAACGATCTCGCCCGGCACGTGAAGCTGGGTGTTCAGGAAGCCGGACTGCACGGCTGGATCTTCAACACCATCGGCATCAGCGACGGCATCTCGAACGGCACCGAGGGCATGAGCTGCTCGCTGCCGTCGCGCGAGATCATCGCCGACAGCATCGAGGCCATCAGCCGCGGTCATTTCTACGACGCGAACATCTCGATCGTCGGCTGCGACAAGAACATGCCGGGCGCGGTGATGGCGATGGCGCGCCTGGATCGTCCCGCCATCATGGTGTACGGCGGCGCCAGCGCGGCCGGGCGGCACGGCGGCAAGAAGCTCGACATCATCTCGGCCTTCGAGGCCTATGGCGAGTTCCTGAGCAAGCACATGTCGGAGGACGAGATGAAGGCGGTGATCGACCACTCTTGTCCGGGGCCGGGCGCGTGTGGCGGCATGTTCACCGCCAACACCATGGCCGCCGCGATCGAGACCATGGGCCTGTCGCTACCAGGTAGCTCGTCGATTCCGGCCGTGCACCCTGACAAGATCAAGGAATGCCGTGCCGCGGGCCTGGCGATGCGGTTGTGCCTGGAGCAGGACATCCGGCCGAGCGCGCTTCTGACCCGCAAGGCATTCGAAAATGCGATCCGCGTGGTCATGGTGCTGGGTGGCTCGACCAACGCGGTCCTGCACCTCATCGCGATGGCGCGCGCCGCGAGCGTGCCGCTCAGCATCGACGACTTCAAGCGCCTGAGTGACGAGACGCCGGTGCTGGCGGATCTGCGGCCGTCGGGGCCGTACCTGATGGAGGACTTGTTCGAGATCGGCGGGACCCCTGCGCTGCACAAGCAGTTGCTGCGCGATGGCATGCTTGATGGTACGTGCCGGACCGTGACTGGACGCAGCCTGGCCGAGAACGTGGCCGATCTGCCCGGCTTCAAGGACGGGCAGAAGGTGGTGTTTCCGGTGGCGCAGCCGCTCAAGGCGACCGGGCACATCCGCATCCTGCGCGGCAACCTGGCGCCCGACGGCGCGGTCGCCAAGATCACCGGCAAGGAAGGCCTGCGTTTCTCCGGGCCCGCGCGCGTATACGAGTCGGAGGAAGATTGCCTCGCGGGCATGCAGAAGGGCGAGGTCAAGCAGGGTGACGTCGTCGTCATCCGCTACGAGGGACCCAAGGGCGGCCCGGGCATGCCCGAGATGCTGAAGCTAACCTCGGCGGCGATGGGTGCGGGCCTGGGCAAGAGCATCGCCATGATCACCGATGGACGGTTCTCGGGCGGCACCCACGGCTTCGTCATCGGCCACATCACCCCCGAGGCGCAGGTCGGCGGCCCCATTGCGCTCATCCGCGACGGCGAGACCATCACCATCGACGCCACCGCCGACAGCATCGACGTCGCGGTCAGCGCGACCGAGCTTGCGCACCGACGCGCGGCCTGGCGCGAGCCGCCCTACAAGTTCACGCGCGGCGTGCTCCACAAGTACATCAAGCTGGTCGGGCCGGCGTCCGAAGGCTGCGTCACCGACGAGTAGGCCGGGCGGGCGGCCGCCCGCTACTTCATCGACATCGACCAGCTCGCGATGGTCTGGCGGCCGTTGAACTTGGGGAACGGGAATCGCTGCATGCGGCCCAGTACGCAGCTGGGAAACCCGCCGTTGCGCTGGCCATTCACCTTGACGGCTGACACCTTGCCCGAGCCCAGGATCAAGAACTCCATCTCGACGTCGGACAGACCGGCGCTGCGGCGCTTCTCTTCCATGATGCAGGGGACGAGGCTGCGGTAGTTCTGCATCATCACGCGCTGGACGGTGTTGTCAGACAGGACCTCGTCGGCGCCGCCCTGGCTGACGTCGCCCAGGTTCATGGCGGTGTTGAACGGATCGTCCTTGCTACCGCCGCGCCGCGTGCCGCCGCCGCTGCGCTTCTTTTGTGCGAAGTCGAACTTGGCCTGGCTGATGAAGGCGTCAACGTCCGCCTCGCCCACGCGCTCGGACAGCGCGGTCGCCTCGGCGTCCTTGCGGTTCTTCAGATAGAAGACCAGAGCGACACCCACCAGCACCACCGCGAGGCCGAGGATAAGCACGGTGGCAGTGGACTTTTTGCGCTCGACCGTCTCGCCAACCTGGTCGGCCTGCGCCCGCCGCACTGACTCCAGCGAGCGCTCGGCGTTCATGGCGAACTCGCCCAGCTGCGGGTGGTCCTTGATCTTCTGGCGCGCCCCCGAGTCGATGTCGACGATGATGTGCTCGGCGTTGAAGGCGCCGCGCTCGATCTGGGCCATCGCCTGTTGCAGCGAGAACGGCCCGTAGTCGAGCTTGTCCTTCTGGAGCAGCCAGCGCGCCTCCTCGGTACCGAGGCCAGAAGCTTGGGCGACGTTGAACGACCTGCCCATCGTCAGACGCGGACCGCCGGGCGTGGGCGCCGGGATCTGCGTCGCGGGAGTCAGCGCCGATCCCAGGGCCTTGACCAGATCCGAAGGGGTGGCGAAGCGCCCGGCCGGGTTGGGCGACAGCGCCCGGGCGACCACCAGATCCACCGCCGGGGGGACGTTGCCAGTGACCTGGCTGGGCGCGCGCACCGAATCGGTCGGCAGGCGTCCGGTCAGCAGCTCGTACAGCACCACGCCCAGGGCGAACGCGTCCGACGACGCCGACGGTTGCCCACCGCGCGTGAGCTCGGGCGCAACATAGACGGCATCAGGCGCACCCATCGGGGCGCCGCGCCTGACCACAGCCGGTAAACCGCGCGCGAGCCCAAGGTCCATGACCTGGACGCGGCCGCTCGCCGACACCCAGATGCAGCCCGGGTTGACCGCGCCGTGGGCCATCACCTTGTAGGCCTCGGAAAGCCCGGTGGCGACGTGCCCCAGCAGGGTGTGGGCCGCCGTCGCGCCAACGGTGCCGCCCTGCGCGGCCTTGGCATCGATGAGCTGCCGCAGTGAATGCCCTTTCTCGAGCTCGCTGGCGACGAATAGACGCTGCTCGTG
Source organism: Myxococcales bacterium (assembly GCA_031431215.1). Taxonomy (GTDB): domain Bacteria; phylum Myxococcota_A; class Polyangia; order Fen-1088; family Fen-1088; genus JANPCZ01. The sequence goes on from JANPCZ010000145.1 coordinate 59,307, forward strand.
CAGGCCGAAGGCGATCACGGAAGCCAGGTTGCGGTGGGCGACCCGCGCGACCTTGCCCAGATCAGCCTCCAGGCCCGTGCGTGCCTGCGGGGCCGCCGGCGGCGGCGACAGACGGACGGCCGCATCGACGCCGGTCGAGATATCGGTGGCGCGATAGATCTCGTTCGCGCCTTCGTGGCTCAGCAAGGACTCCAGCCGGAAACGACTGCCGACCAGCACCTGCGGCGACGAGCCCTGGGACCCCGCGGTCTGATCGGCCGGGCCGGATTCACTCATGGGGGCGGTAGCTTATCTCAAAAGGCATTCAGCTGTTCTTGAACCTGCGCACGAGCTCACGCAGGCGCCGCGAGCCACCACCCTCACGAAACAGGAACTTCACGCCGGTCAAGCGCGGGCCTGCGTGGTACAGCACCTTACTCGACAGGTCCATGGCGGCCTCGGCGCCCGGTGGCACGATAACCAGCACGACGTCAGTCCCCATCATCGGCTGGATGTCGGCGGCGAACAGGGCGCCGCTGACGCTCAGTTCCTTCAACTCGGCGGGCCGCAAGCCGATCTCACTGCCAACGCGCATCTTGCACGGCAGGGACAGCGGCAAGCGGGTATGCCGCCGCCGGGGCGTCTTGCGCTTGCCGCCGATGGCCTCCAGAACGAAGTTGCGTTTGGCGGCTTCCTCGGCCTCGAAGCGGACGAAGGCGCCGGCACGCACACGCATGCGCGGTAGGGCGGGGCGCCACGACACCACCCGCCCGCGAATCAAGACGCGGTTGGGCAACGCGCGGCACACAATCTCAACCACCACCTCGGTGCCACCTGGCAGCTCCTCGGTGGTCGGGCAGAAGACCCCGCCGTTGGGCTCCTCGGCCTGGTAGTGGCTGTGAAAGTCTTCAGCCGTCTGGCAGCGAACCCGCAGGATGTTCAAGATCGACTCGCCCCCAGTGCCAGAGTGAAAAAGCGGTCGCGCGTCGATGGCCCGCGGACCATGGATGTACTAGTTTGGGCTGCCAAACATGTCAATCCGAGTTCACATTGATGGTCGCGTGCGCCCGCCCGAGGACGCCAAGATCTCGATCTTCGATCGGGGCTTTCTCTACGGTGACAGCGTCTACGAGACCATCGGCACCGTGCACGGGAAACTGTTCGCGTTGCCCGATCACCTCGATCGGCTGGGGCGCTCGGCGGCGCGGCTGGGGCTGCGCTTGCCCGCGCGCGACGAAATCGAGCGGGCCGTGGCCGAGACCGTCGCCGCGGCAGGCAACGTCGAATCGCGGGTCCGCGTCATCGTCACCCGCGGCGGCGCCAGCAAGCTTGATCTGGATCCGGCCTCGGCCGACGATCCGCAGCTGGTTGTCATCGCACAGCCCCTGGGTGGCCCGACGGCCGAGATGTACGAGAAGGGGGTGGCGGTGGAGATCGTGTCGGTGACGCGCAATTCGCCGAGCGCCATGGATCCGGCGATCAAGTCGGGCAACTACCTGAACAACGTGCTGGCGCTGGGCGAGGCACGCAAACGCCGGCCCGGGGTGCACGAGGCGATTCTGTGCAACGCCGCGGGCAGTGTGGCCGAGGGCGCCACGAGCAATGTGTTTCTGGTCGCCGGGGGCGAGGTGCGCACGCCGGCGCTGGCAGTGGGCATTCTCGAGGGGGTCACCCGCGGCAAGGTGCTTGGGCTGTGCCGCAGTGCCGAAATTCCCGCGATCGAGAGCGCACACATGCGCCCCGACGATCTGCGCAGCGCCGACGAGGTCTTCCTGACCAGCGCGGCGCGCGGTGTGCTGCCGGTCAACTCGGTTGATGGCAAGCCGGTGGGCGCGGGCGTGCCCGGCCCGGTGACGCGCAACCTGATGGCGCTGTACGAGCGGTTGGCGCGAGGTGGCGGATGAACCCGGAAGCTGGGTTGAAGTTCTTCGTGGTCGCGGGCGTGATCCTGATGCTTGCGGGAGGCCTGTTGTTTCTGATGCGCCCGCGCCGGTCCGGCGAGGTCGGGCTGGCGAGGTGGCTCAACCGCGGCACCGTGTGGGCGCTGTTCTGCGTGTTGATAGGGATCCTGGCGGTCTTGATCGGCACCGGCGTCCTGCCGATGGGGCGCGTGTCGCTTTAGACAAGTCGGACGGGCGCCGACCGCGCCGAGCCTTCTGTTGAAGCGGTTGAATCGCCGAAGTGATTCCGCTAGAAGGACGGCGGCACGGGACGCCGCCAGATGATCGAAAGGTACACGCGCACGTATCTAGCCGACCTTTGGTCGGACGCGCGCCGGTACCAGATCTGGCTAAGAATCGAGCTGGCGGCGTGCGACGCGATGGAGGCCGTGGGCCGCGTGCCGGCTGGGACCGCGGCTGCGGTGCGGGCCAAGGCTGACAACCGCCTGGATCCGCGCCGCATCCTCGAGCTGGAGGTGCGCACCCGGCACGACGTGATCGCGTTCCTGACCCACGTCGAGGAGCTGGCGGGCGAGCCGGCGCGCTGGCTGCACCTGGGCATGACGTCGTCGGATGTCCTCGACGCGGCCCTGGGCATCCAGCTGCGCGAGGCGGCCGACGAGATCGTGCGCGGTCTGGATGCGCTGCTTGTGGCGCTGGCGGCGAAGGCCAGGGAGCACCGCGGAACATTGATGATGGGCCGTTCGCACGGCATCCACGCCGAGCCGATCACGGCCGGGCTGGTATTTGCGGGCTTCTACAGCGAGCTTGGGCGCGCGCGGCGGGCGCTGGTGACGGCGCGCGAGGAGATCTCGGTGGGCAAGATCGCAGGCGCGGTCGGTACCTACGCCAACCTCGATCCCGCGACCGAGATCCGGGCCCTCGCCACGCTGGGCCTGCATCCCGAAGTGGTGCCCACCCAGGTGGTCGCGCGCGATCGGCACGCGGGCTATTTTTCGGCGCTGGCCCGGCTGGGCGCGGGGATCGAGCGTATCGCGCTCACCGTAAGGCACTGGCAGCGCACCGAGGTGGGCGAGGCGATGGAGGCCTTCGGGCAAGGACAGAAGGGCTCGTCGGCGATGCCGCACAAGAAGAACCCCATCCTGTCGGAGAACCTGTGCGGCCTGTCGCGCATGCTGCGTGCCTACGCCGACGCGGCGATGGAGAACGTGGCGCTGTGGCACGAGCGCGACATCTCGCACTCGTCGGTCGAGCGCATGATTGGCCCGGATGCCACCGCGCTAGCTGACTTCATGGTGCGGCGGGGGACGTCGCTGGTGGAGGGGTTGGTGGTGAATGCGGCGCGCATGCGGCAAAACTTGGATTTCACCGGCGGGCTGTACTTCAGCGAGGCGGTGATGCTGGCGCTGATCCAGAAGGGCATGGCGCGACAAGCGGCCTACGAGCTGGTGCAGAAGCACGCCCTGCTGGCTTCCGCGGCGCTGGGGCCGACGGGGCCGGCGCCCGGGCAGCCGAGCTTCCGGGATCGCCTGGCCGCGGACGCCGAAGTTGGGGCGAAGCTCGCGACGGTCGATCTCGACCGCTGCTTCGACCTTGGTCACCACCTGCGCTTCGCCGACGAGATCATCGATCGGGCGTTGCGCGACAATGCGGCACAGGCCGGGGAGAATCCGACGGCATGATCAGCGACGACGTCATCCGCGCGCAGCTCGGCAAGACACTGGAGAAGACCAGCTTCACCGATCTGGGCGCGCCGTACGAAGGCAAGGTGCGCGACTGCTACACGCGCGACGGTCGGCGCACCATCGTGGTCAGCGATCGGATAAGCGCTTTCGATGTCGTGCTGGGCACCATCCCGTTCAAGGGGCAGGTTCTCAATCGCATCGCCTCGTTCTGGTTCGACGCCACCAAGGACATCGCGCCCAATCACGTGATCGATGTACCCGATCCCAACGTGATGGTGGCCACCGAGTGCAAGTTGTTGCCGGTCGAGTTCGTCATGCGGTCGTACCTGACCGGGGTGACCACGACCTCCATCTGGTACGCCTACGAGCGCGGCGCCCGGACCTTCTGTGGGCACGCGCTGCCCGAGGGCATGCGCAAAAACCAGAAGCTGGCGAAAGCCATCCTCACGCCGTCGACCAAGGCCGAGAAGGGCGACCACGACCAGTCGGTGTCGCGTGAGGAGATCCTGGCCATGGGCGCCCTGTCGGCCCAGGACTTCGACGAGGCCGCCTTGATGTGCGCC
>JANPCZ010000146.1:0-13148 GCA_031431215.1 Myxococcales bacterium
TGATTTCGGTGGAGCTGAGCGGGATCGAACCGCTGGCCTCCTGAGTGCGATTCAGGCGCTCTCCCAGCTGAGCTACAGCCCCCCATCGCTCGGGTCGCCCCGAGCCCGTGCATTGTACTTGTGGCGATCCGGTTTGCAACCCGGAATTCCTCAGCCTTCATGCCGGCATCTCTGTCCCCCGCAGGCTGCGCGCCGACCGCCAGGGCAACAGAAGTCCGCGCAGTAGGGCTCCGTCCCCCAGTTCAGGGCCGGCAGATGCGATCGCGGAAAGGGACGCCGGGGGCCCGTCTGGCGCTGACCGGCTGCGCTCGGCGCCTCGTGGTTTCCCGCGGAGGGGACGCTGGCCAGAAAGGCCATCGTGATAGGGTCACGCGGAAATGACAGCACTGGTCGCCTTGATGAAGAACCATCGCCATGCGGTTCAGGTCGGGTGGGACGAGGGGCTTAAGCGATGATCAGGAGCGCTTCCGCCCTGTGGATCGTTTGCACGGTCTGGGGCCACCTCGCCCACGCCGCGACCATGCCTGTGTTCGTCGATCTGGCGGTACCCCAGCATCGCTTCGCCGCGCAGGAGTTGAAGGCCGCCCTTGCCCGCGGTGGTGTGACCGCGGTGCTGACCTCGTTAGCAGGTCTGCCGAAGGCCGGCGCAACCGCCAAGCTGGTCATCGCCGATGCCAGCCATCCCGCAGTACGGAGAGCGCTCGGCGCGACGTCGTTCGGCCCCCAAGGCTACGCCCTCAAGACCACCAGGTCCGGCAAGCCTCGCACCTGCTGGGCCGTCGGTGGCGATCCGGTCGGCACGATGTACGCCGGCCTCGACCTCGCCGAGCACATCGATCAGCTTCTCGCCGGCAAGAGCCTCGACCGGGTCGCGACGCCGCACATCCGCCAGCGCGGCATCAAGCTCAACATCCCGCTTGACGCCCGCACGCCGAGCTACTCCGACGACAGCGACTCGGCGCAAGCCAACATCGCCGAGATGTGGAGCATGACGTTCTGGACCTCGTTCCTCGACGAGATGGCGCGCGACCGGTTCAACGCGCTATCGCTGTGGAGCCTCAATCCGTGGCCATCGATGGTGAAGGTGGCGGAACACCCCGAGACCTCCTTGGCGGACGTCAAGAAGAAAGCCGGGGCCTTGTGGGACGGCACGCTCACCGGCAACGCCATGTACGACGCCTCGTGGCCGCTGACCACGGTCAAGACCATGACCATTGACGAGAAGATCGCTTTTTGGAAGGCGGTGATGCAAATGGCGGCGGACCGGGGCATCGACGTCTACGTCATCACCTGGAACATCTTCACCTACGGGCTCGAGGGCGCGGGCATCACGAAGAACGACCGGGGCTACTGGCGGTCCGCTGTTCGGTCGATGTTCACCACCTACCCGCTGCTTCGAGGGATCGGCCTGACGGCTGGCGAGAACATGCAAGGCGAGAAGGAGCAGTGGGTCTGGGACACCTACGGGCAGGGGTTCGCGGACGCGCGGCGGCTGATGCCCCAGCGGAAGATGCAGCTCATCCACCGCGCCCACCAGACCGACCTGGCGACCGTCACGCCGCTGTTCGAGAAGCTGCCGGGGTACGACGACGCGGATTCGACGCTGGCCTTCAGCTTCAAGTACTCGCAGGCGCACGCGCACTCGTCGACGCATCCGCGGTTCATCGACAAGTGGCTGGGGACGCTGCCCGACGGCAAGAAGACCTGGCTCACGGTGCGCGACGACGATATGTATTTCATGCGGTGGGGGGATCCGGCGTTCGTGCGCGCGTACATCCAGCAGATGCCGACCGCGAGCAAGCTGGCCGGCTTCTTCCTTGGGCCCGACGGCTACACCTGGGGGCGCGAGTTTCTGAGCAAGGAGCCCGACAGCCCGCGGCAACTGGTGATCGAGAAGAAGGGGGTCGAGCTGGCCATGTGGGGGAAGCTTGCGTACGACCCGACTCTCCCTGACAGCGAGTTCCAGCACGCGCTGGCGGTGCGCTTTCCCAGCGTGTCGAGCGCGGCTCTCCACGACGGGCTGGCGGCGGTCTCGCGCATCGTCCCGCTCGTTAACCGCCTGTACTGGGGCGCGATGGATTTCCAGTGGTACCCGGAAGCGTGCTGGAGCTCGGTCGGGTTCGTGAAGGTCACGGACTTCGTCACCCCGAAGTACAAGCCCATGGGCGCCAACGACGGCGACGCCCCCGGCATCCTGTCCGTGAAACAGTCGGTGGCGGGCCCCGCTGACGGCAAGCTGACAGCCATGGACGTGGCCGCGTTGCTACGGAAGCACGCCGACCAGGGCACGGCGGCGATCGCGGCGCTGAAACCTGGCAACGACAAGGAGCTGCGGTACACGCTGGGCGACATCCAAGCGATGGCGCACCTGGGGCGGTACTACGCGGAGAAGATCCTCGGCGCCGTGGAGCTGGCCAGGAAAGACAGGCCGGCCGCCGTCGTCCACCTGAAGGCGGCGGCGGACCACTGGAGGAACTACGCCACGCAGCTCACCAGCCAGTATGTGTCGGGCCAGGTGCTCACGCGCATGGGCCTCGTCCCGGTCGACTTCAACGCAATCCAGGCGGCGGTCGACGCGGAGGTCGCTCAGACCAGCGTGGCGATCGGACCCGTCGCACCGTAACCGTCCAACGGGGTTCAGGGCTTCCAGGTGGCGAGCACCGATGGACTCGCGGGAAGGCCGGCCTTCTCGACGTCCGGGGTCGACAGCAACTCGACACTGGTCACGGCGCCATCCTTGGCCGGCAAATTGAGCGCTCGTGTGGCGAGGCTCGCTGGGGCAAAGGGGTTGGCTGCCGGGTTCACGACGATGGGCAACATATAGACCTTTGTCTGACCTCCCTGCACGATTCGCAGGCTCACGTCACAGCCGTCGGTAGGACAGTAGATATTGTCGGCGCTGGTTCTGTCCGCTGCCACGGTCGGGTCAAACAGGGTAATTAGTCCCGCGACGTAAGGCCCAATCGGCGGGTAGATCAGGTCCACTTTGGGGGTCACCCCACTCACGGCGACCATCACGCTTATCACGCTGACGTCGCGCTCGACGGCGAACTGCACGCCATTGTTCGCCACCACCTTCGTATAGGCGCCCTCAGCGTCGTTCCACGAAGCATAGCTTTTCAGAGCCTCGTTCCAGACGACCACGTGGCCCTCCAGGTAGTTGCGCATCTGATTGACCGAGAAGTCGGAAAAATGGCGAAAGATGTATCCCTTCTCCTGGTCACCGACCCCGCCGCCCTGCATGGGATCGGCTTTGTAGGTGCCGGGAACGCCGGTCGCGGCACCGTCCTGAACCGTTGGCGGAAGGAAGCGGCCTTTCATTGGGTCGAATGCCCAGGTTGGTCCGGCGTGGGTTCCGTTGTAGATGGCCGGCGCCTTGATGCCGAACATATCGCCCTTGTACGGGTACTTTGGACTATCGCCCCAGTGAGGCAGCGACAGGGCGTGGCCGAGTTCATGGTGCACGATGCCCGGCGATCCGCCATTGCCCACGCCTCCAAAGCCGCCGGCTTGGCCGCCGGCGAAGACGCCGTAGATGTTCATGTAATACAGGCTGACCCGTCCTGCCGTGCCGGCTGCAGCTTTGAGGGCGCCGACCCACTGTGAGGCAGCGTCTTGCTCACCATCGAAGGGCATGCCCGTCTGAACCATATAGTCCTGCTTGGACGACACGAGGGTCGACGGAATATTTGGATGAGGTGCCATCACGACTTGCGGGAAGACGACTTTCAGCGTCCTGCGCAACTCGATCGCGGTCACCGGCCACTTGGCCTCGATCTCCTCTTTCCAGCCGGCGGGGTAGTCCCCCCCCGCGGTCAGGCTGAAAAAGTTCATGTCGAACATGGTGAGGATGACGCGCGTCGGAGCACCGATCTTTAGGCCACTCACCATCAAGTTAGCGGCGCCGGCGTTGACGACTATCGAGAGCCCAGGCTGAACCCATATCGCTGGAATGGAGGCGGTGAAGCTGTCTTCAAAGCGGTGCTGTATGACCCCCTTGCCGCTGGGAATCGAGGTCGGGAGCTGGCTCGGTCCCTTGAGGATCACCTTGAGAGTCTTTCCGCCCTGACTCAACATCGCGCTGACCTCTGGAGCCGGGCTCGCGGTCGGAGAGATCACGTGCACCTTGATCAGGGCGTCTCGATTGCTCACAAGCTTGAAGTTAGGGTCATCCGGGGCCAGCACGTGGGTCTGCGCGAAGTAGACCCCGTCAATCACGACATCCGCCGTCCCTGGGCGCGGGCTTGGCGCAGGGGAACTCGCCCCATCCATCGTTGCTGGACGCGGGCTTGGCACAGGGGAACTCGCCCCATCCATCCCTGGCTGGGTCATGTTGGTGTCCGCTGGGCTGCCAATCGCTCTGCCATCGAGGCTGCTCCCTGCATCGCCCGAAACCTTTTCGGCTTCAGACCCTGCACATCCGCACATCGAGAGCGTCGCAAGGGCCGCCGAGAGGAGAAGGGGAGCCTTCAACATCACCATGGGTTTCATTGTCGCTCTCTTGGAAATGGGGTTACGGGTGAGGTCGCGTGCCTCGGTTACGGTAATGCTAATACCATTTTCTTAACCATTTTTTAGCGATCTTTGCTCGCGCGCCGTCCGTTGTCGCGAGCAACATGTTGCGATCAGTGATACGCATCGTCGCGTCGCGTTGAACGCGATTCGCTCGCGTCACGGGCGTGGGAAAGCGGTGCCGGTGTCCCCCGTGCCACCTCCAGGTCCGTGTGACGGACGGGCCATTGCGGCAACCAAGTCCCATGCGCCTACTCGCTCGGGCTACTTGCCTGCCACTCGCTCTGGCTACCCTCGTGGCCGCGTGTAGCAGTGCGGCAGCTCCCGGAGAGCCCAGGGATCCGGCCGGGACCGACCCCGTAACCGGGAGCCAAGGTGGTCAAGGTGGCGGTCAGGGCGGCAGCCCAGTGGGACTGGGGCAAGGCGGATCGACTTCGCCGCCCGCGCTGATGGACGCCGCCGCTCCGGCGGCCGGTGGTTCGGCGGGGGCCTCAACTGATGGTGCCGCGATGCCCTCTGGTGGTTCCCGCGGCGACGGCTCCGCGCCGCGCGACTCCTCCCCCGCCAGCGGCGATGCCCTGGGTTCTTCGGGGACGCCGCCCGAGGCCGGCGCGGCTGCTCGGCCGTGCGCGTTCACGCTGTGCGAGACCTTCGAGGACGTGCCCGTGGGAGGCCGCCCGTCGAGCGCGGTCTGGTCCAGCGTCGGCGCCGGCATTGTGGTCGACGAAGTGCACGCATTCCGTGGCACCAAAGCGTTGCACATCCCCCCTACGCTCAAGGGCAGCCACATGATTTCGACCTCAAAGGGTCTGCCGATGCCGGGCAAGAATCTCTTCGGGCGCGTCTTCTTCTGGATCGAGAACGCGCCCCCGTTCGGTAAGGGGTATCTGCACTGGACGCTGGCCCAATCCTTGGGAAAAAACGCCGCGGGCAACTCGATGCAGCACAACTTCGGCGGGGAGGCTTACGGGGGCAAGCCAAGCACCTATCTGTCGTACAACAGCTGGAGCCCGGCGGGGTACTCGGGCTTCAGCAAGGCCCACTCGGTCGGCATTCCGCTGAAGGCTTGGCAGTGCGTTGAGTGGCACTACGACACCACCCAGAGCAAGGCGACCTTTTGGTGGAACGGTGCCGAGCTGACCTCGCTCGGTTTCACGAACCCGCCTGGCATGACCCAGTTCAACTTCCCTGATTTTACCAAGGTCTCCATCGGCTGGACCGAGTACCACGACCCGCTGTCGCCCTGGGAGGTGTGGATCGACGAGATCGCGCTCCACTCCGAGCGCATCGGCTGCGATCGCTGATCCCGCGGCGTCGTGCCGTCCAGCGGGCGTTCTAGTTTCGACGAAACCAAACCCGGCCTTTCTCGGCCTGCTCTATTTGACGAGGAAAAATGAAACCATCTCCATACGGTGAACGTTCGTCGCGTTGGGCTCTGCCGTGGTTGGCGGCCGTGTTGGTCGTAGAGGGGGCCTGCGGTGGCGTTCAGGACAACACCAACCCGGCAATGACGGACAATAGTTCGGGGGGCAGGGCAGGCCCTTCGGGTGGCGCCGGGATCGCGGGGGCCGCAGGCAGCGCTGGAACCCCGGGAGCCGCTGGTTCATCAGGCGTTGCAGGGACCACCGGAGCCGCAGGATCAGGACTGGCGGGAGCCACGGGCTCCGCTGGGGCCACGCGCGACGCCGGTACAGGCGGCTCTAGCGGAGGGGCGGGCGCCACTGGGGCTGCGGGGTCATCGGGCGTATTCATCAACATCGCGGGAACCATGGTGCCAAGAGAGAGGGCAATCGTTTTTCTACACTTCGGCCATTCCAACATGGCCGGACAAGGAACCGGCACGCCCGAGTTGGTGGACTACTTCTTCAAGACGCAGGCTCGCCTGTGGAGCTACGACGGCACGACATTTACCCTCGCCAAGGAACGAACCGCCTCCACGCAAAATAATCCCCCGCTTGGGGGCCCAGGGATGGCGTTGCTAAAAGCCGCTGCGGCGATTGCGGGACCTGACTACCATTTCATTTCCGTGGCGAGGGCGTACGGGGTCCGTGACACGACCAACTGGCAAAAGGGGGGGCCGCTGTACACGGAGTTTATGTCCCGAACCCGAGGCCTCATGGGCAAGGTGACCTTCGGCGGAGCGTTCGTCATGCTGGGGGTCACCGATCGCCATCTCGTCGCCGCTGACTGGCCGAAATTTCCCGAGCGTTACGCGCAGATCATCGCGAATCTTCGTGCGGATCTTGGCGAGCCCAACCTTCCAATTCTTGAGTGTGACTACGAAGTGGGCTCCACGGCGCCGGATATCGTCGTCGGGAGTGCTTTCGCTAAGCTCATGCAACCCATGCTGACGTCGTTGCCGAGCAAGATCACGAACCTGGCTCTGGTTCCCGCCGACGGCGTGGCCATGCAGGATGATCACCACTTCAGTCTGGCGGGCCACAGGGTTTGGGCGGATCGCGCCGTGACAATCATGAAAGACAAGGGCTGGTTTCCCTGGGTCAAGTGAGAAGAACCACTTCATCGTGAAGTCTCGTTCCTTACATCGCTCTGTCGCCGTGGCAGCGCTCTTGGTTGCGGCCGCATTGTATCCGGCCATCGACGGCTGGCTTGCCCGGCGGCAGGCGACCACCGATCCATCGGTTGGGCTGCGAACCGAACGCCTGGGGCTCCTGCTGTCCAGCTGGCAAACGGTCGGGGGCTGCGGCGCGGGCGCTTCGGCCAGTGGCGGGGTTGGGATCAAGTGGATTGGCCGCAACGTCACGGGCGGCCTGTTCAACGTGCAAACCCAGTTCAACTACACAACGTTGCAGACCAAGGCCGCGACACAGACGCACTACTTCCTGAACACGATGATAACGAAGGATGTGACCCAGCATTGGACTGCAGGCGCCAATGTGCCTCTGATTTACAAGTCGATGCCCAATTACGAAGGCTTTCACCACGACATCAGCAATTCTGGTCTGGGCGATGTCTCATTGCTGTTGACCCGCAGGCTGGGTCCCATCAACGCCACCAGCTTGACGGCAAGCCTGGGATTGCCCACCGGTGTCTCCGATTCCAGGTGGACAACCTTTCTGCTCAAGCAGAGCGAGCAGACCGGATTCGGCCGGGTCACCGGTTCCTTGATGTTGGAGCACACGCTGGACCAGACCTGGGGCGTTGTGGTCCTAGGCGGGGTGGCCGCCTATCGAGGTGGCACAAACAAGATCGGCAACTACCGCGCGCCGACCGCCAGCGGGTATGCGTATGCCGGATACTTTCTGGGCCCGTTCGTGCCGGCTGTCGGTCTGGCCTTGAGCGGCTTCACGGGCCGCGACCGCGATTTGAGCACCGAGCAATACACGGCGCTCTTCAGCGCGACGCCGGGCGTATCGCTGGAATGGTCGACTTCCTGGGTGGCCTTCCTGCTGGGAGCGACCTTCCCTTATCAATACGACGGCGTCTCGAAGGACACGCAAGGGGCACCCCGCTCGGCCTGGGGCTGGAGCGCGTGGACGGTGGCACTCGGGGTTTCGATAGCGCCTTTCTAGGGGCAGCCCATGCCCACACATCGGCAAGGCACGTCGCAACCCTGCCTGTGCCAGGACTGGCCCGCGTGTCACCGTCGATCTCGGTCAGCAGCTGGACGTGGCCGGGATCGCGCTAGGAACGCCTCCCGATCGCCTCGACGAAAGTCGGCGAGGATCTCGGGAGCAAGCCCGGCGGCGGATTTCTCGTCGACAGCCACGATGCGGCGGCGAGCTTAGCCGCGGTCTCTCGCTGGTGCGATGGCGTGGCGGCCGGGGCGGCCAGCAGATTCAGGCGTTTGGCAAGCCACCACGACACCATGGCGGTCGCCCGCACGGTACCGCCACCGCGGCGCCAGAAAAACTCGTGCACGATGACCACCGGCGCTGGCGGACGCGCGTACAGCGCGGCGCGATCGCCACGAAAGGCCAACGGCACGACCACCAGATCGTAGGACCCGCCTGGATCTTCGGGAAAGCGGCCGCAACGAAATTCCATCCGCGGGCTCGCGACCAGGAAACTTCTTGCGCGTTCCAGGTGGGCGGCATCGCTGTCGAGGATGGTCAGGCGCGCTCCTGGCAAAAGTTCGCGCAGCACGATCGCGGTGCGCGGAAAGAGTCCGCCACCCACGATGCACACCCGCCGAAGGGGCGGTAACGGAGTGCGCGCCAGGATCAGGGCGAAAGCCCGGCGGTGCGTGGCAACCAACAGGGCGCGAACGAACGCAAACCGCGAGCCGTGGCGCTCGAGCGCATCGATGATGGCGGGGCGAACGCCTGCCGTCACGCGGGCGACGTTGTCGAGCCAGCGCAGCACCGGGGGAAACCCGCTCACCGGTGCTACGCCCGCGGCCAACGGACCCAAGGTCGACCAGTGTGCGCCGGGCGCCAGGTGATGAGCGGCGTGGAAGCCGTCGTGAAACCAGAAACAATTGTAGAAGGAGCCATGATGATCGACGCCCGCGGCGTGAGCGGCGTGTTCGAAATGGCCCTGTAGCCAGCACAGAGCAAGACCCAGCGCCCAGCCGGGCAAGATCATACCCAGAACGATCGTGGGCGCGCCGAGAGCCAGAGCCGCCCACACGATGACGATCGCCGCGATCTCGTTGGCCAGGACCCACCTCAGCCGCGATGGCAAGCGATCCGGGGCCCGCCCTCGGTGGTGGGCGAGGTGGCGATGCTTCCACCAGGTCTGTGGGATCGCCAGGGTGACACTGAGCCCGAGCGAAAAGGCGCGGTTCGCACGGCGCCCACTGAACAAGGGCGTGTGCACATGAATGTGCGAGAACGTGTTCGATCCCCAGTTCACCCCGAGCGCGATCACCAATGCGGTGACCGGCCACGTCGCCGGCGGCGCACCCGCTGCTGCGAGCGTCAGCACCCCCGACAGGACCACCGCGTGCCCCAACGTCGCCGCCAGAACCGCGACGTCGCGAGGATTGCGGAGAATGCGCCGCGCGGAAGTCACACATCCTTTCGCCGACGCCGCGCCAGACCGACAGCAACCAGTGCCAGCCCCAGCGGGGTGACGGCCGGACCCTGCGCAGAGGCCATGATCCGGCAACCGCCGGCGGAGGACGGCTTCGGCGCCGGATCCGGGGCGCCCCTACCGCCACCACCAGCCTCGCCCACTGCACCGCCGGCGCCAGGCCCGTCCGTACCACCTGTACCTGCCTTCCCTGCCAGGTCTGGGCTACCTGCGCTGCCTGAAGAGCCAGCGCCCCCGCCGGGTATCGCGCACGTGGTGGTCAGACCGGGCGGACCCTGGCATGGCACGGTCGCGACGCCGTAGTTGACTGGATAAGGATCGGGACTGGCCGGCGCTTCATCCGGCGCGCGCAAACGGCCATTGCTCCCAGTCGTGGTGCCCGTGACATAGGCTTCTCCAAACGCGACGCAGGTGGCTGCGCTGACGGCCTTGTCGAGATCCTTCCACTTCATGCGACAGATGCTCTCGCGGCCGGCTGGACACTGGTAGTAGAGATAACCGCAGGCGGGACCCGCGTAGCCGTCGGCTGCGAACCTGCGCAGGGCGACCACGCCATGGATCTGGATACGCAGCGGCTCGACCGCGTTTGGCTCCAGTACGACCTGCGACGGTCGGACGCGCACGCCCTGAAAGCCACTGCCGCGGGCGAGCGAAGCCGGGAGCAGGACCCACGTGGCCAGCAGGCCAGTCGGAAGCCAGGTCATGCGGGGCATGGCCGTCATTATGCCGGCGCTCGCGAAAACGGACACCGTACCGGTAGAAAGCAGGCCGCCCGAAGCCATCGGGCGCGGGACGCGGGGGTCAAGCGCCGATCAGTCGATGATCACGCCGGGGCAGGCGAAGGTGATGCTGACGTCCGCCTTCTGCGCGCTCCTCAGGCGTTCGCAGGAGGTGCCGTTCAGCTGAATGGACTTGTCGCCGGCGCCGTAGCTCCAGCCATTGGCTGGGTCCTTGGTGACGATCACGCCGTCGATCTTGACCGCCGCGTTCATCGAAGGCGGCGCCTTGCTGAGTGGGAACACGCAGCTGCTGATCTGTCCAGCGATCGTGTTCAAGACCATGATCAGATCCTGACGTGTGTTCACCGGGTAGTAGCGAGGCATGGCCATGCGCGGCGTCTGGCCAGCGTCTGCCATCTGGTCGAGGGTCGTGCTGGCGTTGGAGCCTGCAGTCGCAATCCCGATGACGTAGGTCTTGTAGCCGGCCACTGCCGCCGCGTCGATCGCGGCAACCGCTGCCGCGCGCCCGCTGGCTCCGGGATTCAGTATCTCGCAGTTGGGCTCGCCGTCGGTGGCCAGCACGATGAACTTTGGGTTCTTAGTCGTCCGGGTCTTGAGGTAGGCAGTGCCGGCAGTTATCGCGGCGGCGGTCGGCGTATTACCCGCTGGCGCTGTTGCCACCGCATTGATCCGACCAAAGACCATCATGTAGTTGGCCGGCCTGACGTCCTCTTCCACCCCCGGGCCAACCCCACAGTTGCCCATGCCCGGGGTTGGGAACATCTTGAGACCCCAGCTCACGACGTTTTCGGTCGCTTTGAGCGTGGCATCGAGAGCCGCGGTGGTCTCTACCCAGCGCGATGTCAGGCGAGCGTCTTTACTGGTCATCGACCCAGAGCGATCAAGGACCAGCAGCAGCTCGGGAGGGTTGCGCTCGAGTTCGAACTTCTCGAGAGCGCAGGCTTTGCCCTCGCCGGTGTTGAGCGGGTCGGTCCCGCCGCTGGCGCCGCCCCTCACCGTGGGCATCGAGGCTTTGGGATCGCCGAAGCCAAGGCTGCCGCCGGGGACGGACGATCCACCTGAGCCGCCTTTGCCGCCTTTGCCGCTGCCGTTCGTGCTACCGGTGCCGGGCTCGCCATTGATACCTGGATCAGTCGAGCAAGCAACGAGGAGCACAGGAAGCAAACTACCCAGGAAACGATGGCTGTACCGCTTCATCGAACGAACCTTTCTAGACAGGGAACCCACTTGGGAGCCATGTCTGCGAGGATGGATGCAATGTAACTCCTACTAATCGATGATCACTCCGGGGCATTGGAAGGTGATGCTCACGTCCGCCTTCTGCGCGCTCTTTAGGCGTTCGCAGGACGTGCCGTTCAGTTGAATGGATTGGTCGCCGGCGCCGTAGCTCCAGCCATCGGTCGGGTCTTTGGTGACGATCATGCCGTCGATCTTGACCGCGGCGTTCGTCGAAGGGGGCGGCTTGCTGAATGGGAACACGCAGCTGCTGATCTGCCCAGCGATCATGCTCAAGGTCGCGACTAGCTCCTGCCGTGTGGTCACCGGGTAGTAGCGAGGCGTGCCCATGCGCGGCGCCTTGCCCGCGTCTGCCATCATGTCGAGGGTCACGGTGGCCGCGGAGCCTGCAGTTGCAATCCCGATGACGTAGGTCTTGAAGCCGGCCGCTGCCGCCGCGCCGACCGCGGCGATCGCGCCCGCTCGATCCTGGCCTCCGCCAGCGCCAAGGCAGTTGGGATCGCCATCGGTAGCCAGCACGATAAACTTCGGGTTCTTGGTCGTGCGGGTCTTGAGATAGGTAACAGCGGCATTCATGGCGGCGGTGGTCGGCGTGTTACCGCCCATTGGCGGTGCCCCAATGACCCGACCATAGACCGTCATATAGTTGGCCGGCTTGACGTCCTCCTCGACGCCGGGAGTAACCGTACACTGGCTCGTGGTGGGAAACATCTTGAGACCCCAGCTCACGAGATTCTCGGTCGCCTTCAGCGTCTCGTTGAGAGCGGCGGTGGTTTCCTCCCAGCGCGTGGTCGTGCGAGGCGGGTCTTTTTGGGTCATCGAGCCCGAGCGATCAAGGACCAGCAGCAGTTCGGCCGGGTTGCGCTCGAGCTCGAACTTCTCGAGAGCGCAAGGTTTGCCCTCGGCGGGCGGCTCAGACTCGCCGCCGCCGGCGCCGCCCTTCACCATCATGCTGGCTTTGTCGGGATCGAACATGCCGACTGAGGGGCCGGTGCCGGCCGATCCAGTCGCGCCGCCTTTGCCACTTCCGCCCGTCTGGCTGCTGCCGGCTCCACCACCATTGCCGATCCCAGGAGCGGAATTGCCACTGATCCCTGGATCAGCATTGCAAGCGACGACGATCACAGGCAGCAAACTAGCCAGAAAAGAATGGCCGTACCGCTTCATGAAACGAGCCTTTCTGGACAAGGACCCCACTTGGGAACCATGTCTGCCCTGGTGGATGCATGTAAGCTATCGAAATTCTCGCTGCAAGACCACAGTTTGTGTGCCTGCAGGCACAAAAAAACCGTCCGTCCTGTCGCGTCGAAATTGTCCCGGGCGGTCATCGGCCGGCGCCCGATCGCGCAAGATTCTTGGTCGCCTTGAGTGTGTCGTTGAGAGCGCCAGTGCCCGGGTCCCAGCTTGGGTCCTGCGAGCGTCATTGAAGTTCATCGACCCCGAGCGATCGAGAACAAGAAGTAGTTCCGCGGGGTTGCGGAGCAAGCGACGCCGGAGGAGAACAGGTATAACGCTTCGTGCAACGAAGCATTCCAGACAGCGTCAGGGCGCTGCTGATCCCTGATCCCGACGAGGAGGTTGCCGCGGGACCCAGTCACTTGACTGTCTGGCTTTTCGGGGTCGGCGCTGTCTTCCCTTTGGCGATCTCAATGTCCCGCTCAG
>JANPCZ010000147.1:0-51635 GCA_031431215.1 Myxococcales bacterium
TCACGGCACCACGACGCCATCTTCCGCCTTGAGCCGTTCGATCTTGCGCACGCATTGCGCGCGCAGATCGCTGCGCATCTGGGAGCTGGCTTCTTCGACCGATTCGCGGGTTATGGCACCGTAGCTCTGGCACGCGGTCGACGCTGCGTCCTGTTTGCAGAAGTGGTCGCGCACGCGCTCGCACGGGTTGCGACGCTTGTCGACCGCCTCGAGTACCAGCCAGAACACGCCCGCGCCCGCGGCCCCCAGCGCAAGGGCGGCCAGGCCACGCCGACGCTTGCGGTACCGGTAAGGATCGATCTTCGCGGCTTCGCGGCGGATCTGATCCATCTCTTCGGGGGTCTCGTCCATGAGTGGGCGGGCATTATGTGCTAGGAGTTTGCCAATGGCCAAAGCCGCCGCCGGACGCGCAGGCCGCACGCCCAAGCCCGCGAGCAAGGCCAGTTCGGTCGCGATCACCAAGGCCTCCCGCAAGCCGGTCAAGGCCCGGTGGCCGCCCGACCGCGTCCGGGTCACCGCGCTGCTGGCGGGTCTCGAACGGCTGTACCCCGACGTGGACTGCGAGCTGGATCGCGAGACACCCTTCCAGCTCTTGTGCGCGACCATCCTGTCGGCGCAGTGCACGGACGATCGGGTGAATCTGGTGACGCCGGTGCTGTTCGCGCGCTTCGCCGATGCGTCCGCCATGGCGGACGCTCCGCTTGTGGTGCTGGAGGACATCATCCGTTCGACGGGCTTTTACCGGCAGAAGGCGCTGAGCCTGAAGGCCACGGCTGCCGCGCTAATCGAGCGATTCGGCGGTGAAGTGCCACGGACCATCGCGGAGCTGACCACGTTGCGCGGCGTGGCCCGCAAGACCGCCAACGTGGTGCTGGGCACCGCCTTTGGCATCTCCGCCGGCGTCGTGGTTGATACCCATGTGCAGCGGCTGGCGATGCGGCTCGGCCTCACGCGCAGCGCGACTCCGGAGAAGATCGAACAGGATCTGATGCAGGTGGTGCCGCGCGAGCGCTGGATCCGGTTCTCGCACCAGGTGATCTGGCACGGGCGCCGCGTGTGCTTCGCGCGCAAACCCGCGTGCGATAGCTGCACGCTGGCGCCACACTGCCCAGGCGCGTTCCTGGAGTCGTGACGGGCACCCTGATGTTGCGCGCGCAGGCGGGGATCATCGCTGGCGGCCTGGTCCTCCTGGTCGCGGCTGGCTTGGTGCACGCTCGCGATGCGGGACCGTGCGGCGACAGCCCGGCGGTGCAGATCTGGGTGTCACCGGAAACCCCAATGGCGGGCGAGCCGGTGCGCTTGGTTGCCGTCGCCGAGGACGCTGGGCTCGACGGCTTGACGGTGCGTGGGCCCGCCGGAGTGGTGGCCGCCACGCCCGTGCTACGAGGCGGCCCGCCGTGGAGCGCGGTGGCCATGCTGGACAAACCGGTGGCCGGGCGTTTCCAGGTGCAAGCGCTCCGAGGCGGCCGCGTCGTAGCGTGCCAGACAGTGACTGTGGCGAAGCGCGGGTCCGAGCGCCCGCAGCGCGCACTTGGCCCGAAGTTCTGGCCCACCACCCGACCCTGGGATCGCGCCACCGAGAACCTGTACGCGGTGTTCGTCGAGGCGCTGTTCGACGCCCCCGCAGGTGAAACACTGAGTTTTCCTTCGCTGGCGCCAGCGCTGCGCGACCCCAGGCGCAACCTTCTGTGGGGCCACCTCGGTCTGCGCGAGGACGATCCGAAGACGCGCGAGGTGCCGCCGGCCGAACCCGACTGCGCGGATCTGCCCTACTACCTGCGGGCGCATTTCGCCTGGAAGATGGGTCTGCCATTCGGCATGCGCGATTGCTCGCGCGGCACCGCCACGGCGCCGCCGAAGTGCGGGCCACCGTTCACCAACGAAGAGTCGCTCGCGGCGGTGCCGGCCAAGAGCGCGCCGAAGACCGCCCTGGGCGCATTTCGTTTGTTCCTGCGCAAGCTCGGCAACACCGTGCATTCGGGCAGCGGCCGCACCGGACTTGCCGACGACGAGACCGATTATTACCCGGTGAAACTCACACGCGAGGCGCTGCGCCCGGGGGTGATCTACGCCGATCCGTACGGGCACGTCCTGATGATCGTCAAATGGATCGACGAGACAGCAACCAGCGGCGGGCAGTTGCTGGCAGTCGACGGGCAGCCCGACAACTCGGTGGCACGCAAGCGTTTCTGGGAGGGCACCTTCCTGTTCGCCAGCGGGCTGGCGAGCGCGGGCCCCGGTTTCAAGGCGTTCCGGCCGCTGGCAAGCCCGGCCGCCGGTGGCGCGCCGGTCGCAATCGGCGGCGCACAACTTGAGCGCGACCGGCGGTTCGCGCCATGGTCGCGTGAGCAAGAGCAACTGGCCCCTGACGCCTTCTACGCGCGCATGGGCAAGCTGGTGAACCCGCGCGGCCTCGACGCAAGCGCCGCGTACCAGGAAACCCTGGCGGCACTGGTCGAGCAGCTCACCACCCGCACCGGCTCGGTCGACAACGGCGAGGCGTTCATGCGGCAAGCGAAGAACCCGGTCGTGCCCATGCCCGTGGGCGCCAAGAT
This sequence comes from Myxococcales bacterium, assembly GCA_031431215.1. Lineage (GTDB taxonomy): Bacteria > Myxococcota_A > Polyangia > Fen-1088 > Fen-1088 > JANPCZ01. The sequence goes on from JANPCZ010000147.1 coordinate 2,556, forward strand.
CTTCGAGACCGTTGGCCCCTGGGAGGACTACGCGACGCCGTCACGGGACCTTCGTCTCATCATCGCGATGAATGTGCTGCTGTCGTTGCCCGATCGCGTGGTCCGTCACCCCGAGCTGTTCGTTCTGTCCGATCAAAAGCCCGACACCGTGCGCACTGAACTCTTGGCGCTGCACCAGCGTCTGACCCGCGAGCGCGGCATCGAGTACCGCCGCAGCGACGGTAGCGTGCAGAAGCTGACGGTGGCCGATGTGCTCGCCCGCAAGAGTGGCTTCGAGGTGGCCTACAACCCCAACGACTGCGTCGAGCTGCGCTGGGCTGCGCCCGAGGGCTCGGCCGAACTTGCTTCGTGCGCCCGCCACGCGCCCGAGGAACAGCGGGCCCGCATGGAACAGCACCGCGTCTGGTTCCGCGAAGCCCGCCGCCCGTCCCGCTGACAAGGCTCAGTCGCTGCCGAAGTACACGGCGTCGTAGGCGCAGGTGGGATCGCTGGCGGCGGGTTGCGGGTAGTCGACCAGGTGGCCTTCGTAGTTGCGCAGCGTCCAGCGGTCGGCGCCGCGTGCGACGACATAGTCGGGACCGATGTTGACCTTGCCCATGCCGCCGGGCGTGTCGATCACCAGATGTGGAACCGCGAGGCCCGAGATGTGGCCGCGCAGCTGCGCCATGAGCTCGATGCCGGTCTCGACGGTGGTGCGCAGGTGGCCGGTGCCCTCGGCGACGTCGCCCTGGAACAGGTAATAGGGCCGCACCCGGCACCGCAAGAGCTCGGTGAACAGCTTGCGCAACACGCGCGCCGATGAGTTCACGCCGCGCAGAAGCACAGTCTGATTGCCAATCGGGATGCCAGCATCGGCCAGTTGCTCGCACGCGGCGCGCGCCTGCGGCGTCAGCTCCTTGGGGTGGTTGAAATGTGTGTTGACGTAGATCGGATGGTAGCGCCGCAGCATCGCGCACAGCTCGTCGTCGATGCGCATCGGCAGCACCACCGGCACGCGCGTGCCGATGCGAATGATCTCGACGTGCGAGATGCCGCGCACTGCAGCCACGATCTCCTCCAGGCGCGGCGTCGTCATGGTCAACGGATCGCCACCCGAGATCAGCACGTCGCGAATCGCCGGCGTGCGCCGGATGTAGTCGACGGCATCGGCCAGGTCCTGCCGCGACAGCGACGATTCCGCCTGGCCCACCAGGCGGCGGCGGTTGCAGTGGCGGCAGTAGATGGCGCACCGATCGAGCGCCAGCAACAAGCAGCGGTCGGGGTAACGGTGAAAGATGGCCGACACCGGGCGGTGCGCGTCCTCGCCCAGCGGATCGAGCAGCTCGCCCGGCTCGATGGTCAGCTCACCGGATCGCGGGATGACCTGCATGCGCACCGGGCACGATGCGTGGGTGCGATCGATGAGCGAGAAGTAGTACGGCGTAACGCCTACGCGAAAATGCTCGGGCGCGGCCAGTAGCCCGGCACGCTCGTCCGGCGTCAGAGCTATCTGGCTTTCGATCTGCTCGAAGGTCGAGATGCGGTGGCGCAACTGCCAGCGCCAGTCGGGGTGCAATGGACCGGCCGCAGGTGTCTCCCCGGCCTCGCGAAACAGCGGCAAAACGACGCTCACCTCCGAAGTCCTCTCAAGGCGCCGGGGCAGGCATGCCGGGCTCGGCCGCGGGTGCGGCCTCGAGCGCCTTCACCGTGACCATGACCTCGTTCTTGTCGCCGGCGTAGAACTGTCCGAAGGTCGACGTCCCGGCGCCCAGGCTCTCGCCCTCGGCGCCCAGCGCGCTCACAGTGATCCGCAGTGCGCCCCCGAGCTCACGCGGCACCTGGACGCTAAAATTGGTCGGTAGCGCGATCGCCTCCGGAATCCGGGGCACCATCAACTTGTGGATCTCGCCGCCAACCTCTATCTCGACATCGAGCTGCCGGATCCCCGCCACGTTGCCCTCGACCTGCACGATGAGCACGGTGTCGGGCCTGGCACACGCGGCAAGTGAAACGGCCATTACCCCGGCTATCAGACCCAGATTCTGGTGTTGATGGCTCATGGTGTCGCTCTCAAAACTTGTAGTGGCCAAGAGCAGTCATCGGCTTACCGGTCGCATCGTGCCGGGCCAGCAGGAAGCCCGTCACGCCACCCGCAACCACCACCGCGCCGAGCGTGATCCACAAGGCCCACCTGGTGCCGCCCGCCTCTTCAACACCAGCATCGGTCGCCGCAGGCGTTGGCGCCAGTTGCGCGTGGTCGGTTGCCGGCGGTGCAGGCGCCTTCGGAGGCTCGGCCATCGCGATCACGGCAACTGGCGCTGGCGGCGGCTCGACCGGCTTTGGCACCTCGACCGGTTGCGGCACCTCGGCCACCGGCTGGGGCTCGTGGGCGGCTTTGGGCTCGGGCTTGGCCTCGACGACCACGGGCGGCGCTGGCTTGGCTTTTTCCGCAGCAGGCACCTTGCGGGGGGGGCGCAAAGCCGCGATCCGCTGCTCGACCGACGAACGGTTCGGCGCGTTGGGCAAGTCCGCCAGGAACTTCTCGTAGTCGGCCAGCGCCTTCTGGTTGAGCCCAAGCTTGCGCAGGCACTCGGCTCGGTTGAACAGGATGGCCGGATCCTTGAGCAGGCCGTAAGCGCGCGTGAACAGCGGCACTGCCGCCTTGCACTTGCCAGCCGCCGCCAGTTGCCCGGCCTTCTTGGCATGCATGCGTCCAGCGGCCGTTGGATTCGGCTTCTTCGCCGCCACCGCGTCGACCATCGGCGCAAGCGTCATGGCCAAGGCCGCGACCGCTATCAATACCGATCTCATTTTCGTCCGAGCCTCCGCACATAGCCTGCCATCGCCTGGATCTTGGGCATCGACAGCGCCTGACCGAACGGCGGCATCTGGTTCTTGCCCGCCATGATGACCTGTTCGACCTCCTCGCTGCGACGGGTGCGAAACGCCGCATCGGTGAAGTCGCGCATCGGCAGCGTCTTCTTCAATTCGGGGTCACCCTTGCCGTCGGGTCCGTGGCACCGCATGCACATCTGCGTGTAGATCACCGCCGGATCGATCGCTATGGGCGTACCCGCGTCGGTCGACGAGCCGTAGCAACCAAACGCCACCAGGGGCGCGACCAACGCCACCACCTTGGCTCCGATCATCCGTCGCTCCCGGTCGCCACCGGCTGGTAAATCTCCGCGCCGCGATCACGAAACTCGGCCGCCTTGTCGCGCAGCCCGGCCGCCAGGGCCTCGTCGGCGGTGATGCCTTGCTCGGCAGCCAGGTTGCGCACGTCGTCGGTGATCTTCATGCTGCAGAAATGCGGCCCGCACATCGAGCAGAAGTGCGCGCTCTTGGCGCCGTCCGCCGGCAACGTTTGGTCGTGGTACGACCGCGCAGTCGGCGGATCCAGGGACAGGTTGAACTGGTCCTGCCAACGGAACTCGAAGCGCGCCTTCGACAGGGCGTTGTCGCGTTCCTGCGCGCCCGGGTGGCCCTTGGCCAGGTCGGCGGCGTGCGCGGCAATCTTGGACGCGATCACGCCCGCCTTGACGTCGTCGCGATCGGGCAGGCCCAGATGCTCCTTGGGTGTCACGTAGCAAAGCATGGCGGTGCCGAACCAGCCGATCATGGCGGCACCGATGGCCGAGGTGATGTGGTCGTAGCCGGGCGCGATGTCGGTGACCAGCGGCCCCAGCGTGTAGAACGGCGCCTCGTGGCAAAGTTCGAGTTGCTTGTCCATGTTCTCCTTGATCTTGTGCAGGGGCACGTGGCCCGGGCCCTCGATCATGGTCTGGACATCGTGCCGCCACGCCACCCTGGTCAGTTCACCCAGCGTCGTCAGCTCGCCAAACTGCGCTTCGTCGTTGGCGTCTTTGATACAGCCCGGCCGCAGCCCGTCGCCCAGTGAGAACGCCACGTCGTACTTCTTCATCACTTCGCAGATGCGCTCGAACTCGGTGTAGAGAAAATTCTCGCGGTGATGCGACAGGCACCACTTGGCCATGATCGCTCCCCCCCGCGACACGATGCCGGTTAGCCGCCCGCGCGTGAGCGGGATGTATCGCAACAGCACGCCAGCGTGGATGGTGAAGTAGTCGACGCCCTGCTCGGCCTGCTCGATCAGCGTGTCGATGAACAGGTCGATGGTCAGGTCCTCGGCCCGGCCCTTGACCTTCTCGAGCGCCTGATAGATCGGCACGGTGCCGATGGGCACCGGCGAGTTGCGAATGATCCACTCGCGGGTCTCGTGAATGTTCTTGCCGGTCGATAAATCCATCACCGTGTCGGCGCCCCACCGGGTCGCCCACTGCAACTTCTCGACCTCTTCCTCGACCGACGACGACACCACCGAGTTGCCGATGTTGGCGTTGATCTTCACCAGGAAGTTACGCCCGATGATCATCGGCTCGGCCTCGGGGTGATTGCGGTTGGCCGGGATGATGGCCCGCCCGCTCGCCACCTCGGCACGCACAAACTCGGGCGCCACGTTCTCGCGTAAGGCGACGAAACGCATCTCGGCGGTGATCTCGCCCCGCCGGGCGTAGTGCATCTGCGAAAAGTTGGTGTCGCCGCGGGCGACGCGCCGGTCGACCCACGGCTGCCGTAGCCGTGGCAAGCCGGTGCGCACATCGTGACCCTGCGGCCCGGTGGTGTCGTAGACGCGTACGGCGGGGCCGCCGTCCGACACGGCGATCTCACGCACCGGCACGCGCACGGTTTCGTCCACCCCCGCTGCGCCGCTGGCCTCGACGTAGGTCTTGTGTGAGGCAGGCAGATCGACCTCGATCGGAGCCAACGTGGCTGTCGCCAACGTGGCTGTCGGGGCCGGGCCGGGCGCTACGATGGCCAGCTTGCGGGGATGGGTGTCGGTGCCGTTTGGATGCGAGCTCATGAAGCCTCCCTACGCCGGAATGACCCGGATCAGGTTCAAGGGGTCGCGCCCGCGCCGCCGGCTTTCGCTGGCGGCAGGACGCCTCTCAGCCCGTGGGCTCCCCCGGTATGTCGAGGGGGCCATCTAACCAGCCGGCGCCCGTCAGTTCAAGTAACCCGGCCGCCCGCCGCGTCGGCCACCTTCGATGACCTGGATGCGGCGGCGCCGTTGCCGCGACCGGTACGCCAGCCACAGCTCGCGCAGACCGGCGCCTCGGCCGCCGCTGAGCACGTATGCCAGAGTGACGGCGACGACATCGCCGACCAGATTCGCAGGTCCGGTCTGGCCCGCGCGCGCCAGGTCGGCCAGCAGCGCGAAGCCCACCATGATGGCCGCCAGCGTGCGCGCCTGCAGCACCAGACCGCCCATCACCCGCGCGGGCGTGCGGGCGAAAATCTTCCCGAACGCAACGAACAATGCCAGCACCGCCAAGCCACTGCCGGCGATCCGATCCGGGGTGCCGCCGCCCGCCGCCGCGAGGCCCGCCATGACCAGATTGGCGACCACCGCCGGAACCAGGAACAGGATCAGGAAACGCTGCCGGCCGACCGCGCGTTCAATGGTGGCACCGACGAACCACAGCCCGATGATGTTGAAGGCGAAGCTGACGAAATCGACGTGCACGAACAACGCTGTCGCCGGCTGCCAGAACTCGCCATGAAACAGGGCCAGGCCCAACGCCAGGTGGTCATTGAAGAAGCCGCGCGCCTGCGGCACCAGGGCATAAAACGAGAACAGCAAGGTGTCGACGATGACCAGCAGCTTGATGACCGGGGACAGCCGCTCGGTGATGGGCCGCATCCAGGCAGGATCCGGCGGACGCGAAGGATGGGCTGGCATGCGTGCTTCTGAAATGTAGCATGCGGGATCAGGGCGCGGCAGGCGCCTCGGATGCGCCGCCCAGCAGCCCGGCACAGTCCGGATCGTCGAGGTCGACCCGGCCGTCGCGATCGTTGTCGACGCCGTCGCCGCAGGCCGGCAAGGGCACGACCGTGATCACAACCGCCACCGGCGGTCCGCTGGCATCAACCGAGAAGACCGGCGACTCGGCAGTCACGGCTTTCTTGCTGTCGGGCCGCTGTTGCACGTGGCCGTCCAGGTTGAGCGCGTTCAGAAACACCTGAATACGGCCGGCCGAGACCGAACGGGTCACGCCACCTCGCCCGCACGGCGCGACAAACCTCTTCAGCGAGCCACCTTCGCGCTGCTCGATGACTTCGAAGGCCTCGACCCCGTGCGCCCCGCATTCGAGCGCCGAGAATTTCACCGGCTGGCCGGCCACATCTGCGAAGCGCCACGACAGCTCATACTCGCCGTCCGACCCACACGCGGCCGTCGCCAGCAGCGCGACCAGCAAAAGCCCCCGAGACGACGGCATCATTTGAGGTTGAACGTCACTGGCGGGAGGCGCGCGCGCGCGCTGGCACTGACCTCGACCGTCATCGGCTCGCTGGTCTCCCACAGCACGTCGCCACCTGCGCGCAGGAGCCGTAGCGAAAGGCCGAAGGTCGTGATCGGCACCGCCTGCGTCTCGCCCATACCTCTAGCGCAGGGCCACTCGAACACCATCTTCTCGCCGCCCGGCGGCACGGCGGTCAGCTCGACTTTCTCGGCGCCTTCCTGCGTGCACGTCACGGTCCGTCCACCCCGAGCCAGCGACCAAGCCAGCGTGAAGGTCTGCACCTCGAAGAGGATGTCCCCGATGTCGGTCACGCCGTAGCGGGTAATTTCGGCCAGCACGGGCCTGCTCTCCGACACCAGGCGCCCCATGGCGCCGCGCAACCGCACGCTGACCGAATACACCCCGAGCGGCACCTGATCGGTGACCGCCTCTTGCGGCCCGGCGCAGGGAAACGAGAAGTGCACCTGCTTCTTCGTGACCGTGTGCTGGGCGTCAAGATCCACTCGATCGGTGCCAGCGATGGCGCAGCTGGCCGGCGTCTTGTCGACGTACTGCACGTCCCAGGTCAATCCGAATCGCGCGTCGTCCTCGTGCCCGCCGGTGCATCCGGCCACCGCGCAGGCGCCCAGCGCCATCGCCACTGCGTGCATTCGCTTCATGTTTGTCACCTCCGACATATCTTGTTTGGCCCGCCGCAGCTGTCGGCGCAAGCCGCGATCACCTGAAATGCTTCAAGCTCGGTGGTCTGTCCGTGCACCACGTCGCGGGTGAGAGCGGCCACCGGCACCTGCACCCCGCGCTGCCCCGCCGCGACCTGTGTCAGATCAACGCCCGCGCCGTCGGAGGGAACCAGCGAGATGGCGTAGCTGCCAGGTGGGATGTCGAACGCGGTGGCGCCCGACCGCAGGGCGCACGAGAACCTGCACGAGGCCTTGCCGGCGCACCGATCAACCCCATCGGGGCCGACCACGCGGAAGCGGATCCGGGCGATGGCGGGATCGGCGCATGCGCAGTTCTCAATGCCGTGACCGTCGGGGGTGCGCACCACCCAGCTGGCCTCGACAGCGCCGCCGTCGATGGCCACGCACGAGGCGCCCCCAAAAAATAGCGCCAGGAAAAAAATGGCGCACTGCCACCGTTCGACGCTGCACACTGGGAATCGACTCCTCAAGTGTCTATAACATTCAGGTCCGGGCCCGCCCAGCGGCCGCCATCGTCCCACTCGCACCACAAGGAGACCGTAGATGATCCAGACGTTCCTGCAAGCCGGCTCTGCCGAAGACAAGCTGGACATCGTCAATCTCATCATGCACGCGTCCACCATCGCCAAGGGGACGCTGATGTTGCTGGCGCTGATGTCGATGATCTCCTGGTACGTGATCGGGGCCAAGTGGCTCTACCTGGCACGCGCGGGCTCGCGTTCGGGCAGGTTTTTGGAAGCGTTCTGGAAGACCGCTCGCCTGGACGACGTCTGGAAGCTGAGCGAGGAGTCTCCGCCGTCACCGGTCAGCGAGGTGTTCCGCGCCGGCTACGTCGAGCTGGCGAAGCTGCGCAGGCGGCGCAGCGAGCAGGGCGGCGAGCAGGCCCAGGAGACCTCGCTCGGCGACCTTGAAAGCATCGAACGGTCGCTGACCCGCGCGCGCACCACCGCCATCACCGAGATGGAGAACAAGGTTCCGTTCCTGGCCACGACCGCCAGCACCGCACCGTTCATCGGGCTGTTCGGCACCGTCTGGGGCATCATGAACTCGTTCCGTAACATCGGCGCCAAGGGCGCGGCCAACCTGGCGACGGTGGCGCCCGGTATTGCGGAAGCGCTGGTGGCCACAGCCATTGGCCTCATCGCCGCCATCCCGGCGGTCATGGCTTACAACTACCTGTCGCGGCGCATCCGGGTGCTGTCGGTCGACATGGAAACCTTCGCCAACGACTTCCTCAACATCATCCGGCGGAGGTTTTTCTAGCCATGTCGATGAGTGGCGGCGGCAGCAACACCGGGACGCTGTCCGACATCAACGTGACACCGCTGGTGGACGTCATGCTGGTGTTGCTCATTGTCTTCATGGTGACCGCGCCCATGTTGCAGACCGGGGTCGACGTGGATCTGCCAGACGCCAAGGCGCAGACCATCCCCGACGACTCGGGCAAGCTGATCGTGACCATCACCAAGGACAAGCGCGCTTTCATCGGCAAGATGCAGGTGCCGTTCGAGCAGATCGAGGAAGTCTTGAAGAACAACGCCAAGCTGAAGGTGGACCGCGAGGTGTACCTGCACGCCGACACCAACCTCATCTATGGCGACGTGGTCAAGGTGATGGCGGCGATGAAGCTGGCGGGTGCGGACAAGCTCGGCATGATCACCGACCCCCTGGAGTGAGACCAGCCTTTGTCCGCGACTTACGAGATGCGCTTTCGATCGCTCGGCCGCGGCACCGCGGGCGGCATCATCGCAACCCTGCTCATCCACGGCGCGCTGGTGGGCTTCGTCGTGGTCAGCCAGCTCGGCCCCGGGCCGCCGATCGAGGAAACCCGCGACATGATCGTCACCCACATGGTGAAACTGGGCAAACCACGCGACCCGTTCTGGCTGCCGAAGATCGTGCAACCGCCGCGGCCCAAGGCTCCGGCTGCCATCAAGGTGGCCGACGATCCCAACGCCGCGCCCGCGCCCAAGGAGGCGCCCAAGGTCGAGGACGCCGAGATCTCGAAGGACCTGAAGCGCGCCCTGACCCGAGCGCAAGCGCTGGCCCGCGCCGCCGCCGACGAGCCTGAGGAAGGCCAGCTCACCGGCTCGGCGCTGGGCACCGCGACCGAGGCATCAGCCGGCGACGCGTACGCGACCGCGATCTTCGAGGCCATCCGCAAGAACTGGAACGTGCCGACCGGCCTGAACGTCGGCGACGTCGCCAACCTAACCACCGAGATCCGCGTGTCGATAGCCGCTGACGGTGAGATCCAGAACGCGAGCATCCGCAAGGCTTCCGGTAACGATCTGTTCGACGATTCGTGCCTGGGCGCGGTCAAGGCCACCGCGAGGGTGCCGCCGCCGCCCGCGGGCGTCGCGGCCAAGTTCAAGCGCGGCACCGCGCTCGAGTTCGTCGGCAAAGAGCTGGCGAAATAGCTGGGACTGCACTGTTCAACGTCCCGCCACCGACAGCGGTAGATTTCCCATGCAGATCATGGTTGGCTCGCTCCCCATGAGACGCGCATCGCTGTTCCTCACCACTGTGCTCGTGGCATCCGCGTCGACCGCCCGCGCGCAACCCCAGCAGCAGGTCGACGAGCTGCCGCGCATCCGCATCACCGATCCGGGCCGCGATCTGCTGCGGCTGGGCCTGCCCAACGCCTCGGGCGTGCCCGATCTTGCCGCGCAGGCCATCGCGATCGAGCGTCGCGATCTCGACATCGTCGGGCTGTTCCGCCTGCTCGAGCCGGTGTCGTTCCCGCCCGCGCTGCAGACCGAGGGCCTCGGCTTCTCATCGGCGCTGTGGTCGCAGGTCGGCGCGCAAGGCGTGGCGAAGATCGAGGCGCGGCGCGAGGCTGGCGGCCTTGTGGTCGAGGGACGCCTGTACCAGGTGGCACGCGGCGACGCCGCGGTCTTGACCAAAACCTACCGCGGCCCCGACCTGCGCCCGCTGGTGCACGCGTGGGCCAACGACGTCATCGGGCACTTCACCGGTACGCGCGGCATCTTCGGCTCACGCATCGCCTTCGCCATGTCCGGCAAGGCTGGCGAGATAGCCTCGGTGGGTGCCGATGGCGCCGACGTGAAGGTGGTCACGGGCATGCGCTCCTTGTGCATGCTGCCGGCGTACTCGCCGACCGGCGCCGAGATCGCGTTCACCTCGTACCTGCGTGGCACGCCCGATCTATGGATCGTGTCGGCCAGCGGCGGCCGCGCGCGTCGGGTATCGGGGCGACCAGGTATGAACGCGGGCGCGACGTGGGAGCCGGGCGGCCGCAACCTGGTTCTCACCCTGTCCTTTGAGGGCAACGCCGAGCTGTACCGGATCGCCCCTTCGGACGGCAAAGTGCTGGCGCAGCTCACGCGATCGCCCGCTATCGAGACCTCGGCCAATTTCTCGCCCGACGGATCGCAGATCGCGTTCGTATCAGACCGCCAGGGCACACCGCAGCTGTTCGTCATGGCGGCCAGCGGCGGCGCGGCCCGGCGCCTGACTTTCCAGGGCAGCTACAACCAGACCCCCCGCTGGAACCCGCGCGCCGACAAACCCGTCATCGTGTTCACCGGCCGCGACGAGCGCTCGGTGTTCGACATCTTCACCTTGGACGTGAAGGCCGGGAAGGTCAGCCGCATCACCCAGAACCAGGGCTCCAACCAGGATCCGTCGTGGTCGCCTGACGGGCGCCTGGTGGTCTACGCGTCGTCACGGGGCGGGCTGTGGGCCACGAACCCCGACACCCAGCACGAGGTGCAGATCTACCGCGGCGGCGCCGCATCACCGTCGTGGGGCCCGGCGCCGTCGGAGCGCTAGGGTCGTGTCGGGCGCCATCGCGACGGTCGACATCGGCACCAACACCACGTTGTTGCTGGTGGTCGAGCGCGCAGGACCGGCAGCCGGTGGCGAGCCGCGCGTGCTGGCCGAAGCCGCCGAGATCACCCGGCTCGGACGCGGCATCGGCACCGACGGGCGGCTCGGACGCGACGCCATCGATCGCACTCTGGCGGTGCTGCGCTCTTTCGCTGCCACCGCCCAGCAGCACGGCGCGCCGCTTTACGCGGTCGGCACCGAGGCACTGCGCCGGGCTGACAACCGCGCTGATTTCCTTGCGCCGGCCGCCGCGATCCTGGGCGCCCCGGTCGAGGTGATCACCGGCGAGCGCGAGGCGCAGCTGACGTTCCTGGCAGCGTCGCGCTCATTCCCCGAGGTAGCCGCCGGAGACATCATCGTGGTCGACATCGGGGGCGGCTCGACCGAGATCATCCTGGCCCACGGCGGTGCCATCGATTTCCGGATCAGCGTGCCTCTGGGCTCGGTGCGCCTGACCGAGACACACATTCGCCACGATCCTCCGGAGCAGGCCGAAGTGAACGCCGTGTTTCGCAACGTGGCCGAGGAGCTTGCTGCCGTCCCGCTGTCGCCCGCGCCTGGAGGCACTGCCCCGCCCACGTTGATCGGGACCGCCGGAACCGTGACGTCCCTGGCGGCCATGGCGCAGTCTCTGTCCAGCTACGACGCCACGCTGGTGCACGGCTATCGACTGAGCGTGGCGGATCTCGCCAGTCAGATCGAGCAGTTGCGCCACGCCAGTCAAGCGCAGCGCGAGGCCATGGCTGGCCTGGATCCGCGGCGAGCCGACGTCATCTTGTCCGGGGCGTGCGTGCTGCTGGAGATCGCGCGGCGCGCCGGTGTCGAGCACGTTCTGGTCAACGACCGGGGAATTCGTTGGGGTCTGGCTTACGAACGCCTGTGAGCGAGCCCTGGCTCACGGCGGCGCGACCGAGCATGTACCGGCCGTCGGGTTGTTTTTGTAATGGCGGCCAGGTAGTTTGCCGTCGGAACCACGACCGTGAGTAGCTTTGTTCCCGCGCCTTCCGCTTTGCTGTTCGGATGCCTGGGGTTCGCGGCCTGCAAGGCCCAGGTCCAGGCCATCACCGAGCCGTTCAGCGATGACTTCGAGCGCATCGAGGTCGGCACCGCCTGGCACAACACCGGCGCCGAGTACAAGGTAAGCGGCGGCAAGCTGAACATCGCGGGCGCCCACAACCATCCGTTGTGGCTACGACGGCGTTTGCCGCGCGACTTCGTGGTTGAGATCGATGTCATGTCGAAAAGTCAGGACGGCGATCTGAAGATCGAATTCTGCGGCGACGGCGAGACCTTCGACCCCGATGGCAACCAGTACCAGCCGTCGGGTTACATGGCGATCTTCGGCGGCTGGCGCAACACCATCAGCACCATCGCCCGCCTCAACGAGCACGACGAGGGCGTGAAGGTCACCCGCCGCGAGCCGAGGGTCGAGCCGGGCCGCACCTACCACTGGAAGATCACGCGCAAGGGTGGCGCAATCGACTGGCAGGTCGATGGACAGCCGTTCCTGGCGTGGAACGATCCCGAACCGCTCGCCGGCAAGGGCCACGAGTTCGTCGCCATCAACAACTGGGAAGCCGACGTGTACTTCGACAACCTCAAGATTCGCCCTGCTGATTGACCCACATGCCCCTGGCCCCCACGCGCCCCCCGGAAACCACGCCGCACCCGACGGTCCCGCGAGCGCCGTTCGAACTGGGCGCCGCTCTGCAGCGCCTCAAGGGCCAGCGCACTCTGCTCATCTACATGCACGACAATCCCGATCCCGACGCGCTCGCCGCGGCGGTGGGACTCGGACGACTGGTCGAGCACGAGTTGGGCATTCGCCCCACGCTGGCCCTGGGCGGCATTGTCGGCCGCGCGGAGAACCGCGCCATGGTCGACGGACTCGGCATCCCGCTGATGCCGATCGAGACCCTGCTGACCCGCAACTACGACAGCCTGGCCATCGTCGACAGCCAGCCCGGCACCGGCAACAACTCGCTGCCGCCGGATCGCGGCGTCGACATCATTATCGATCACCACCCGGCACGCGCCGAGAGCAGCGCCGCCCCCTGGTGCGACATCCGCTCCGAGCTGGGCGCCACCTCGACCATCGTCCTGCAGTACCTGCTCGAACGAAAAATTCCGATCGACGCGGCGCTGGCCACCGGCCTGTTCTACGCCCTGCGCACCGAGACCCGCGATCTGGGCCGCGAGTCCACCGGCGCCGAGCGCGACGCCTACCTGTACCTGGTGCCACTGGTCGACCACAACCTACTGTCACGGATCTCGCACCCCAAGGTGCCGCGTGAGCACTTCGCGGCGCTCGATCGCGCGCTGTGTGCGGCGCAGGTATGGGGCGACCTGGTCGCGGTCAACCTGGGCCAACTGTCGTACCCGGACCTGGTCGCCGAGGTTGCCGATCTGCTGCTGTCCTTCGACGGCGCGCGCTTCGTCTTGTGCTGCGGCCGCTACGGCAGCAAGGCGTTTCTGTCCCTGCGCACCGACGCCAACGAGGGTCGCGCCGGTACCCTGATGCGCCAGATCATCGGCACCGAGGGCGCCGCCGGCGGCCACGGCACCATGGCAGGCGGCCGCCTCCACCAGCCGTTCAAGGAGGACGCCGCGCTCGACGTGGCTTTCGGCCACATCATCTCGCGCCTACTGGGCGCGCTTGGTCGCACGGTCGACGCCCCCGTCCCACTGGTCGCGCCATCCGATCGACCAGAGCGGTAGTCGCGCGCGAATTCTGCTACCATTTGCCGCCCTCCCAGGCCGGAATGGCGAAATGGTATACGCAGCGGACTCAAAAGATCGGCTGCGCAGACGGAATCGCATGTGATCGCTGAACGTTACCGACGGTCAGGACCGAGAATCAGTTACAGCGCCGCCAAGTTCCGCTAGTCGGTTTGCGGGGTTGGCGTTGTAACGGCTCGGAGCCGGGAGCGCCGTCCCGGCTGATCGAGGCCGAGGGAACGCGGGTCGACTGGTCGGTGGTCACTCGTGTGCAGCGGCGACACCGGGACACCCAGGCGCTGCGCGGTGCGATCAGCGCCAGCGTGCGCGCAGTCCGGCGGGAACGCCGGCGACGGACTTCCCGGTGACGAGCCTGGCCGCCGTTCGCTGAACGATGCCCTCGGTCCGCGCGGTCACCTCGTTCGCCATCCTGAAGCTGTTGACGCAAGGCGATCGCGTACGCGAAGCTCGGCAGCACTCGCATGCAGATCGCGGCGTGGAGGCCGGCTTGGGCGAGGACCCAGGTGCGATCGACGCGCTCGAGGCCGCGTGGGCCACTGAAGGCGCCGTAACGTTACCCATCTACTACCAGTGGCGATTCCGGACCGGCACCGTCGGCAGCTTCGAGGATCTGGTCGTCGCCCTGCAAGCGAAGAAGGACCTCCCTGCGACGGTCGGCCTCCACAAGATCGACGTCTCCGAGCCGGGCCTCGCCCGATCAGCAGGGGCGACGCCGCTGTCGAGTAAGGAAAACTTCGTCGCCTTCGCCCGCCGCTACAACGGGCTCGGCAAGGAGGCACTCTACTGCGAGGGAGATCGAGATCCCCGATGCGAAGGGCCACTTCGCGCGCCCCACCGCCGAGCCGAGCCTGCAGCGCTTTGCGGGTGGCCGGGCCAAGCTTGCCGTCCAGCGCCTTGCCCGAGAATCCAGCTTGCTGATGGAAGGCCTCGACCTCCTGCGAGAAGGCCGCCCAGTCGACCCGGGCCAGCTCGGACGGCGACAGCGTGAGATCTTCGTCCTGGTCGAAGCTGCGCAGCAGATCCGTGCCCGTCCATGTCGCCGGCAGATCGGCCAGGGTGAAGGCGGTTCCGAATCGGGTCCTGTTGTAGGTGGCGGCGTTCATGGAGCGGGCTCGACGGCGAAGGTCCGAATCGAATCACAGAGCGAAGTCATCGAGCTTCGTCGCAATCCAATCACGGATGGTCCCACACGCCTCCTCCAGCGGGATTCGCGGTCCCCAGAACATCGGCGCGATCGCCTGGTGCGCCCTCCGGATCTGCTCCCACCGAGCCGCCTCAGCCGGCACGAACGCGGGGTCTGTCGGGATGGGCACTCGCGCGATCTGTTTCTGGCCGAGCATCTGGTCGGTGAGAGCACGGACGTTCGCGTGGTCGGCGAGGGGCGGAAGGCGGTCGGCCGCTCCGATCACCCGCGCCGCATCCTCGAAGTGCCGCACGAATGCCGCCGCGTCGATCTTGTCGTTGGGGAAACGGCGCTGAAGGGCATCGAGCTTCTCGATCAGGGTCACGAGCGGGTGCACGCACCGGACCGCCTTGGGTCTATTGTCGTCGAACGTCCCGAGTTGGGCCAAAGCACTGAGCTTGTCGTGGACGAATGACGTCATGTCGCGCGCGACGAAAGGGGTCACCCGGGCGCTGCCGACCTCCAGGCGAACGAACGGCGACATCAACCCGAGGTTGCGGAGATGCAGCCCAGGGTAGAGGACGCGGATGTTCCCACCACGCCAGGTGCCGTCGCTGTCGGTGTCGAGCGTGATCTGGGCGCCCGGGACCTTCAGAAGCCGCGCCAGTTCTTCGAAATACACCTTCCGCTCGGTGGCGGCCTTGGTCCCTGAGCTCTTCCAGTTCGAGACGGTTGGCAGGTCACGGACGGCACCCGGCTCGATCTTCAGGTCGAGGTCTTCGGAAAACCTCTCGATCAGAGCGAAGCCCTTCGACAGCGACGTGCCGCCCTTGAACCACACCTCGAACCCCGCGGCGTGCAACGCCCAGAGAGTGTGCGTGACCCAGTAGTCCTTCTCCACGAGACTCGGTGAGAGCCTCCGCTCGGTGGCGACGATCTGCAGGAGATCGCCGAAGTCTCCTTCCTCGTGCGGGAACATCACCGCTCCGCCATTGCGAGCGCCGAGTCGACGAGAGCCTGCGTCGCCTTCGTCCCGTACCGGCGCCCCACCTCGCAGAGTTGCTCGCGATCGAACTCGTTCCGGGCCAGCCCCCTTCCAAGTGCCGTCGCAAGGTCCGTCCGCGACGCACCGGCCTGCTCCGCGTGCTCCAGCAGATCGATCACGAACCACTCCCGTGGCGGGTCGGGCGGGAACGCCACGCGACGGAGCACGAACGGACGACCGCCTAACTCGAAGGTCCCCGATCGCTTCGTGTTGTAGACCAGCGGCGCCGCGAACGCAGCGGTCGTTCCGAGCCCCAGCGTGTTCCAGCGCTCCGGGCCCGTGAAGACGAACGGCGTGCCTTCGAGAAACCTCCTCATCAACTCCTCGTCGCTCGGCGGCACCGCGCCGAACCGGCTGCGCTTCGCATGAACGAAGAGCCCCGGCGCCAGAGGAACGAGCTTCCCCTCGGCGACCAAGCGCTTCGCGAGCCGAGAGGCGTTCGTGCCCCACGGCGCGAGATCGCGCGTGCGGTACACGCGACCGGGTTCGAACTGTGGCTGTGCAGCTAGCGTCATAACTGTACTAACTTTACTGAAAAAAAATACAATATCGCGGTACCGGAGGCAAGCGGCGCTGGGCGATATGCCTGAAGTTATTTGGGATCCAGCATTAGACGACTTGCAGCATCAGGACCACGGCTGCTGCGCCCGGCAGCGCATAGCGCCGCCATGCGGCCAGCCGCTCGTTTCCATCGAGCGCCGGGTTTCGGGCTGCCGGCCAGTTGCTCCATCCGACGTAAGCGATGATCGGCAGCAGCAGGAGCAACACGATGAAGCCTGGGGGCGTCCCCAAGATCGCGCTGGCGATCTGCATCCCGCACGCGCCGTGAGCCCTGCTCCTTGACAATTCAATAGCGGCACTTGGCGGCGCATCACGACGGAGACTCATGATGCGCGCATTTGGACCTTACAAAATCGAATCGAAAACGACCACCCGCTGGCGGGTGATCGTGCGGAAGAAGGGGCACAAGGACGAGGCCCGGGCATTCGATACCGAGCAGCAGTCTCGGGCGGAGTTGCGGCGGGTAAACGCCGCAGCTGCGGCACTGGCAGCACCCACGGTCGAGCAGGCGGCCGAGGTATATCGGGGCTACTTGGTGGAGAAGGGCCTGCGGCCCGCGACGCTCGAGCGAACATCGCAGCAACTCGCGATGTTCTTCGAGGGCCACACCGGCCGGCCCGTCACGGTGTTCTCACCATCGCTGGGTGAGAAGCTCTACGAGGCGCTCCGCCGGCGAACGACGCCGCGTGGTGAACGGATCGCGGCGGACTCCCAGCTCAACGTCCTCGGCGTCTCGAAGACCTTCGTTCGGTGGCTCGTAAAGCGGCGGATCATCCGCACCGACTTTCTGGCGGACGTCGAGCCACTCGGGAAGCGGAAGAAGGGCAAGCCGCAGATGACCACCGACGAGGGGCGGCGCTGGTTGGCGAAGGCCTTCGAGCTGTCGGACATGGGCGACATAGGGGCCACGGCGGCGGCGACAGCGCTGCTGACCGGCCTGCGTGCAGGCGAAGTCGTGGGGCGGGCCGTCCGTGATCTCGACGACGGCGGGGCCGTCCTCAGTGTCACGACGTCAAAGACGGAGACCGGAATCCGGCGACAGGAGGTGCCCGAAGCCCTCAGGTTCCGGCTGCTGCGACTCGCGGCGGATCGGCCCCCCGACGCTCTTCTGTTCGGGGGACGGCCGCCGAAGACGCAGGGACGAAAGCGGCGGCGGACCTGCCGGCCGCTGGAGCAGGCGAAGGACACGACGAAGTGGCTGCTCGTCCACGTACACCGGGTCTCTGACCTGGCGGGCGTGCGCCGGGTTTGCAGCCACCCGCTGCGGGGACAGCACGGCAGCGAGGCGAGGCGCGCTGGGATCACGGGTAACGCGGTGGCGGCGACCCTGGGTCACGTGAGCTTCACGACGACCAGGGCACACTACCTACCTAGAGCCCGGTGTAGAGGAGGCAGCGCGGACGAAACAGGTCGCGGCCGCCCTGCTTCCCGTTGTAACTGATCAGCTCCGAACAGTTACAACGCCCCTGTTCGACACAGGAGAGACACGCTAACCTAAGAGAAGCACTCAAGCCGGAATGGCGAAATGGTATACGCAGCGGACTCAAAATCCGCCGCCCGCAAGGGCTTGTCGGTTCAAGTCCGACTTCCGGTACAAACACGATGCTGTCGCCCTCATCGCGACTCGACACCCCGCTCCTCGTTGGCACTGTCAGCGACGCCAGCGCCCTCGATGCGCTGGCAGCGGCCGCAACCGGGCCGGCCGACGTGGATGTCGTCGAGATCCGCTTCGATCACATGGCCGGGGGCGCCATCGATCGCTGCTTGACGGCCGCTCGCGCGCTCGAAGCGCGGGGCCGGGCGACGCTTTTGACCATCCGCCACGCCAGTGAAGGTGGCAAGTGGGCTGGCACCGAGGCGGAGCGCGAGCAGTTGTACCTACAAGCGTTGAACGTGGTGTCGTGGATCGACGTCGAACTGGGCAGCGCGATCACGCCAGCCCTGGTCGGCGCCGCGCACGCCGCCGGCAAGCGCATCATCGTTTCGTTCCACGATTTCTCCCGCACACCACCGCGCGCGGAACTTGATGGCATTTTCGCGCGCAGTGCCGCTACCGGAGCCGACATCGTCAAGATTGCCACCACGACCAACGCACTCGCCGACGTGCAGACGCTGATTGGCGTGCTGGATGTGCACGCGGCGAAGCGACCTCTCTGCGTGATCGGCATGGGGACGCTGGGCCAGCCACTGCGCGTGTTCCTGCCCGCCGTGGGATCGGCGCTGGCCTACAGCTACCTCGATCGCCCGGCCGCGCCAGGGCAACTGTCGGCGGCGCACACTGCTGACATTCTGCGTGCCACGGTGCCGGCGTTCGCGGCGCGCCGTCCGTGATAGCTTCCGCCACGATGAAGCCTCGGCGTTGGGCCATCGCTGGAGTCGGTGTGTCGCTCTGCCTTGCTGCCGTCGCGCAAGCTGATGGCACCATCGCCGGCACGGTGCGGGTTGATCGGGCTCCGCCCAGGCCGCCGGCGCTGAAGATCGGCAAGGACGTTTCGGTGTGCGGCCACGACGCGGCGTACGAGGCGTGGATCCTCGGGCCGCAAGGGCAGGTTGCCAACGTGGTGGTCGGGTTGAAGGGCGCCAAGGCGCTGCGACCGCTGACTCCGACGCCGGGCGCGTCGGTGGATCAGATCGGATGCCACTACTCGCCGCACGTGCAGGCGGTGACGCAGGGAACGCCGCTGTCGGTGCTGAACAACGATGCGGTCTTGCACAATGTGCACGCCACCATTGCCACCGCCACCGGCGGGCCCGCCCCCATCACGGTGTTCAACGTCGCCATGCCGTTCAAAGGCCAGAAGCTGCCGCAGCCGATGAAGAAGCCCGGCGTGCTGAAGCTACGCTGCGACGCCGGGCATACCTGGATGAGCGCCTTCATTCACGTATTCGATCACCCGTGGTTCGCGGACACCGATGCCAAGGGCGCCTTCACCATCAAGGACGTGCCCGCCGGACAGCACACGCTTTCGCTGTGGCACGAACCCGGCGACGACAAAAGCGCGCCCCTGGTCAAGGATGTCACCGTGACGGTCGAAGACGGCAAGGGCGCCACCCTCGATATGTCCCTCGCACGCTGACGCGGGCTCAAGCCAGCGCGCTGCGGTGCCGATGTGCTCTGTTCGTGGCGCGGAAGCTGCAAGCGCAACGTGCGCGCGAAGACGACAAGCGCGAGATCGAGTTGCGCCACGCCCAAAAACTCGAGGCCGTGGGTCAACTGGCAGCCGGCATCGCGCATGAGATGAGCACGCCCATCCAGTTCGTCGGCGACAGCGTGCGCTTTCTCGAACACGCGTTCCAGGATCTGACGGCGCTTTTGCTGCAGACCGATCGGGTGATACAGGCCGCGCCCCGCAGCCCCGAGATCGAAGCGCTGGCGGCCAGCCTGGCCGAGGCCAGGGGCCAGGCCGACCTGGCATACCTGCTGGACCGCGTGCCGAAGGCGGTGGCGCGGGTGTCCGACGGCATCGATCGCGTCGCCACCATCGTGCGCGCCATGAAGGAGTTCTCCCACCCCGACCAGCGCGAGCAGGAGCCGGCCGATCTGAACCGGGCCATCGATGTCGCGCTCATCGTGTGCCGCAGCGAGTACCGCCAGGTCGCAGAGCTGCGCTTCGATCCGGGCGAGTTGCCGCTATGCACCTGCCACGCCGGCGACATCCAGCAGGTCGTGGTCAATCTGGTGGTCAACGCCGCACACGCCATCGAGGATGCAGCGAGGGGCACCGAAAAGCCTGGCGCCATTCGCATCGCCACCGCCTACGACGCCGACGACGGTTGCGTGGTCGTGAGCGTGGCCGACAACGGCACCGGCATTCGCACAGGAGTTCGCCACCGGATCTTCGATCCATTCTTCACCACCAAGGCGGTGGGCCGCGGTACCGGCCAGGGGCTGGCGATCTCGCACGCCATCGTGGTGGAGCGTCACGGTGGCCGCCTGTCTTTCGACAGCGAGGTGGGCGCGGGCACGACCTTCTACGTGCGTTTGCCCATCGCGGGGCGTGGCACCGCGCCGGTCGGCCGCGCGGGATCTTCACCGAGACGCGCCACCTCCTGAGCGACCTGCGCCCTCCAGTCGTCGATTCGGGATGCCACGCCTACGCGCGCCAGGTAGTCGAGGTCGAGAACCGCTGGCCCGCGCATCGCCGGCACCGCGGCTGCGAATTCGCCCGCCAATGCATTCGCCACGTGCAGGGCGCCGGTGAGCCCGAAGCTACCTGTGGCCGGCGCCGAATCGCCGGGCCCGTGGTGCCAGAGCACGGCTTCGAGAATCGCGTAGGGGAGCCCCCACAGGCCGAGCAGGTAGCCGCCGACCTCGGCATCGGTGACGCCGAGCTGGCGCTTCTGAGCTGCGGCGAAACTGATGCCCGTGCCGGTGGCGGTACGGACCGCTTCGGCCAGCTGATCGGGCAGTTCGAGGCCCAGGACCAGAAGCCCGATCTCGTGCACCAGTCCGGCGAGAAACGCGTCCGCGCCGAACGATTCTTTGCCAAACAAGCGTTCAGCGATGCGCGCGGTCAGCAACGAATGCCGGGCGATCGCGTCGGCGTCGAGGCCCGATCGCGGCGTGAGGCGATCGCCGCACTGGAAGATCTCCGCGGACAGCGCCAGGTTCTTGATCTGCTCGAGGCCCAGATGGATGACAGCGTCCTCGACCCGGGTGATCCGCCGCGCCAGCCGAAAGAACGACGAATTCACGATCTGCAGCAACTTGGCCGACAAGGCCGGCTCGCGCTCGAGCAGGCCAGAGATCTCGGCCACGCTGACGTTGGCACGGCTGAGCGCACCCATCAGCTCGCCGTAGACCCGCGGCCGCGCCGGCAGGCGATCGATGCGGCCCACCATCGCGCGCACAGCCTCGTCGGCAATGAGCTGGCGCACACGCCCAGCTCGATCGAGCGCCTCTTGCAGCGCGGGGCCCGCACACGGTTTGCTCAGGAACTGGTGAGCCACTCGCAACAGCTTGCGCGCCGCCGCCGCATCGGTGTGCCCGGAGAGCACGATGCGGATCAGGTGGGGCCAGCGCTGTTTGACCTCGCCCAGGAACGCCAGCCCATCGATTGTCGGCATGCGTACGTCGGACACCACCACATCGAACGGCGATGTCTCGAGGCGCGCCCAGGCCTCGACCGCGCTGCCCGCGCATGTCACTTGCCACTCGTTGCGTCGCGACCGCAGGGCGTCCTGCAGAGATTCGAGCACGTGGGGCTCATCATCGACAAACAAGACGCGAAGCATCCGACTCGTCAGTTCGGCAATTCCGACCCTCGCCTTTAGATGTCCGACGGGGAAACCTGCAGTTTCTGGCGGGGCCCGAGCCACCAGGTCTATACTGCGCGGCCATGATCAAGGGCGTTTCACGGTGCTTGGCTGCGGGGACGACCGCGGTGTGCGTGACCGCGCTTCTGGGGTCCGGCCTGTGCCGGGCCGAGGGTCCACCCCACCTCACCGACGCCGACGTGCGGATAGCGCTGCAGCTTGAGGACGAGCCCAGTCCCATCCTGCCCACCCATCCCGTGACTCCGAAGCAGGTGGCCCAGGTGCCGGCCGAGGACGTCCCGGCCTACAAGACCTGGTGGTTCTGGGCGCTGACCGCGGGCGTGGTCGCCGGCGCCGTGACATGGGGTGTTGTCGCCTCGCGGCCCACGGCTCAGCCACCTGCCCCCTGTAGCCCGGGGGTTGTCGCCTGCTTCGGTGATGGACGGTCACAGTGACAGGCCTCCGATCTTCGATCGCCATCTTGCTTGCCGTCGCCGTTCTCGCAGGCTGCGAGGAGCCGGTCACCTACGGCTACTTCCGCGTGACCGCGACCATCGATCCGGCCTCGGTCGACGAAGATCTGCTCAAGAAGATCAACGGCTGCGGCATCGTGGTCGAGGGCGCGCGCAACGACCGCGCCAACATCGCCTGCACACGCGGTTCAGTGCGGTACAACCTCGGTAAGTTCGAGTACAGCGTGACCGAGCCGCAGGGCTCGCTGAACTTCAAGGTCCTGCTGGCCGACATCAATGGCAACGAGATCGCGCGCGGCGAATCCGGGCCGGTCAGCATCGTGCCCAAGGTCACCACCGCCGTCACGGTCGTGGTGCGCGCTGTTCCCGGCTTCGATGCCGGTGCCGACGACCGTTAGCTGCGGCTAGCGGTCAGCACGGCTTGCTGTTCAAGACGGAAACGCGACGCCAAGTTCGGCGATATCGGCGGCGGTCAGTCCCTGAACCTTTTCGTGGCCCAGGACGAAGAACAGGCGCGCGGTCGCCTCCAGTTCTTCGGCGCGGTCGGCCGCCTCGGACAGCGACGCGCCGGCACACACGCTGCCATGGTTGCGCAGCAGCAGGCAGTGGTGCTTGGCCGCCGCGGCTTCGATGGCAGCCGCCAGCCCGTCCGATCCAGGACGGCGGTAAGGCACCACGCCGAGCGGCGCCACGCGCATGAAATAATACGGGGTCAACGCCGGTAACGGGCGCGCGGGATCGAGATCGGCCAGGCACGACAACGCCACGCTGTAGGGCGCGTGCAGGTGCACCACGGCGTGCGCTTCGGGCCGCTGCCGGTACACCGCCAGATGAAAGGGCGCCTCCTTGGACGGTCGGTTGGCTCCCAGGGGCTTGCCTGCCAGATCGACCTGAGCAAGATCCGCAGGCGACAGGCCTTTCAACGGGCGGCCGGTGGGCGTCACGATCACACGGTCGCCCGAGCGCACGCTCAGGTTGCCGGTCGAACCGTGGGTATAGCCGCGGTCATACAGGCTGGCGGCCACCTCGCACAGTCGTTCGGCTTCGCGATCGTCGCTCATGAACTCGTGCCTCCTTGCAGCGTGGCCACCGCGCGTGACAGGAACTCGACGTCGCCGAAGTTGCCCGACTTGAGATAGAGCTCGACGTCGCCACCGGCCGCACGGCAGTACGGAACTCCTGGGGCCAGCATGGCCCCGATCTCCAGCGCCGCGATGTCGAGCGCCGCCACCACCGCGCCCGAGGTCTCGCCGCCCGCGACCACGAACCTGCGGACGCCACGCGCGTAGGCCCGTCGTGCCAGTTCGGCCAGCGCCGACTCGACCGCGTGCCACACTGCCGCCGCCGGCACGCCGCGTGCGCCCGCCTCCGCGACCAGCGCGTCCCGGTTGCCCGCAGGCGCACTGCTCGACACCAGCACCGCCGCCCGCCCAGTCAGCCCCACCAGGGCCCCGGAACTGGCGCGGTCGATCTCGGCCGCGGCGTCGCCCAGCACCAGCGCTCGCACGTCGAGGCGTATCGCCGCGCCCGCGGCCGCCGCTCCGCCTGAACCGTTGAAGGCTGCGATCTGGGCCAGCGTCTGCGCCGAGCAACTGCCCGCAAGCAGTAGCACCGGCCCGGCCCCGCCACGCGGCGCGGCCACCGGCTGCGCGTTGCCCAGCTCGCCGCCAAGGCGCCAGCGCGCCGCCATGCGCGCCGGCAGCCCGCTGCCACCGGTGAGCAGCGGCAGGTCCGACGTGGCGTCGGCGATCACGTCGAGATCGCCGTCCGAAACGGCGTCGACCAGCGCTACCGCCACGCCGCTTGCGCGTAGTTCAGCTAGCCGGGCTCGCAACGCGCTGGCCCCGGCCCGCACCGCCGGGTGGGACGCCAGCCCCACCTTCAAAGCAGTTTGACTTTGCAGGTGCCGCACCAGGTTCGCGTCGGTCATCGGATTCACGGGGTGGTGGCGCAGCGGCGACTCGGACAGCAGCTCGCCACCCACGAACAGGTGTCCCAGGTACTGCGTGCGTCCGTTCGCCGGCAGCGCCGGAACCGCCACGGTGAAGGGCGTGTGCAGCTCGTCGAGCAGAGCTTCGGTGACCGGGCCGATGTTGCCGTCTTTGGTCGAATCGAAGGTCGAACAGTACTTGAAGTACAGCTGGCGAGCGCCCAAGGCACGCAGTTCCCGGACGGCCGCCAGCGACGCCGCCCGAGCGTCCGCCGCCACGAGCGCGCGCGACTTCGTGGCGATGACCACGGCCGGGTAGCGCCGCGCCAGCGCCGCCAGGTCACCGTCTTGTAGCGCCTTCAGCACCAGCAGCGCCGGTGCTCCCGCCGCGGTCAGCATCCCGGCCAGATCGCTGCCGCCTGTGAAATCGTCAGCGACCGCGCCCAGCAGCAGGTCAGGCATGTGCGCTGAACGGGTTTGCGACCAGTTCGAACTTCTCCGACCTCTTGTTGCGAACCAGCGGCTGGGACACCCGATCGAAATCCTTGAAGTGCGGCGTCGTCAGGTGGAAATCGAACGCCGCCCGATCGTCATACACCTCGTACAGCAAGCAGCGCAGCCCGTCTGGGGAGAACGCCACGTCGAAGCGGCTGCACCCCGGCTCGCCCAGGCTGGCGGCGGCGTTGCGCAGGACCGATTCGCGAAAGCCACCTGGTCTCGAGAAGCCCTCATGCTCGGGTTCGATCAGATCGAAGAACACAGTCACTACATACATGCGGTACCGAATACCACGGCAAGAGGGGTGCGCGGCTCGCCATTTGTTGACCCGACCAGCCTTTTCGACCGCGGGCGCAACACGCCCTTGACTAGCCGCCACCCACCCGCCCCGGGTCGGCAAGGGCGGCGGTGATGGCAACATGGTGGGCAGCGAACGCGAGTGCGTCGGCTGTGATGGACGCCGGATCACACAGCTCATGGCTATGCACCTCGACACCGTCGACGGTCACGTCGAGCGAGGCCACCGTGACCTGGAAGTAGAGGTCCAGCACGGCATAGGGCACGCCGCGATACAGGTACAGGTTGGGGTGCGAGATGAGGAAGCGCGCCGCCACCACCTCGAGGCCGATCTCCTCACGCAGCTCGCGGCGCAGGGCCGCCTCCGCGGTCTCGAAACGATCGACGAAGCCACCGGGCAGCGCCAGCTTGCCGCGTCCCGGATCCTTGGCGCGCCGGATGAGCAAGATGCGACCGCGGCCATCGCGGATGACCGCGCCGACCGCCACCGCCGGATTCAGGTAGTAGTGAAAGTCGCAGCCGACGCACGACAGAGCCGGCCCCTCGCCCGCCGCGAAGCCGGCACGACCGCAAGCGGGGCAGTGTTGAAACAGCGAGCGCACGGCAGGCTGCTGGTTATACGCCGATCGGGTAGTCCCGGTATCCTGCCGCCCCATGACGTCCCAAGACGCACCCGGTTCCACCAGCCCCGACGGCGGCCCCAGCCGCGACGGCAGCGCCACGTTCATCGCGCCGTATTTTTTCCTGTTCCTGTTCGCGATGTCGGTGGTCGGAGTGGGCTACGTGTTCCTGCCATTTGTCGGCGATCTGGTGGTCGCGCTGCTGGTCGTGGTGTTGTTGCGGCCGGTCTACCAGAGGCTGCTCAGACGCCTGGGCGGCCGTGCCCTTGTGGCCTCGGCGCTGATGGTGAGCGCCCTCATGGTGGTGGGAGCGGTTCCGCTTCTTCTGGTCTCGTCGGCGTTGCTGGAGGACATCCAACGCGCCGCCGCGGCGTGGAACCGCCCGGGCTACCCGGAAGACCTGCGCGACTTGTTCACCGGGCACGGTGCGATAGCCCGCTCCTTGCGCGAACTGGCCCAGCGCACCGGCGTGCCGATCTCGCCCGAGGCCACACAACGAGCGCTGGCGGACGGCGCGCGCGCCGGCAGCCAGTGGCTCTATCTGCGGGCCAACGCCTTCGTGGCGGGGCTGGTCTCGGTGCTGCTGCACACGCTCATCACCCTGTTCTCGATCTTCTACTTGTTCATCGACGGGCTGCGTCTGCGGGCCTTTCTGTTCCGCCTGTCGCCGCTTCCCGACGACGAGGACGAGCTGTTCATCACCAAGTTGCGCGAAGTGGGTCGCGCCATCATTGTGGGCAACGGCATCGGCAGCGCGCTGCAAGGGCTGCTCGCCGCGGGCGCATGGACCGTGGTCGGCCTGCCCTCGCCGGTGCTGTGGGGTCTCCTGATGACGGTCGCGGCGTTCCTGCCCCTGGTCGGGCTGGCCGCGGTCGTGGTACCCGCGACCCTGTACCTGTGGTTCACGGGCCACCAAGGCGCCGCGGCCGGCTTCTTCGTGTTCTGCATGGTCGAAATGATGGTTCTCGAGTACGGCTTGAAGCCACGCCTCATGGGATCGTCGCTGCGTATGAACAACCTGCTCGTGTTCCTGAGCTTGCTCGGTGGCATCTTTGCTTTCGGTCCGCTGGGCCTGCTCTACGGCCCGCTGTTCGTCGCGCTGTTCCTGGCGCTGGCCGAGCTGTACGACACACGCTACCAGCAGCGCATTGCGCGCCGATTGTCGGCGGTCCTGCCGGCCGTCCGCGAGCCCTGATTACCCGGCGGCTGCCCCTGGCGCGTTCGGGACAGCTTGCCCTTCTCGCTTTCGCACGCGCGTCGCCACCGCCCACACCAGCACGGGCACTGCGGCCGCCAGCGACATCGCGAACGCAGCCACCGCGGGCATGCCGGCGAGTTTTTTGTCGGGCAGCTCGGACAGCAGCAGCGATGACACCACGGCACCCATGGCCGCCGCCACGTTCTGCGCTGCCGATTGCGCCGACATGAAGCGGGCACGCTCGGCCGGGAATGGCACCTTCGACGACAGCGTGTTCAGGGCCACCGCCCGCACCGAGTTGGCCAGCATAAACCCCACGAACACCACCATCACCGGTACCAGCGGCCGGGCTGGCAGGAAGCCGCTCGCCAGCACCGCCATCATGAGCACGCTCCCGAAAGTGGTCACGGCGACCGGCCCACGTCGGTCCACCAGCGCGCCGCCGACCCGCATGGCCGCGAAGCTGACGATGCCGCCCGCCAGATACAGCACGCCAAGGCCGGCGCGCGGGTAGCCCAGGTTCTGCTGCAGATAGGCCGACAGGTTCGGAATCACCGCGAACCCGCCCAGGAACACCACCCCGGTCGACGCCAGCGACAGGATGACCGTCGGATCGGTGACGAACGCGCCCAGACCGCGTGCGATCGCTGGGCCGGAAGCGCGATCGAGATGCCCCCGCATGCGCGGCATGAGCACGATGGCCGAGGCCGCGACCACCAGCCCCAGCGCCGCCACCGCGAAGAACGGCAGACGCCAACCGCCCAGACGCCCGAGTTCCAGGCCCGCAGGTACGCCGAGCACCGAGGCCGCGGCGAACGCGCCCATGACGGCGCCCATGGCCTTACCCCTGCGCTGCGGGGGCACGACGTCGGCCAGGATCGACAGTCCAATCGCCGACGCGGGACCACCGAACATCCCGGCCAGCACGCGAGCGCCCAACAGCGTGCCCAATCCGCGCGAAAAACCGCCCAGCGCCGTACCCGTCACCAGGCCCAGCATGGCAACCGCGAGCGCGCTGCGCCGGTCGAAACGGTCGAGGAACAGCGCGCCGATGAGCCCCGCTACCGCTGCCGCCGCGGTGTAGCTGCCGCCGATGATGCCGAGCTTCGAGGTCGGAATGCCGAGCTCGCCCGCAAAGTCGGGGCCGAGCGGCATCACCATCATGAAATCGAGGATGTTGATGAACGTTACCGACGCGAGCAGGAAGATGATGCGGCGTTCGCCCGGAGCGACGGGGGTGGACACGGGCGTGTTTCTACGCGACCAGCCGGTTGGATGCCGTCGCTATTCTCGCGCCGAAAGTGGTCTTCCCTTGTCACCCCATCGTGACTAAGAGGGGCCTCGCGTCGTGGCGACCGGGCGGCGGGGGGTGGCGCGTGCGCGTTCGCGGGCGGTGTCTTCGAGAAAGCGGATGACCAGCGCGGTCCAGCCGGTCTGGTGACTGGCGCCCAGGCCACGGCCGGTGTCGCCGTGGAAGTACTCGTGGAACAGCAACAGATCGCGGAAGTGCGGGTCCTCGGCGAAGCGGCGCTCGCCGCCGTGACATGGGCGTGCGCCGTCGGCGTCCGGCACGAACAGCGAGGTCAGGCGGCGCGCGATCTCGGCGGCCACCTCGCGCAGGTTCATGAAGCGCCCTGATCCGGTCGGACACTCGACGCGCAGACCGTCGCCATAGAAATGGTGGTAGCGCTCCAGAGCCTCGACGATGAGGTAGTTGACCGGGAACCAGATCGGCCCGCGCCAGTTCGAATTGCCGCCAAACAGGCCAGTGGTCGACTCGCCGGGCGCATAGTCGACGCGAAACTCCTGTCCGCCGACTTCCAACCGGTAGGGATTCGCGGCGTGAAAGCGCGATAGCGAGCGCAGGCCGTGCGGCGACAGGAACTCGTTCTCGTCTAGCATCGTCCGCAGGATGCGCTCCAGGCGAGCCCGCGACGGCACGCCCAGCAGCATCCGGTTACCGCCGTGGGTGCCGAAGCTGACCTGCCGGGCCAGATCGCGGCGGTTGTCCAGGAACCACTGCATGCGGCGCTTGAAGGCGGGCAGCCGATCGATGACGTCGTCCTCCAGTACCTCGACCGCGATGAGCGGCAGGAGCCCCACCATCGAACGCACCCGCAACGGCGTGGCGCGGCCATCGGCGTGCAGCACGTCGTAGTAGAAGCCGTCGTTCTCGTCCCACAGGCCGGTGCCACCGACGTGGTTCATGGCGTCGGCGATGCCGACGAAGTGCTCGAAGAACTTCGACGCCATGTCCTCGTAGGCGGGATTCGTTCGCGCAAGCTCAAGCG
This sequence comes from Myxococcales bacterium, assembly GCA_031431215.1. Lineage (GTDB taxonomy): Bacteria > Myxococcota_A > Polyangia > Fen-1088 > Fen-1088 > JANPCZ01. Next base: position 31,442 of record JANPCZ010000147.1, read on the forward strand.
CCATCGACATCATGGTCGCCGCGTAGAACGCCATCCACGCCGTGCCGTCGGACTGTTCGAGCCGGCCGCCCGTGGGCAGCGCCTGCGAGCGATCGAACACCCCGATGTTGTCGAGGCCAAGAAAGCCGCCCGCGAAGATGTTGTTGCCCTCGGCGTCCTTGCGATTGACCCACCAGGTGAAATTGATCAGCAGCTTCTGGAACACCCGCTGCAGGAACTTGTTGTCGCGCTTGCCGTCGGCGCCCACCGCTATCTTGTAGGCTCGCCACGCGGCCCAGGCGTGCACCGGCGGGTTCACGTCGCCGAAGGCGAACTCGTAGGCCGGGATCTGCCCCGACGGGTGCATGTACCACTCGCGCAGCAGCAGCAGCAGTTGCTCGCGCGTGAAGGCCGCGTCGACGCGCGCGAACGGGATCATATGGAAAGCGAGATCCCAGGCCGCGAACCACGGGTATTCCCACTTGTCGGGCATCGACAAGACGTCGCGGCTGTAGTGGTTGCGCCATTCGCGGTTGCGGCCCGCGAGACGCCGCGCAGACGGGCTCGGGTGGTTGGGATCGCCCTCGAGCCAGACGCCCATGTCGTAGTGATAAAACTGCTTTGACCACAGCAGCCCGGCGTAACCCTGCCGCACCACGCTGGCCTCGGCCGGTGTCAAACCCTCGCCGCGCGCGCGAAAAAAATCGTCGGCCTCGGCACGGCGCCGCGCGATGATGCGGTCGACCTGCTGCCCCAAGTCCTCGCCCTCGACCGGCGCGACAGAGCCATCGGCGGCGAGGCGCAAGCGAACCACCGCTTCGCCACCGGCCGGCACCAGCAGACGGTAGAGCGGCGCCACCTTGGTGCCCTCGCCCTCCGGACTCACGCCGTCGGTGCGGCCCCCGATCACATACTCGTGGAATGCGTCCTTGACGAAGGCACCATGGTTTGGCACCCCGAATAGCCGCTGGTTGTTGGTCTCGTTCTCCGTGAACAGCCACAGCGGGGGCACGCCATCGTGCGCCTCGGCACGCAGCACGAAGGACGGCAGATGGACATGCTGGGTCCGCACCGCGTCCGCGCCTTCACGCCGGATGCGCGGGCGCCCGCCGTAACCCTCGCCGTCACGCCCCCACGCCCAGACGTTACGAAACCACAACGTTGGCAACAGCGTCAGCGGCGCGGCTTCCGGTCCGCGGTTGGCGACCGTGATGCGGATGGCGATGTCGTCCGGCGTGGCCTTGGCGTACTCGACGAACACGTCGAAGTAGCGGTCATGGTCGAACACGCCGGTGTCCGCCAGATCGTATTCGGGATCCAGGCGCGAGCGTCGACGATTTTCCTCGACCAGGCTCGCGTAGGGGAACTCAGCCTGCGGGTACTTGTAGAGGCCTCGCATGTACGAATGCGTGGGCGTCGAGTCCAGGTAGAAGTACGCCTCCTTGACGTCCTCGCCGTGATTGCCCTGCGGCCCGGTCAGCCCGAACAGGCGCTCCTTCAAGATCGGATCGCGGCCGTTCCACAAAGCCAGGGCGAAGCACAGGCGGCCCTGCCGATCACAGATCCCCATCAGCCCATCCTCGCCCCAACGGTAGGCGCGGCTGCGCGCGTGATCGTGCGGGAAATAGTCCCAGCACGCGCCGTCCTCGGAATAGTCCTCGCGCACCGTGCCCCACTGCCGTTCGGACAGGTAGGGACCGAAGCGCTTCCAGTATTTCTCCCGCCGCTCGTCCTCGATCAGGCGCCGAGCTTCGGCCTCGGGGCGAAGCGGTTCAGCCTGGGCATCGTTTATTGCGGGGCGGGCCGACATCGCGGCAGTATCGTCGATCTCCCGACCGCCCGCGCGTAACCGGCCGTCATCCAGCGACGTAGAGGTCAATCATGAACCTTCTCAAGACCACTCTTCACCGCATCTACGCCATCGAAGACAAGCTGGCCTTCCTCGCACCCACGCTGGTCCGACTGACGGTCGGCCTGGTGTTCGTTGGCACCGGCTGGGGCAAGCTACACACCCTCGACAAGGTGACGGAGTTTTTCACCTCGCTCGGCATCCCGGCGCCCGGCTTCCACGCCCGCCTGGTCGCGCTGACCGAGTTCGGTGGCGGCATTCTGATCCTGTTGGGACTGGGAACCCGGCTCATAGCTGTGCCCATGGCGTTCACCATGGTCGTCGCGATCCTGACCGCCAAACGCGGCGACATCGACGGGCTGCTCACGCTGGTGGGCTTCGAGGAGTGGAGTTACCTGGTGATGTTCCTGTCGCTGGCACTGGTCGGCGCCGGCCCGCTGTCTGTCGATAATCTTCTGCAACGCTGGCGCCTCAGTGGCGACGCCGTCGCGACGCCGCTCACTGCGAAGGTCCCGCACAGCGCGTGAGTCCGACCTGTCTCGCTTGGGACCACCTGGCGGGTGCCTAAACTGACCTGATGTCTTCGTGCCTTCGTAGACCCGCCACGGTCGGTGCTGCCCTCGCCTTTGCTGCGGCCGCCTTGACGGCCCGAGCCGCCGTCACCTACGAAGACGATCCGATCCGCTACACCGTCACGCCGCCGCATGACCCGACTGCGCGCCTGCAGGCCCGGGTCGCCGCCCGCGAGATCACGCTGACCTGGGATGACCAGTTCGGGTACTTGCCTGCGGTGCTCACGGCGCTCAAGGTACCGGTTTCGTCGCAGACACTGGTGTTCTCCAAGACCAGCCTACAGCGCGACCTGATCTCGCCGCAGAATCCGCGCGCGCTTTACTTCAACGACGACGTGTACGTCGGTTTCGTGCCGGGCGGCAAGGTCATCGAAATCGCAAGCCAAGATCCGCACCTGGGGACGGTCTTCTACGTCCTGCGGCAGCACCAGCAGGACACACCACAGTTTGCGCGTGCGATCCACGAGTGCCTGCAGTGCCACGACTCGCAAGTGATGACCGGCGGTGTACCCGGTCTGATGATGCGCTCGGTGTACCCGGATCGCACCGGCCAGCCCATCCTGACCGCCGGCACGTTCGTGACCGATCAGCAGAGTCGCTTCTCCGAGCGCTGGGGCGGCTGGTACGTGACCGGCGCGCACGGGCGCGGCCGACACATGGGCAACACGACCGCAAGCGAGCAGAACGACACTGTCACGCTCGACCGCGAGCGCGGCGCCAACGCGAAGGACGCCGGCGCCTTCATCGAAGCCAACCGGTACCTCGGTCGCGGGCACAGTGATCTGGTGGCATTGCTGGTGCTCACACACCAGACGCAGATGCACAACCTCATCACGCGCGCCGCGTTCGACACCCGCCTGGCCCTGCGTGACGAGGCGGTGATCAACCAGATGCTGCACCGTAGAGTGGGGTTCCGCTCGGACAGCACCCAGGCGCGCATCCACAGCACCGGCGAGGCGCTGGTTCAACATCTGCTGTTCACGAAGGAGGCAGCCCTACCCGATCCGGTGGCAGGTAGCACGGCGTTCGCCCGCGAGTTCACCTCACGCGGACCGCGCGACGGCAAGGGACGATCGTTGCGCGATCTCGATCTGCGCCGGCGCCTGCTGCGCTACCCGCTGAGCTGGCTTATCTACGGCGCGGCATTCGACGAACTACCCGCGCCGATGACAGCCTACGTGTATCGCCGCCTGGGCGAGGTGCTCACCGGGCAGGACCGCACCCCACCGTTCGCCCACCTCTCGCCGACGGATCGTCGCGCGATCCTCGACATCCTCGCAGCGACCAAGCCCACGCTGCCAGCGGGATGGCCGCGCACGCCCTGAGTGACCGGTTGAGTGCGGCCGCTTCCGCGCCGGGGCGTCACGGCTGTCCCTGAACAGCCGCGGCGCCCCCCGCCCGGTCGCTAGTAGCGGTAGTGCTCGGGCTTGTACGGCCCCTCGACCGGCACGCCGATGTAGTCGGCCTGACTCTTCGACAGCTCGGTCAAGCGGACGCCGAGCTTGCCGAGATGCAGACGCGCCACCATCTCGTCCAGCTTCTTCGGCAACACGTACACCTCGTTCTTGTAGGTACCCTTGTTCGAGCTCAGCTCAAGTTGCGCCAGCACCTGGTTGGTGAAGCTGCTGCTCATGACGAAGCTGGGATGGCCGGTGGCGCAACCCAGATTCAGCAGGCGGCCCTCGGCCAGCACCAGCACACTGTGACCATCCGGGAACACCCACTCGTCGAACTGCGGCTTGATGACCACGCGCTTGATACCAGACACCTTGGCCAGTCCCGCCATGTCGATCTCGTTGTCGAAGTGGCCAATGTTGCCGACGATGGCCTTGTCTTTCATCTTGCCCATGTCAGCGGCCGAGATGATGTCCTTGTTGCCGGTGGCGGTGATGAAGATGTCCGCGGTTCCCAGCACGTCCTGCAAGCGTACGACCTGGTAGCCCTCCATTGCGGCCTGCAGCGCGCAGATGGGATCGATCTCGGTCACCAGCACGCGGCAGCCCTGACCCCGTAGCGATTGCGCGCACCCCTTGCCCACGTCGCCATAGCCGAACACCACCGCCACCTTGCCGGCCATCATGACATCGCTGGCCCGGTTGATGCCGTCGATGAGCGAATGCCGACAGCCGTAGAGGTTGTCGAACTTGCTCTTGGTGACCGAGTCGTTGACGTTGATGGCGGGGAACGGCAACTGGCCGTCGCGCTGCATCTCGTACAACCGGTGCACGCCGGTGGTGGTTTCTTCGCTGACCCCGCGGCAGATCTTGGCGAAGCCGGTCCACTTGTGCGGGTTCTCCTTGAAGGTCTGCTTGAGCAGCTTGATGATCTCGCCCCATTCCGCTGGCTCGGTGGCCGCGTCGTAGTCGGGGATGCGCCCGACCTTTTCGAACTGGGCGCCGCGCACCAGCAGCAAGGTGGCATCACCGCCATCGTCGACGATCTGATCGGGGCCGCTGCCGTCAGGCCAGGTCAACATCTCGTTGGTGCACCACCAGTACTCTTCCAGCGTCTCGCCCTTCCACGCGAACACCGGGATGCCCTTCGGGTTCTCGACCGTACCCTTGGGCCCCACCGCAACCGCGGCGGCCGCGGAATCCTGGGTGCTGAAGATGTTGCACGACGCCCAGCGAACGTCAGCACCGAGCTCGGACAGGGTTTCGATCAGCACCGCGGTCTGCACCGTCATGTGCAGCGAGCCGGCGACCTTGACGCCCTTGAGGGGCTTGCTCTCACCGTGCTGCTTGCGCAGCGCCATCAGGCCCGGCATCTCCTGCTCGGCCAGGCGGATTTCCTTGCGACCGAGTTCGCTCTGTGACAGGTCGGCAACCTTGAATGCGGATCGTCCCATGATCATTTTCCTTTGTTGGTTGTTGTGCGTTCTTGCGAAATCAGGCTTGCGGCTTGGCGGTGGCCACGAACAACGGCGGCCCCTTGGCGGCGGGATCGGCCGGCAACGGCACGTACGCCATGGGCGCCAGGCGCACCGACGAGAACCAGGCCTTGACCTGGTCGGCAGAAAAACCCAGCCACACGTGCCCCATCTGCTGGCGGTAGTCGGCGCGAGCGTGCTGCTGCATGTCCACGATGACCAGCTTGCCCTTCGGCTTGAGCACCCGCGCCACCTCGCGCAACACCCGCACCGGATCGCTGATGTGGTGAAGCACCAGGGTCAGAAAGACCACGTGCAAGGAATCATCGCCCAGCGGTAGTTCCCCAAGATCGGAGCGATGAAACTCGACGTTGCGTCGCTGCGACAGCCGCTGACGTGCCGCCTTGATCATCGCGCCCGAGGTATCGACCGCCACCACCTTGCGCGCGAAATGCGCCAGCAGATCGGTGGTCCGGCCGGTGCCACACCCGAAGTCACCGACGTGGCTGTCCGGGTCAAGCAACGCCGCGAAGGCCAGGGTGTCGATCTGGGCACCGAACAGTTCCTGGCGCAGGCGGTCCCACTGGCCGGCGCTCGACGAAAAAAAAGCCTGGCTCTGGGTTTGACGCTCGCGCACCACGCGGTCCAGACGCGCGTCGTCGTCGCGTAGAACGGCGTCGGCGTGGCACTGCTCGCGGATCAGCTTCCACAACTTGCGCGCGGGGGCCGGCAAGCTTTCCCGGTCGACGCGGTAGAGCCGGCTGGTGCTTTCGCGGCGCGATTCCAGCCAGGCGGTGTCAGCCAGGACCTTCAGATGCCGGCTGGCGGTCGACTGCGGCACCTGCAGCACGGCGCACAACTCGGCCACGCTCAACTCGTTCTGCTCGCAGGCGTTCAGTACCCGCAGGCGGGCCAAGTCGCCCAGCGAGGCCATCCAGCCCAGAATCTCGGCCGTGGTTGTATCCGTCAATCCGGATATAAGGATTATCGACAGCCGGCCCGCCGTCAAGCCCGGCGGCGAATGCCGTGGATCACCTGCGCCTTACAGCGAGATCCTGTTGGCGCCCGGCTTCAACCGCACCCGGTGGCCCTGCCACACGAACTCGCCCTGCACGCCGGCGGGCAAGCTGACCTCGGCTGCCAGCTTCGCACCGGCCTTCGCGAGGCGCACGGCGATCTCGCCGCGCGGGTGCGGGATCGCGCCCTCGGCGCGGTCGAGCGTGCCCAGGTGAGGCTGGATGATCACGCGCGAGAAGCCCGGACCCGCCGAGTCAATGCCAAGCACGGTGCGAAAGAGTTCGAAATTCGGACTGGCGCCCCAGGCGTGGCAATCGCTGCGCGTCGGATCCGCCGTCTCCGACCAGGTGGTCAGCCCGCGCGCCAGCATGTCGCGCCACGGGCCCAGCGACTCGACGTAGCGATCGCCCTGCCCGACAAGGTGCAAAGCCGCCGAGACGTAATGGCGAAAGTAGATCGAGGCCTGCGCCAGCGACGCGTCCGCCATCACCTTGTCCATCACGCTGCGCGCGGCCGCGCCCTTGACCACGCCGGCCAGGACCGCGAGCACGTTGGCGTGCTGTGACCACTCTTTCTTCGCGGGGCGATCGGCATAGAGGCCGCGGCCCGCGTCCCAGTAGAGCGTTTGGATGGTCCGCACCAGCTTGTCAGCCGCCGCGCGATCCTCGGCTGCCAGGGCCTTCGAGCCCAGCGCAGCCTCCAGATCGGCGGCCCAGCGGTACGCCAGCAGCAGTTGCAGATCGAGCGGTGCCGACGCTCCGTCGGGATCGCCCGGTGAGAGCCGCTCCGTGCCCGCCTTCGGACCGTTCTGGCTTCGCTCCTGGCTGAAGCCCGGGGGCACGCCGCGGGACCAGCCCTTGACCCAATCGACGAAATTCCACCACGGCACCCAACCGAGCGAGCCGTTGTCCCGTTGTTGGCGCGCGAAAAAAGCCAGAATCGCGCGCACGCCAGGCAATCGCTCACGCACGAACGCCGCGTCGTCCTGGTAGCGCCAAAGGTCGTGCACCATGCCTACCCACCACAGCGAGAACGGCGGGATGAACTGGCGCTTGTGGGTAGGGTAGCGACTGTAGGTCAGTCCCTCGGGGATGCGCGATTCATCGAGCTGCAGGATCGCGTTGCGCATGAGCCGCGCATCGCCGGTCTGGTACAGCGACACCAGCGCCTGGATGCGCGTGTCACCGACGTACTGCATCTGTTCGTAGTACGGGCAGTCCATGTACGTGTCGTGGGCGCATAGCCGCGCCGTGCGCCAGCCGGTGTCGAGGATCCGCTGCGCGTCGGCGATGGGCGCCGAGAAACGCGCCTTGCGCACGAACGGGTAGCCGGTATAGACGCCGTGCAGATCATCGATGGTGAGCGCCGCGGCCGAGGTCTTCACGATCAGCTCGACATAGCGGTAGGTGCGCCAGAACAGGGGGCGAAACACCCGCGTCTGGCCGTCGGAGACGAATAGGTCCTCGCGCCCACCCGACAGCTCCTTGCCGTCGATCTCGTCACGTTGACCCTTGTCTTTGGCGTTGCCGGGCCGGTTCAGTGCCTCGGCGTAGCGGAGGCGGATCTCGGCACCCGTGCCGCCCGACACCGTCAGCTCGGGATACGCAGTCGTCAGGTAGGTCTGGTCGAGCAGCACCCGGGCCTCGGTCCGGGGCGGGATGGAAAGCCGCACACCGTCGGTAGCCGGGAATCCATCGGGAACGGTGACAGCGCTCGACCGCCGGGTCCTGGCGATTCGCTCGGGCGTCTCAGCCATGAACGGAACCCGCCTGGGTGTCAGGATCCAGGGTGCGGCGTCGTCGGGAGCGGCGGGCGTGACCGGCCGCGGGCCGAGGTTCGCGGACTTCCATCCGAGATCGTCAAAGGCGGCCTGCTCCCAGCCCCACGGGTGCTTGCGTGCGTCCATCTCTTCACCCTGGTTGACCATCGCACCAGGGGGGCTGTGCGGCTTGCAGGCGGTATCGCGCGCCACCTTCCAACGCCCGTCGCTGTTGGCGATATCCTCGGCCGGCGAGTCGCCTTGCAAGAGAAACGCTGTCTGCTTGGTGATCTGCGCCGCTGGCGCGTACTCGGCGAAGTTCCAGACCACGGCGGCAAGCACGTTCTTGCCAGCGGTGAGGTGGGGCGCCAGATCGATGGTGTCGTACTGCCAGTGGTGCAAGTCGCTGCGCGCCGGGCCCCTCACCACCCGGCGCCCATTGACGTAAAGCTGATAGCCATTGTCCGCGGTGACGTGGACCTTGAACGCCGCGGGCGCCGCCGACAACTCGATCGTTCGCCTGAACAGAAACACTCCGAATGCGGTCGGGTTGTCGTCGGGCGGAACGATCCAGCGCGCATTCCAGCGTTGCGGCGCGGGACCATCACTCGGCAACGGCCCGATTGCCACGACCAGCGGCAAGATTGGCAGCAGCAGAGCGGCTAGCGACATTTTCCTTCGTTACCACAATCCCTGGTTCACCCGAAGCCAACCCAAGGCACAATCACCGTCGTGATAACGATCATCAAGAAGGTGCACCTGTACGCCGGACTGGTGGCGTTCGCGGCACTGGTCGTGTACGGCATCGCGGGCCTGACCGCCACCGTCGCAAGCCGCCGTGACGGCGAGCCACCACCTGCCGGCGCTGTGCGCTTCGAGGCGTACACAGCGCCGACCGGCGCTAGCGACAAGGACATTGCCGACGACGTCCACCGCCGCTTGCAACCGCCGCTGGCCGGCCAGGTACCGAAGTCCGCCCTGCACCGCGACCAGCACAACGATCTCACGTTGACCTTTTCCTCCGTCAACGGCCCGACCCGGGTGACGGTGCTGGAGAAGGAAGGTCGCCTGCGGGTCGAGAACGCGCGCAACGGCCTTTGGAAGTTCTTCAACAACTTGCACTCCACCAACAGGGCAGGCAACACGCCGGGTCTGCGCCTGAAACTGTGGGCGGCGTACAACGAGATAGCGCTCTGGTCGCTGTCGTTGATGATGTTGAGCGGGGTGTATTTGGGCCTGGCGTCACGGCCGCGCTTCCCCTGGGGCAAGTACGCGCTGGCACTGGGCTCGACGGCGTTCGTCGTGCTCTACGTCGTCACGAGGTGATGCATGTACCTGTGGCTGCGCAACATTCACCTGTGGCTCGGACTGCTGTGCGGGCTGCCGGTACTGGTCTACGGCGTCAGCGCGGTGCAGATGGCTCACGGCAAGTGGTTCGATATGAAGCCGGCGGTGACCGAAACGCAGGTGCCGCTGTCGGGCGCCGCGACGGCGAGTCCGCGATCGGTGGCGCGCGCACTGATGGACAGCCACGGCATGCGCGGCGAGCTAGGCCAGGTCAAGGAGACACCCGCGGCTTTTCGCTTCCGCATCGCGCGGCCCGGGACGGTGTACGAGGTCGACTTCGACCGCGCCGCCGGCACCGCCAAGGTGCGCACCAGCACCGCCAGGTTCATGGGCATGCTGAACCGCATTCATCACGTCGCTGGGCTATCGCACGAGTATGTCCTGCTCGATGTGTGGGGCGCCCTGGTCGCGTTCGTGTCGCTGTCGATGCTGGTGCTGGGCGCCACCGGGATCTACCTGTGGTTCAAGCTGCACGCCGAGCGCAAGGTGGGTCTCGTGCTGCTAGCCGCGAGCCTGAGCTTTGCGCTGCCTTTGGTGGTGCTGCTGCGGCTGGCGTGACGGCTAGCGCGCGCGCAGGCGGGCGACGATCCGCACCGCAAACGCCAGCAGCAGGAACCCGCTGACCACCACGGTCTGGCTGCCACCGACGGGCAACTGGCCGAAGAACGCCAGCACGTAGCCGGCGACCCCGGAAAAAGCCCCGATGAGTGCGGCGATCGCGAACGCCCATGACAGGCGAGCGCCCAGCGCCAGGGCCGCCGCCGCGGGCATGACCGAGAACGCGAACACCGGCAGCGATCCCAGCGCCCGGGCCGAGACGCCGGCCATTGCGCCAATCGACACCAGCAGGAAATTCGACAGGAACCGCACCGGCAGCCCCTGCACGCGCGCGGCCTCGGGATCGAAGCTGGCGAACGTCAATCCGCGGTACCACCACAGATGCAAGCCCAACGCGGTCGCACCCGTGGCCAGGACCAGGACGAGATCGAGGCCCCGCACCAGCACCGCCGATCCGAACAGGATCGACTGGATGTCGTGAGCTTCCTGCGAGATGTGATCGCCGACCAGAATGGTCGCGCCACCGCCGGCCGCGAATGCGAAGCCGAGCAGCACCTCGCGCGGCACCTTGAACGAGCGCGTGTCGACCGCGAGCAGCATGGTCGCGCCCAGCGCCAGCAACACGGCGCCCACGATGGGATCGACGGCCGGGCCGCCGTGGATCTCCGAGTAGAAGGCGAGCGCAATGCCAAGACCTGCCGACTGCGTGACCGCAGCGCTGACGAACACCATCCGGCGCAGCACCACGTACACACCCAGAAAACCCAGCACCGCGCCGGCGCCCAGCGCGCACAGGATGGGATCACGGAACAGTTCCCAGCCATCAATAAACATCTGCCAGGTCGGCGCATCACCGTGCATGGCGCAGCTCCAGATCTCCGTATTGCTGCTTGAAGGCCGGCGCGGCAAACACCGTGGCGGGGCTGCCGTGCACGATCGCACCGCCGTCGCGATCGAACAGCAGGATCTCGTCGGCGTATTCGGCGGCTAGGCCGAGGAGGTGGGTCACCAGGATCACCGCAGCGCCGCGCTCGCGCGTCAGCGCACGCAGACCCGCCAACGCTTGCCGCTCGGCGACCGCGTCCATGGCGCTGGTCGGCTCGTCGAGCAAGGCCACGTCGGGATCCCGGGCGTACAGCCGCGCCAGCAACACGCGCTGCTTCTGACCCTCGGACAGATCACGAAACAGCGTCTCCGCCAGCGGGGCCGCGCCGGCCGCGTCGAGGGCACGCCGCTCGCGATCACGGACGCCGTCGCCGGCCTCCGGGCGCGCGAAGCCCCACCCCGACAGACGCCCCCACCGCACCAGATCGATCGCGCGCACCGGCAGCAGGGGATCGATGGTCATGGCTTGTGCCATGTAGGCCAGGAGCGGCGGCGGTGAACTGCGCGCCACGCGGCCAGACAACGGGCGCAAGAATCCAAGCAACGTGCGCAGCCAGGTACTCTTGCCCGAACCGTTGCGGCCGATGACCGCCAGGAAGCTGCCGCGCCGGATGCCCAGATCGATGGCAGGCAGCAAGGCCTGACCGCGGTGACCGATGACCAGCTTGTCGCAGCGAAGCAGTTCAGCGCCGGCGCCAGGCCGCTCGCCCGAGGACGTGGTCACGGCGCGCCTCCCGTCCCGCCGGTGAGGGCATGCTCGATGGCGGCGACCAGCTTATCCAGGCGATCGACGCAACCCTCGCCGGTCTCGAAGCTGGCGGCGCCGGGCACCCGCAGCAGCGTCGCCGGGATCTTGTCGGCGACCAGCCGCGCGGTGCCCTCGGGATAAAAGCTTTCTTGCAGCAGCAAGCGCACCTTGCGCGCCCGCGCCAGACCGAGCAGGCGCGCCACCGCGGTCGGGTTAGGAGGAATGCCCGGCTTGGGTTCGAGAAAGCCGACCTCGGTCAAACCCAGCCAGTCCGCCAGATAGGTAAAAGTCTTGTGGTAGCTGACCACCGGCGCGCCCCGGAAAGCCGCCAGGCGCTTCTCCCAGCGCTGGCGCAATTCCATCAGCCGGCGCACAAGTGCATCGAGGTTCTGCTTGAACGCCGGTGCGTGCGTCGGATCAAGTTCGCCAAAGCGCGCCGCTATACCGGCGGCCACCGCCGCAAGAGCGCGCGGGTCAGTGAAATAGTGCGGGTTGCCGCTGGGGTGAATGTCGCCCTGGCTGCGGTCGACCGGCTGCTGGGCCACGTCCATCGGCTTGACGAACCGCGAGCAATCGACGTGACCGGCGCCGCCGCGCTGGATGGCGCCGTTGCGCGCGCCCACCAGCAGGGGCGGCAGCCAGCCGATCTCCAGATCCAGGCCCACGGCCAGCAGCACGTCGGCGTGGCTGAGCGCGAGCGCCAGGCTCGGTCGGGCGTCGACGAAGTGCGGGTCCTGCGTCGCGAGCGACAGCGACTTGACGGTGACGTGGGCGCCGCCGATGTCGCGCGCCAGCGCCGCCAGATCGGGCACCGTGGCGACAACCTGCAACGTGGCCGACGCGCGTGCCGACAGCGCGCCCAGCAACACCGCCGATGCAAACCCTATCTTGAGACTGTGCATGGTCGGGTGCTCCGCCGTCAAAATGGGTGCGCCCCGTGCGCGCCGATCAACACCTCGAACGCCAGGAAGGCCGCCCACCCGGGTGTGTGTGCCGGCCCCGACCACGACCGCGATCCCTGCAACCGCAACCGCGAAAACTCGGACGGATGGAACGTGACTGCCGCGGTCGCCCGCCCCTGCACGCCCGGGTGCGCGATCATCGCCTCGCTTAGCGGGATCTCGAGCGGATCACCGGCGCTGCCGTACTCGTAGCGGGCAGCGGTCGAGAACCGGCGGGCGAAGCGCCACAACAAGTAGGCGTAGCCGCCGTGGTCGGTGGCGACTTCAAATGGATTGTCGCGCCGACGCCCGAACCACTCGGCTTGCAGCGCAACCGTGGTGGTACTCGGCCGGGTGACCGGCCGGTACTTGATGTACAGATCGCTGGCGGTGATCAGGGTCCGCGTCCGGTGAAACGGGGCAGCGAGATCGCCGAAAGCGTTGGGCCCGTAGGCCGCCGACAAACCCCAGGCAACTGACCAGTCGGGGCCCAGCTCGAAGAACTGCTTCAGGGCCGCGGTGTGCTGGAAGTCCAGGGCGCTTGCGACCTTCAGCGAAGGTGGCGCGGCATCTTTCAGGACAATCGGCTCGCCGTAGAAGCTGCGCGCGGTCTCGGCGCCATCCGCGTTCGTCACCGACCACAACAGTTCCACATACCAGGGCAGCGGCATGAGCCACGACGCCTCGACCCCGAGACCGCGGTTGCCCTCGGCGCCAAAGAACCGCCCCAGGATCAAAGGCTGGTCGACGAAATCCCACGAATGCGGATGCGTGTTGTTGAGGCGTCCGAGCCGGGTGAGAAATTGCCCGCCCCTGACCTGGATACGGCCCGGCAGCGCCAGAGTCGTGGCGTACGCTTCCTCGACCTCCACTTCGTCGGGACCAAACACGATGTTGGCGTCGAAACGCAGGTACGGGTCCACCGACTTCGATAGCGAAAGCTCAAGCTGCTGCAGGTTGAAGCCGGTGTGCCGCGGATCGTGAGCGCCGGTCTGCAGCGGGGCATCCTGGGCACCAGAAAACCACGCCGCCGCGAAGTCAGCAATGAGCGAGATGTCAGGCAACAACGACGCGGACGACGCGGACGGAGGTGGCGGCGCAGGCACAACCTGCTGTGAGGGGACAGCGTCGGCGGCCAGGCCACGCGCGATCTCGGCCGCCTCGGCCGGCGACGGCGCGGGCGGCGGCGCTGCCGGTTCTTGCGCGGCAAGAGTGATGAGCGCAGCAAGCACAAAGGACGTGGGCAAGGACGGACTCCCTTCGCGACAACGACAAAAAACCTGAGACGCCGGCAGGCGGTCGCCATTGCGACGCTGCAGTGAAAAAATGCGCTAGACGCGCGCGATGGGCGGCGAGTTTTTCGGTGCGACGAGCAGGCGGGCAATCGGATCGGCAACGATCAGATGCGGCGCGACGAAACCGGCCGCGGTGCAGGAAGCCGCGCCGAGCAGTGGGGCTGCGGCCCCGGACGGCGCCGCTTGCCGCCGCGTGGTCGCCACCACGAGGCAATGATCGTCACTGTGGCCCGGTTCGACAACGACGGGCGAGACGCCAGCGGTTCCCGTGACCTCGGAGGTGACGGCCTCAGCGGCGCCGACGTGGATGATCTCATCGTGCACCGGACAGGTCGCATGGCGAACCAGAGCCAGATGCAGGAAACCCGCGAGGTACCCCAGCAGACACACCAACGCAACGGCAGCGGGACCGGCCCGGCGCTGCGGGCGTGCGTGGCGCGAGTCACTGGTCATGCAGTCAACATCCCGCGTACGGGAGTACGAGAGCCGGGAACTCGTGTCAAGTGACCCAAGCAACCGCTGGCGTCTCGTGAGCCGGACGCGGCTACTTGCCCTCGACCTGGGCCAGGATGTCGGCAGCCTGATTCTCGGGCGAGACTTTGGGCTGCACGAACTTGACCTTGCCGTCCTTGCCGATGAGCACAGTCATACGCTTGGCTTTGTTGTTCTCGACCGGCACGCCGAACTTCTTGGCGATGTCACCGCTCTCGTCGGGAAGCAAGGGGAACGGCAGCTTGTATTTTTCGGCGAACGCCTTGTGCGATTCGTTGTTCTGGGTCGAAACACCGAACACGGTCACGCCCGCCTTCTTCAGCTTGTCCCACGAATCGCGGATGCTGCACGCCTGCTTGGTGCAGCCCGAAGTGTCGTCCTTGGGATAGAAATAGAAGACCACGTACTTGCCCTTGAGCTTCTTGAGATCGACCTTGGTTCCGTCGTGCGCGGTCGCCTGTACGTCGGGCGCCGGCGTGCCCACGGCGATCAGCTGGACCGCGGGTCCCGCCGGCGGCGTGGGTGCTGGCGGCGTGGGTGCTGGCAGCGTGGGGGGTGCCGCCGGCGCCTTGTCCTGCGCGCGTGCCGCCGCCGAGGTGAAGAGGGTGGTGACCACCGCGCATACCGCCACTGTGCGCAGACTCGTGGATGTGACCTGTGTGCTCATGGTGACTCCCGGGGTTGGGACGGCGGCAGGCTAGCACCAATTCAGGCCACGCGGACCTGACGCTACTTCTTCGGCGCGGGCGGGGCCCCGTTCAACAACGAAACACCGAACACCAGCCCAAGACTGGTCACGGTCTGGGTGAGCTTGCCGGCGATGCGCAGCGGGGTGTCCGACTGCGCCTGCTCGTAACGAACGGCTATCTGAAGGCCGACGTAACGGCCGATGTAGGTCTCGACCCCTGCGGCCAGCGAGAAACGCAGACCCTTGGCTTTGATGTCGTCCTTATAGTCCTGCGCCAGCTTCAGCCCGGCGTAGCCGATATCCGCCCCGATGAAGGGCCGGGTGTCGTCGCCGGACTGGCCGAAACGAATGTGCCCGCTTGGCCCCACAAAGAAGGAGGTCAGCACGCCCTGCTTCCTGATCTCGGCCGACGATGGTCGCGGGATGCTGAACGGCATCGACTGGTAGCCCACGGTCGCGCCCAGCGCGAAGTGCTTGTCCCCCGGGAGCACGTGGAACGTCGCCTCGCCGGTCAGCGCTGGCCGTTCACCGCCCGAATCCGTGTTCAGCGCGAACGGCGCCGATCCCAGGACTGAGAAGCGCATACGCGCTTCCGCGGTCGCCGTGAAGCCTATCAGGGCGATCACGGCCACTACCAGGCCCAGGGGCCGACTGACTGACACGGTTCTTCTCATCTGACGATCCTCCTCGGGGACCCGACGATTATTCGCCCACGCCACCGTGGTCAAGGGTTCTTACAGCATCAGGTGCGGAATCTTTACCGGCCAGCGTTCGGGGAAGCCAAGGCGGCTCCTCGAAGAGCAGGCCGTGCCGAGCCGCCAGAGCCTGGATCTTCTTGATCCGGGCCAGTTGCAGCGGGCCGCAAGAAAAATGCCCCCGGACCCCGGCGAGTCCCAGCACCAGTGTCTCGGCCAGGCAGCCGGGGATAAGGCCAGGCTCGATCTCGACTCCGCGAACCCCCACGGACTGCCCGAGCGGCAGCCGCACGGCGCCGCCGACGATGACCGTGGCCCGCGGTCGGGAGCGGCGCACCGTCGGATCGACGTCTGCCGGCACCGCGAGATCGCAGATCACGACCGGCTGCGGGCCGACGTGCTCGGGCCGAAGGATGGGCTCGCGCGCGCTGCTGCAGCACAGGATCCAGTCACACGTCCGTAGCGCGGCAAGATCGCCGAACGCAAGGGTGCCAGGTGGCAACGTCTGCGCAAGTCGCGATAGCCGCGGCAAAGCGCGCGGTCCACCGCACAGGATCAACTGCTCGGCGTGGCTCGCCAGCAGCCGGGCCGCCATGGCCCCGATGTTCCCGGCGGCACCAGTCACTCCGACCTTCCGGCCGGCGATGCCCAGGCGACGCGCCGTCGCGACCAGCCCCTCAACACCGGCGACCACGGCCAGGGAATTGCCGGTGGTCACGGCCACGCCCAGATCATCCACCAGGCGGCCGTTGTCCGACACGATCGACGTATACGCGCCAAGGCCCACCGTACGGCAGCCCTGCAGGGCCGCAAGCGCCACGGCCTTACGGACGAGCCCCACCGCCACGCCGTCGCCGGCCCGCCGCGACGACAGCGCCTGCTCGGTCGTGAACGGCACCGCGATGATCGAGACATCGGTGACACCGCCCGCGGGCGAGCGAATCGTCGCTTCGGTCACCACGAACGGAGCCAGAACACCGTAGATGCGATCGAGAAAGCCGGAAAACGACGCTGCCGGAAGCTCGCGCAACCCCGGTTCGAAATGCAGCAGATCCTCGGGCTCGATGAAGTGCGCGAGGAAGCCGACATGCGACCGGGCGCCGCGGCTCACGATCTGCCCTCGCGCGGGCCGCCCGGCGGCCAGGCAAAATCCTGGCTTGCGTCCGCATCGCCGAAGGCAAACCGGCACAGCCCCGCGACGTCCCCGGCGCGCAGGCGGTGCGCCACGCGCTCAAGTGCGGCGGCGAAGCGCAGCAGGTCGCTCGCCGCGACGAAAGCCGACGGCTCGATCCGCAGGGTGAACGGCGACGACAATGTGGGCAACACCCGGATGCGCTCCTCGTGCAACAGATGGCCGCACAGGAACAGCGCCAGCATTTTCTGCTCGGCAAGCATCCGCAAGAACGGCGGCGGCGACGGCATGTGCTCGCGCAACTCGACCCCGATCATGAGCCCGACCCCGCGCACGTCGGCGATGACATCGGGGAAACGCACCGCCAGCGCTTCCAGGGCGGCGCGCAGAGCATCACCCTTGTCGCGGCACGCCCGCATCAACGCCCCGCCATCGTTGGTGACCAGATCGAGCGCCCGCAGCGCCACCGTGCACGACAGATCATCGTCGGCAAAGGTCGAAGTGTGCGCCTGTCCGAAGTCCTCGATGTAGCGACTGCGCTCGACCAGCATGGCGCCGACCTTGGTCAGCCCACCGCCGAGAGCCTTCGACAAGAGCACATAGTCGCCAGGAACCCCAAGGCCCTCGGACGCAAGGAAGCTACCGGTGCGGCCGCAGCCCGACTGGATCTCGTCCCACACCAGCGGAAAGTCGCCCTCGTCGCACAGGCGGCGCAGTTCGCGCGCGAACGCCGGATCGCACACCCGGATGCCACCTTCGCCCTGCACCGGCTCAACGAAGCAGGCGACCACGTTGGTGAACACGCGCGGCACCGCCCGGGCGCTGCCGTCGAAGTCGACGACGATCTCGTGGTAGGGAAGTTGCGCCGCCGCCACCGCCGCCCGCAGCGCCGCGATGTCGCCGGCCGGCAGGAAGGTCGTGGGCACCAGGCGCTGCCATCTTTGCCAGGACAGCCGGTACAAGGGGTTCTCCGTCAACCGCAGGGCCCCGGCGGTCTTGCCATGGAAAGCGCCCTCGATGGCCAGCGCGACCGGGGGACTTGCCAGCAGCGCCGTGGCCTCGCGAGCGATCTGGCGAAACTGGTGCAACAGCGGCCCCCGGTATTCCTGCGCACGCAGCCGGAGGATTGTGCTGCGGGATCGCGCCAGGATCTCGGACGCGCGCACCACCAGGGCCAGATCGGCATGCTTCAGCGCGGCCTCGACCGTCTCGGCGCCCGAGTTCGCGAAGGTGGTCACGTACTGCCGCCCGCACCAGCCGCCGGCCAGCGTCGACAGCCGTCGCGCCAGGCGGCCGGCCAGCGCGCGCACGCTGCCCTGAGCGTTCTGCGGCCGGCCCGCGGCCAGCGCCGCGCGCAGCGCCGCCACCAGATCGGGGTGGTTGTGACCGAACAGGCCCGCGCCGAAGCCGCCGACCAGATCCAGCACGTGGATTTCCGCGCCGGCCTCATTTCGGTAAGACAGCGTGTCGCCAGCGCCGCGGTGGTAGGCCACGTCGAGGCGCGCCGCACGCAAGAGCCGCGCGAGCCGCGGGCGCGTCCATTGCTCGAAGTCGGAAGCGGGTATCGCCTGATCGGGTGGGTCGACCGCCGCCGCCAGCGCTCGGCCGCGAGAGACACGGGGCGCGGCCCGGGGAGGCGGTCGGGTGCTGCTCACTTCACGCATGACGCTACCAAACGGCCGAGCTGCCTCCCTAAACTGAACATTAGTTCAGGTTCACCGGGTACAATGCCGGGCCATGCGCGCATCCGCCCCACCCGCCCCGTACATCGAGCTGCGCTGCAAATCGGCGTTCAGTTTTCTCGACGGCGCTTCGCTGCCCGAGGATCTGATCGCAACGGCGGCGGCGCTGGGACACGAAGCGCTGGCGCTGGGTGATCGCGACGGGCTGTGCGGGGCACCGCGCTTCTTCCGGGCCGCGCGCAAGGTCGCAACGGTGCGACCGCTGGTGGGCGCCGAGATCACGCTGCACGCTCACCCGCCCGTGCTGCTGCTGGTGGAAGACAGGCGCGGCTACAAGAACCTGTGCCGTCTCATCACCGCGATGAAGGCCGGGCGACCGAAGGGCGAAGGCGCCGCCACGCACGATCTGCTCGAAGCCCATGCCGGTGGGCTCATCGCGCTCGGCGGCGCCGTGCCACGCTCGGATCTGGATCGGCTGCTGGGCATCTTCGGCCCGCGCCACATCTATGTCGAGGTTGCGCGCCACTTCGACGACGAGGAGACCCATCGCAACCGTGTGGCGGTGGCGCTGGCCGAGGCGCTGCGGGTGCCGCTGGTCGCGACCAACGACGTGCGCTACGCGACCCCGCGCCTGCGCCGCGTCCACGACGTGCTGACCTGCGCGCGACACAAGAGCACGGTGGACGACATCGGCCGGCGTCTGTTGCGCAACGCCGAGCGCTGCCTGAAAGCACCGGCTGCGATGGCGGCGCTGTTTGGTGACCGCCCCGCCGCCGTGCACGCCACGCGCGACATCGCGGCCCGCTGCGGCTTTTCGCTGGCTGATCTCGGCTATCGATTTCCATCGTACCCGGTGCCGTCCGGCGAGACCGAGCAGAGCTACTTGACCAGGCTGACCTGGGCCGGCGCCGGGCTTCGCTACCAGCCATTGTCAGACAAGGCCCGGCACCAGATCGAGCACGAGCTCACCGTGATCGGCAAGCTTGGCCTTGCCGGTTACTTCCTGGTGGTCTGGGACATCGTGCGGTTCGCGCGCGAAAAGCACATCCTGGTGCAGGGCCGTGGCTCGGCAGCCAACTCGGCGACCTGCTACGCGCTGGGCATCACCGCCGTCGATCCGGTCGGGATGGAACTGCTGTTCGAGCGTTTTCTGTCGGAGGAGCGGGTGAAAAGCGCGACCGACGCCGCAGATCGCATGCCCGACATCGATCTGGATCTGCCGTCGGGCGAACGGCGCGAGTCGGTCATCCAGTACGTCTACGGGCGCTACGGCACCGGAACTGGCGCCAGTGGTGCGGCGATGACCGCGAACGTGATCACCTACCGGCCACGCATGGCGGTGCGCGACGCTGGACGGGCACTGGGGTTCTCGGAAGAGCATTGCACCCGCATCTCGAAGTTCCTGCCGGCGTGGATCATGGACGATGCCACGCCGCTTTCGGCGTACGTGGCCGAGGCGGGGTTCTCGCAGGCGGACGAGCGCACGCGCCTGCTGTGCGAGGTAGCGTCCGCGATGCTGAACTTGCCGCGGCACCTGGGTCAGCACTCGGGTGGCATGGTGATCTGCGCCGGGCGCCTGGATGAGGTGGTGCCGTGCGAGCCGGCGTCCATGCCCGGACGCACGGTGGTGCAATGGGACAAGGACGACTGCGCGGATCTGGGCATCGTGAAGGTGGATCTGCTGGG
>JANPCZ010000148.1:0-27456 GCA_031431215.1 Myxococcales bacterium
GGTCGGCAAGCCGATGCCCACCACCACAGTATCCGAGATCATGACCGACGTTGTCGAGACGCTGCAGATCGGGGATTCGCTGGATCTGGCGCGCCACTTGATCGAGCGAGCGCGCATCCGCCACCTGCCGGTGGTGGACGGGCAGGAGCACCTCATCGGACTGGTCACGCACCGAAAGATCCTGGAGGCCTGGGTGAGCCACGGTGACCCCGCGCGAGAGAAGCCCGGCGAGGTCGCGCGTGAGATCCCAATCGAGATGATCATGGAGAAGGACGTCCTGACCGTCGATCCCGAGACCACGGCTGCGCAGGCTGCCCGTCTCCTTGAGGGCTACAAGTTCGGCTGCCTCCCTGTGATCAAGAACCGCAAGCTGGTGGGCTTGGTGACGGAAGCGGACTTCGTGCGTTTTGCGCGCCGCTACTTCGAGTGGGAGATGGGCTCGCCCACGAAATGACGGTATTGGCGGTCGAGCTGGCCGCGTAGCCGTTTGCTTCAGTCGCCCTTGCGATAGAACAACCGCTTGAGGGCCTCGGCGGAGACGACGTAGGTGGCAGTGATGGCGACCAGCACGGCCAGCAGCGGCGCCGGCAACGGCTCGAAGCCCAGGAAGTTTGCCAGGGGCAGGTAGGGCAGCGCGAAGGCGAGCGCCGCGATGGCCGCCGTGCTGATCCACAGGCCACGGGACGGGGCGCTTCGGTAGAACGGCTGGCGCGTGCGCACCACCAGCGCGATCACCAGTTCGGTCAGCAGCGACTCCAGGAACCAGGCGGTGCGAAAGCGGGCGTAATCGGCGTGAAAGACCCGCAGCAGAGCCGCGAAGGTCAGGAAGTCGAACAGCGACGACAGCAAGCCGAACTGGAACATGAAGCGCTTGAGCAGGCGCATGTCCCAGCGTCGCGGGCGATCGATCAGCTGTTGATCCACTGAATCCGACGCCAGGGCCATGGCGGGCACGTCGGACAGGAAGTTGTTCAGCAGGATCTGCCCGGCGGTCAGGGGCAAGAAGGGCAGGAACAGCGACGCCAGCGCCATGCTGACCATGTTGCCCAGGTTGGCGCTGGTGGTGGTCAGCACGTACTTCATGGTGTTGGCGAAAGTCATGCGCCCGGCCAGCAGGCCGCGACGAAGCACGTCCAGATCACGTTCCAAAAGCACCAGATCCGCGGCCTCCTTCGCCACGTCGACTGCGCCCTCGACCGAGATGCCCACGTCCGCGGCGTGCAGCGCGGGCGCATCGTTGATTCCGTCGCCCAGGTACCCGACCACGTGGCCGGTCTTTTTGAGCGCCAGAATGATGCGTTCCTTCTGGTTGGGATCGACCTGGACGAATAGATCGGTGCGCTCGGCAGCGTGCCACAAGGCTTCGTCGCGCAGTTCGTTCAGATCGGCGCCGGTTAGCACGGTCGCGTCTTGCAGGCCGACGGCCTCGGCCACGTGCTCGGCCACGGCGCGGGCGTCGCCGGTGATCATCTTCAGGCTAACCCCCAGCGCGCGCAGATCGATGATGGTCTTGGCGACATCCCGCTTGGGCGGATCAAAGAAGGTCAGGAAGCCGGCGAACACCAGATCGCGTTCGTCGTCGCGCCCGTACAGGTCCTGCTCGGCAAGGCGTTTTTCGGCAACCCCGAGCACGCGAAAACCCTCCTGACCCCAGCCCAGGAACTTCGAGCGCAAGGATGCGCGCGCGGGATCGTCCAGCGGCGCGCCCGTGTGCGTGCGCGTGCACACCGCGAGCACGTTCTCGAACGCGCCCTTGGTCAAAAGCCACGGCCCCGCCACGTCGCGGATCACGACCGAAAGCCGTTTGCGGACAAAGTCGTAGGGGATCTCACCGCGCTTCTCGATGCCGGCCGTGTCGGGGTTGCCGGCACGCAAGAGCGCCTCGTCAAGCGGATTGGCCAGCCCAGTCTGGAAGAACGCGTTCAGCGTGGCTTTTCTGCCGACTTCCACGCTTGCGGCCCCGGTGTCGTCGAACGCGCCTTGTAGCCGGACGTCGCCCTCGGTCAGCGTGCCGGTCTTGTCGGTGCACAGGACGTCCATGCTGCCCAGGTTCTCGATGGCGTTCAGGCGCCGTACCAGCACGCCGCTTTTGGCCATGACCTGGGCACTGCGCGCCAGGTTGATGCTCAGGATGGCTGGCAGCAGCTCGGGTGTCAGCCCCACCGCCAGTGCGACCGAGAACAGCAGCGACTCGACGACCGGGCGATGCAGGTTGACGTTGATGGCGAACACCGCCAGGGTCATCAGCATCATCACCGACGTCAGCAAGGTGCCGAACTGGCGGATGCCGCGATCGAACTCGGTCTCGGGCGGGCGCAAGGTAAGCCGCCGGGCGATCTGGCCGTACATCGTCGCGGCGCCCGTGCTGACCACCAGGCAACGGGCGCTGCCGCTCTTGGCGTTGGTGCCCAGATACACGGCGTTGCTGCGGTCGCTAAGTGGGGCGGCGGCTGCGACCGGCGCGGCGGTCTTGCGGACCGGAAAAGTCTCGCCGGTCAGCACCGCCTGGTTCACATAGAAATCGGTGGCCTCCAGCAAAACCCCGTCGCCCGGCATCAGGCAGCCCGCCGACAGCAACACGATGTCGCCGGGCACGACCTCGGGAGCGCTGATCTCGCGCGGCGATCCGTCACGCAGGACCCGAACCTTGAGGACCACGCGTGACAGCAGCTGGTCCAGTGCGCGACCGGCGTCGTGCTCGCGCCAGAAACCAATCCCGCTGCTGGCCGCTACGATCACGGCCACCACGGCGGCGTCGGTCCATTCGCTCACCAGAAGAGAAATGGCGGCCGCTGCGACCAGCAGAAGCACCAGGGGGCTGGTCAGCTGGGACAGCAGCAAGCGCCAGGCCGGCAGCCGGCGCATGCGCTGCAACTCGTTGCGGCCGTGAACCCCCAGACGTCGGGTTGCTTCCGTCGACGACAGACCCTTCGACGTGGTGCCAAGGGCCGCTGCAAGCTGGTCGGGCGGCAGGGCCCACCAGGTCTGGGGAGGTGGCGGGGGCGGGGCTGGTAGGCGCAGCATGGCGGCGCGACTTTACGCGAAACCTGTCCCGGTCTGGCGGAATCTGCTGCGGTGCAGCGATTGCGCTTCCAACTTGCGCGTTTGAGGTCTCAACCCATGCCGTGATACTGCCGAGAGTTGATGGACATGACGCACTCGGACCGGCCATCAAGCCGGAGAGCTTCACCGTGACGGACGCTCGGAAAGAGGTTGCATGAGTGCTGCGGGAGAAGCTGCCGGACAGCTGTCAAAGAGCGAGCGACTTTCGATTCAGCTAGAGAAGATTGTTCTGGAGCGTCTCGGGAGAGATCGGCTGGAGCTGCCAGCGATGCCTCCGGTTGCGACAAAGTGCATGGATATGTTGCGCCAGCCGGATTTCAGTTTGCAGCGGGCGGGGGCGTTGATCGAAACCGATCCGATCTTGGCGGCGCAGTTGATTCGGATGTCGAACAAGGCGGGACTCGCGAGCCGCGAGCCCAGTCGCAACATTCAAACGGCAGTCGCAAAGATGGGAGGTCAGCGGCTAAGAGCGGCGCTGTTCGAAACCGCGACTCGGCCCTTGTTCGAATCCAAGGACAGTAGCATTCAGAAGGCCACCAGGGGATTGTGGGACCATTCCCTCGCGGTCGGCGTGCTGGCGCGGGATGTGGCGGTTCTCGTTGGTTCCGCCGACTCCGAGGATGCGTATCTGGCTGGGCTCCTGCACGACATTGGAAAGCCAGTGCTAGCGACGATGATGCTCGAGGCAGAGAGCATGGTTTCCATGAAGTCGGGCAAGGAGTGGATCGACGACGCGACATTTGTCGCAGTGTTGCAGCGTTCACACCGAAAGGTGGCAATCCCGATAGCCAAGCGTTGGGGCATGCCGATTCCGGTCGCCAAGGCGATCGAAACCTGTAGTGCCTTCGATGCGGCTGCGCGCGCGTCCGTTGGCAACATAGTCTGCTTCTGCAACGCGCTCGCGAAACAACAGGGCTTCTTTGTGGGCGAGGCGACTCCAGATGACGACAATGCTCTGGTGACGAGCGGTCGAGCGTTGTTGGGTATCGAGGACGATGCGGTAGCGCGCCTGGCGTCCGGGTTGCGTGACCGGATCAAAGAACTATCTTGAATCGGGGGCGCTTTCACCATGGATGAACACCGAGAATTCACGCGGATCCTACGAGGAGGACCACAAGTATGAACGTCGGCATTTTGGGCAGCGGAACGGCTGGACAGGCCCTCGCAAGTGGCTTCGTCTCGCGCGGTCACAAGGCGATGATGGGTACCCGCGATCCGTCGAGCGAGAAGGTCGCGTCCTGGGTCACCCGCACAGGCCCCGGAGCCTCGGCGGGAACGTTTGCGGAGACTGCCACCTTCGGTGAGCTGGTGGTGATTGCCGGGTCGTGGGACGGCGCCGAGAACATGATCAAGCTGGCCGGGCCCGCCAGCTTCAAGGGCAAGGTGGTCATCGACGCGATGAACCCGCTCACCGTGGTCCCGGGCAAGCCGCCGGTGCTGGCGGTGGGTCACATGCAGTCGGCGGGCGAACTCGTCCAGAAGTGGCTGCCGGCCGCGCGTGTCGTCAAGGCGTTCAACACAATCACCAGCGGTTTGATGGTCGACCCCGACCTGCCCGGTGGCCCGCCCGACATGTTCATCTGCGGCGACGATGCGGCGGCGAAGAAGGTTGTCTCCAACGTGTTGATGTCCTTCGGCTGGCCGGCTATCGACATCGGTGGGATCGAGGGCGCACGCCTGCTTGAGCCCCTGGCCATGCTGGGGGTCGTCGCGGGCTTCCAGCTCAAGAGCTGGAACCACGCTTTCAAGCTGTTACGCGGCTGATCAACCCCGGGCCGCGTATCGGTGGGTCGCGCGACAGCGGCGCAAATCCCTCAGCGCCTGGCTCCCGCGTGTGCATCGGTTGCGCGAAACCATGGCCGCCGGGCGCCTTGCCGATGGGCACGTGTCATGCAATGCGGGCGAGCGGAGGCGCGACATGAAGCCCGAGAGCTCAAACCTCGAACGGACCTGGGCGATTGTGCTCGCGGCTGGCGATGGCATTCGCATGGCCCCGCTGACGCAAGCTCTGCATGGCCAGCCCTTGCCCAAGCAGTTTGCTGCTCTGGCAGGCACGCGTACTTTCTTCCAGGAGACCCTCGAACGCGCATCGCTCGTCGTCAGGCCCGGGTGCATCGTCGCGGTGGTGAGTGACGAGCACGAGGCCTTGGCCAGGCAGCAGGCGGCCGGGCTGCCCGGCTTTCAGGGCGTTCATATCGTGTGTCAACCGCGCAACGTCGGTACCGGGCCGGGCTTGCTGCTGCCACTCGCACACGTGCTGGCGCGCGATCCGGTGGCGCGCGTGGTGGTGTTTCCATCGGACCACTACTTCCAGCGCCCGGTCGCTTTGGTAGCGGCGGTGTCGCGCGCCCTCACCGCCGCGGCTCTGGAATCTCCCGCCGGCGTGGCGCTGGTGGGCGCGGCGGCTGAAGCGCCCAGCACCGAGCTTGGCTGGATCGTGCCGGGGCCCGAGGATGCGGTCGTCGGGCGTAACGGCTTGCCAGTCGTCGGGTTTGTCGAGAAGCCCGATGAACTCAGAGCGTGGCAACTGCTTGAAAGCCGTGCGCTGTGGAACACGATGATCATGGCGGGCTCGGGGCAGGCGTTGTGGCGGTTGTTGCTGCGCCACCTGCCAAGGCAAGTCATCGCCCTGTCGCGCTACCTGGGCCACGTCGATACGCCCGACGGCCGCGAGATCCTGCGCGAGATCTACCGCGAGATGCCGCCCGCGGATTTCAGTCGCGATGTGCTGGAGCGCGCGCGTGGGTTGACCGTGGTGCCGATGATCGACGCCGGCTGGTCGGATTGCGGCACGCCGGAACGCCTGATCGCGGCGCTCAAGGGCACTCCGGCTCTCGGTCAGCTGCTCGAACGTCTGGGTCTGCGTGGGCACAGTCCGGTCCCGCCATCGGCCGCGGGTCTGGCGGCTGCCTCGTGAAGCGGGCCCGTAACTGAAACAAGAGGAGGTCACCGGTGAAGAAGCTGCTCTGGATCGTCGCAGGGGTGGGCGTGTTGGCTGGCATCGTGCTGACCGGTACCTACAACCAGATGGTGACTCTGGGCGAGTCGGTGGGCGCGCAGTGGGCGCAGGTCGAGAACGTCTACCAGCGCCGCGCCGATCTGGTACCCAACCTGGTCGAGACCGTGAAGGGTGCGGCGAAGTTCGAGCAGGCGACGTTCACCGGAGTCGCCGAGGCGCGGGCGCGGGTCGGGCAGATCTCGGCCGAGGGGCTGGCCAAGGTCGTGCAAGATCCCGCGGCGTTCGAGCGTTTCCAGCGCGCCCAGGACGGACTATCGACGGCGCTGTCGCGGCTTATGGCCGTGGTCGAGAAGTACCCCGACCTCAAGGCCACCGAAGGCTTTCGCGATCTGCAGGCGCAGCTTGAAGGCACGGAAAATCGCATCACTGTCGAGCGCATGCGCTTCAATGAGGAGGCGCGCAAGTTCAACACGCGGCGCCGGAGTTTTCCGACGGTGGTCTTCATGGGGTTCCTCGGCGACCGGTTTGCCGAAAAAGCGTATTTCCAGGCCGAGGTAGCCGCTCGTACCGCACCCAAGGTCGTGTTCTGAGATCACATGCCAGCCAGGATGGCGTTGGTCATGGCCCTGCTGGTGGCGGCGCCATGTGCCAGGGCGGCCGACCTGCCGCCAGCACCGCGCACGTTGGTTACCGATCAGGCGGGCGTGCTTTCGGGTGCGGTACGCGAGCAAATCGAGCAGCGCCTGGCCGCGCACGAGGTCGGATCCGGACAGCAGGTGCTGCTGTGGATCGGCCGGGGCACCGGCAACGCGGCGGTCGAGGACTGGGTGGCGCGCGTGTTCGCGGCGTGGCGAGTCGGACGGGCCGGGCTGGACGACGGCGTGGTCATCTTCGGCTTCGTCGACGATCGCAAGCTGCGCATCGAGGTTGGCTACGGCCTCGAGTCGCGCCTGCCCGACGTCACGGCGTCGCGCATCTTGCGCGAGGTCATGGTGCCGCGTGTGCGCGTCGGCGATTGGGATGGCGCGGCGCGGACCGGGGTCGATGCTGTGTTGAAGGTGCTGGCAGGTGGGGCTGGCCCTGCCACCGAGCAGGGTCGGGACCGGTTGGAGCTGTCGTGGTGGCAGATTGCGCTCGCAGCGGCGGCGGCGCTCTTGTTTTTGATTCTTCTGATCACGCATCCGTCGCTTGCGGTGCAATTGCTGTTCACCATCGCGGCCGGCGGCTTGCCCGGCAATCGCCGTTCGGGCGGCATGGGCGGCGGCGGGTTTCGCGGGGGCGGTGGCCGATCTGGGGGCGGCGGCGCGACCGCCTCGTGGTGACATGACCCGGGCCGGCCTGCTGCGCGTGCTGGACGTCGATCGAATCCGGGATGCCATTCGTTTCCAGGAGACGCGCAGCAGCGCCGAACTCCGCGTCTCGGTGGTGGGCCTGTTCTGGGGCAACCCGCGCCGCATGGCCGAGCGCGCATTCCAGCGCCTGGGCCTCGATCGCACGCGCGAACACAATGGCGTGCTGATCCTGTTGGCACCATGGCGGCGGCGGGTGGTCGTGTTCTGCGACCAGACCGTGAGTCGCGTGCTGTCGGAGAGTTTTTGGGCCGAGGTGACCGCTGCGGCCGCCGCCGGGATCAAGGCCGGGCGTGCCACGCTGGCCGTGGTCGAGGCGATCGAGCGCATCGGCACCGAGCTGGCGGCGCACTTTCCGGTCTCGCCCGACGGCAACCCCAACGAGGTCCCCGACGAAGTCGAGGTCTGAGACGAGGCAGAGCGGAGGTCGCTTGGGCTGCCGCACATCCTGCATGGCCCGGCGTGCTTGGCGCAAACCATGCGCGATTTCTCAAGGTACCTGGTGGGCGCGCAAGAAGATCGTCGCTGGCATGTTGGGTGCAAAGAATGCGAGCGAAGCAAGCAGTTCAAACCCGCAGTTGAACGAAAGGAATGACCAATGAGCCTGAACATCACACGAGGGATCCTGACCGCAGCAATCTTTGGGGCGCTCGCATTTGCGGCCACTCCGGTCTGGGCCGACGACGCCAAAGTGCCCGAGACCGCCGAGGATCACCTCGCGCTCGCCAAGAGCTACAAGG
Source organism: Myxococcales bacterium (assembly GCA_031431215.1). Taxonomy (GTDB): domain Bacteria; phylum Myxococcota_A; class Polyangia; order Fen-1088; family Fen-1088; genus JANPCZ01. Next base: position 8,112 of record JANPCZ010000148.1, read on the forward strand.
AGAAGGCAGCCGGTTACAAGAAGGAGGCCGAGTACCACCAGCAGATGCTGGAGGCGACCAAGAAGCGCGCGCCTGCTGCCAAGGGTGCGCAGAACGCGTGGGTGGCAAAGATGGACAAGCACTGCATGGCCATCGTCAAGTCGGCGACCAAGATGGCGTCCGACAACGAGAAAGCCGCCGAGTTCCACGAGATGCGCGCCAAGGAGATGCACGGCAAGTAGGCGGACCGGCTCTGCTGCACCGTCGCAGCCGCGGCTCGCGTCGCCAAATGCGTTCGCGGGGCTTAGGGCGCGACGGTGTATCGAGTCAGCATCCCACCCTCTATGTGGTTGGGAAAGTGGCAGTGCACGAGCCAGTCGCCGGCCCTGTCTTCCCGAAACTCGAACGTCTTGTAGGTGCCTGGCGCGAGCTGGATGTTGTCGGTCAGCGACCCGTCGGAGTCGATCCAGCGGTGCCCATGAATGTGAAACGTATGGGCTTCAATGCCGATGCTGATAACTCGCCATCGGCTCAAGTCCCCAACTTTGCCCGTGAAGTGTGGGATCGCGTCTTCGTAGGCGTGACCGTTCATCGTGTGCATGTATTGGTGCGGGCCGCGGTACGTTCCACCGTCGGGAATCTGACCAGTTGCTGGGGCGGCAACACCGGGAAGCTGCGCGAAGAACCGGGTCTCGAAGTCACTCAGAACGACGACGTATTCTTTGGCTGGTTTCTCGTCGGGCGCGTGGATGATGAGGGCGCCAAAGAGCCCACGCGCGACCCCTTCGCCTTCGTCGGCATGGTCGTGGTACGGGACCGCTACGGCGTACGGCGCGAACCACTCGTACGTGACTGTCTGGCCCGGCTGGGCGATGGAAGGCCCATCGACTCCGTCCTGGACCTGCTCGAACTCGACGAGGTGCGTGTGCACCGAGGCCGGGTGGCTCGAGTTGTTGGTCAAGCGCACGACGATTCGGTCACCTGCGGTCGCCTCGATGGTCGGTCCCGGTATCGAGCCGTTGAACGTCCATGCGTTGTATAGCGCGCGTGGTCCGACCTCCCAGACCTTGTCCTCGACACGAAGTTCCACCGTCTTCGTGACCCCGGTCCGGGGATATCGAGTCGGCGGTGCCGACTGATTCACGCTGTCATCGTTGCCACATGCGCTGAGCCCCGCGACAACAACCACGACGGACGCGAGACCATGACCTATTGAGTGACGCATTTTTCGTTCGACGGAGCCGACGCGAGGCCGTTGAGCTTGCATGTGATCGTATAGCAGTACGTGCCATTGGCGTGACCCGGCATGTCTTGCGCCGACGTAGCCTGCCCGGTGAGTGTTTGGGCTACGGCATAGGCGTCCGCATCTTTCTTGCGGTTGATCTCCACGGTCGCACAGGTCGATGTGGGCTTCTGCCAAGCAAGCGAGATGGTTCCGTGCGTGACCAAGTTGGCAGATAGAAGCACCGGGGTCCCCGGCATCGTGCTGCCCGCATCTACACCCGCACCTGCGGCGCCACCGCCACCGGCGCCGCCACCGCCACCGCCACCGCCACCGGCGCCGCCACCGCCACCGCCACCGCCAGAGTCAACCCCAGTGGTACCACCGTCGGATCCTGAATCACCGCTGCCGCAGCCCAGAGCCGTGGCAAAGACAAAGACTGTGATTGAAAGAGTCGCGCCAGCTTTCAAAGGTGCCTCCTTGGTTCGAAACCAGACGATGGGCAGCGGAGTGGGTAGCCCCCAACCCAAGCGTCACACGGTATGTTCCCGGTCCCGAGGAAGCAAGCAACTGCATGACATGACAGCTCCCGCGCCGCGCGGGTTTGTGTATATGGATCCCCGAGATGCCAAACAACCTGGAAATCGCCCGGAGCGTACGACTACGTCCCGTAGCCGATGTGGCGGCCGAGATGGGCATCGACGCCGCGCTGGTCGAACCTTACGGTCACCACAAGGCGAAGCTTGATCTCGCGGCCGCCGGCAAGCAGCCACGCGGCCGGCTGATCCTGGTCACGGCGATGACCGCCACCCCGGCCGGCGAGGGCAAGACCACCACCACCATCGGGCTTGCGCAAGCGCTGCGTCGCCTGGGCAAGCGTGCCCTGGTGGCGTTGCGCCAGCCGTCGCTGGGACCGGTGTTCGGCGCGAAGGGGGGCGGGTGCGGGGGCGGGCAGGCGCAGGTGCTTCCCATGGAAGACATCAACCTGCACTTCACGGGCGACCTGCACGCGATCACGGCGGCGCACAACCTGCTGGCCACCCTGGTGGACAACCAGTTGCACTTCAACGGCGCAAGCGATCTGGATCCGCGCCGCGTGACCTGGCACCGCGTGATGGACATGAATGATCGGTCGCTGCGCCAGGTGATTGTCGGGCTGGGCGGGAAAGCCAATGGGGTTCCGCGCGAGGACAGCTTCGACATCACGGCGGCCTCCGAGATCATGGCGATCCTGTCTCTGGCGCGTGATCTCGCCGATCTGAAGCAGCGCCTCGGGCGGGTGCTGGTCGGCTACTCACGCGCCGACACGCCGGTGTTTGCGCGAGACCTGGGTGCGCATGGCGCGATGGCCGTGCTGTTGAAGGACGCGCTCAGGCCCAACCTGGTGCAGACATTCGAGGGCGGACCGGCCCTGGTGCACGGCGGCCCGTTCGCAAACATCGCGCACGGTTGCAGCAGTCTGGTGGCGACGTACACGGCCCTGGGCCATGCCGACTACGTCGTGACCGAGGCCGGCTTCGCAAGCGATCTGGGCGCCGAGAAGTTCTTCGACATCAAATGCCGCATCGGCGGCATCTGGCCGCAGGCCGTGGTCATGGTGGTGACTTGCCGCGCTTTGAAAATGCACGGCTTCGACAACCTGGACAAGCACATCGAGAACGTCGCGTGCTTCGGGCTGCAGCCCGTGGTGGCCTTGAATCGATTCGGCGACGACAGCGACCAGGATGTGGCGATGGTCGAGCAGCACTGTCGCAAGCGCGGGTTGCGCTTTGCTTGCTCGGACGCGTTCGCGCAGGGTGGCGCTGGCGCGGAGGGTCTCGGCCGTGAAGTGCTGGCTGCCGCCGATCAGGTGCCGGCCGAGGTGGGGCCGCTGTATCCGCTTTCGATGTCGCCGGAAGACAAGATCAGGACCATCGCGCGACGCATGTACGGCGCCCGCGGCGTTGTCTTCGACGGCAGGGCCACGGCAGACTTGGAACGCGTGCGCCGACTGGGTCTTGAGACCTTGCCGGTGTGCATCGCCAAGACCCAAAAATCCCTGTCCGATGATCCCACGCGGCTGGGCCGGCCGACGGATTTCGACGTGACCGTGCGCGAGGTGCGCATCGCCGCAGGCGCCGGTTTCCTGGTCGCCATCGCGGGCAGCATCCTGACCATGCCCGGCCTGCCACGCGAGCCGGCCGCGATGAAGATCGATCTCGATGACGACGGCCAGGTGCGCGGGTTGTTCTGAGCCGTGTGGTTGCTCCGAGCATGTTGGTCACCTAAGATGACCAACAGTGTTCAAGTACAATATCGCGGAAGCCAAGGCCCATTTCTCCGAACTTGTTCAGCGGGCCATGCTGGGAGAGGAGGTTGTCATCGCCAAGGACAACAAGGCCGTGCTCAAGCTGGTGCCGCTGGAGAAGCGAAGAAGGCCGCGCAAGCCAGGCTCGGGCAAGGGGCAGATCATCCACCTTGCACCTGACTTCGATGCGACTCCCGATGGTTTCGAGGACTACGTTTAGCTGTGCGGTTGTTGCTCGACACGCACGCATTCCTCTGGTGGGTCGAGGGATCGTCCAAGCTGGGCAGGAAGGCGCGCGAGGCGATAAGCGACCCGGACAATGAGTGTCTGGTCAGTTTGGCTAGCGCATGGGAACTCGCCATCAAGGCAAGTCTCGGAAAGATCCGCCTTGCCCTTTCAGTCAAACGCTATCTGGTGGAGCACATCGCGGTGAACCGATTTCAGACTCTCCCCATAGCGCTCGACCACGTGGCCCTGACGGAAACGCTTGCCCGGCACCACCGTGATCCCTTTGATCGTCTGCTCATCGCGCAGGCACTGGTTGAGAAGCTGCCCGTGCTGACCGCCGATCCGATTTTCCGGAAGTACGGCGTGAAACGCATCTGGTAGACCTCCCGCCAGTCACGCCTTGAGCGTGTCCCATGCATTCGTCGTCTGGGACAGACCCAAGCTGAGGTAGCTGGACTACACTGGCGGCCGGTGAAATGACCGGCGTCGTCCACACGTTCCATGCCCTCGCCTTCGTCGAGAACTTCAGCATCAAGGAACTGGCCGCCCAGTACCCCGAGGCGCGCCGCACCCACGCGCAGCTCACCTTCTCGCCGCCGGGCGGTGGTACGGCGTATCTGTTCGCGTTCGGGGCGCTGGTGTTTCAGGACGTCGGCCAGGCGGGGCGCGAGGGCGAGATTCTCCGGCTGCGGCGCACCCGGCCTGCGCTGACCAACGCCCAGGTTTCCACCGACACCTTCACCGTCCGCGAGGAGGCCGGCGCCCGCATCGACGTTGTGGCGGGGACGTTGGTGTTGGACGAGATGGGTCCCGAGCGTGCGGCCATGGTGGCTCTCACCGTCGCTCAGAGCGTGGCGATGGAGTACTACGAGCGCATCATCGACCAGATGTTTGGCGAGACGGACACCCTGGTGGCTCGCCTGGAAAAGACCGGCACGATGCCCATCTCGACCCGGCCGCTGCACCGCTTCATTGGCGCCGCCATCGGCGCGCGCAGCGAGGTGTTGTCGGTGCTGCACATGCTCGACAAGCCGGACGCCGTGTGGGACGACCCCGGGGCCGAACGCGTCTACGAGGAGATGCGCTCCGAGCTGGATCTCGTCGATCGCTACCAGGCCCTGGAGTTGAAGCTACGCGGCGTCCAGGAAGCCCTGGGCCTTTTGACCGACATCGCGCGTGACCGTCGGCTGGTGCTGCTTGAGGTTTCGATCGTGCTGCTGATCGTGGTCGAGATCGTCCTGACCCTGGTCCGGCATTAGGCGGCACATCGGGGCGGCGCGGAGTCCCCGCGGGGTGCTGGCGCGGCGCTCGACACCACGGCGCAGGCGCAAGGACGCGTTGCCGGCGGTGCTCGAACATCTGGCCGCGCCGGGGAACCGGGCGATGCCGCCTGAACATCCCAAGCTACCCGCCGCCACGCCGAGTCCGAGCCGTCACTCTTCGGCGAGCAGGCGCGGCAGCTGTTCGGTCATGTAGAGCGGTAGCGACAGCAAATCGTACGCCGCGCGGTCGCCCACGCGGGTCCTTGCCTCGATCCGGGTGACTGACGCTGGCCCGCCGTGAAGGCGAACCGCGCGCTGCCACCCGCGCGCCGCCATCAGAATATGAAGACTCCGGAGGGCACCACCGCTACCGGCCTTCACCTCGACCGGAACCACAGCGGGCCCGTGCTGGATCAGAAAGTCCACTTCGGCTTGAGCCGCAGTTTGCTCGCGGTGCCAGTAGAACAGGGCGGGATCCTCGTTGGCAGCGAATGTCAGTCGCAACAACTGGCCCGCGACCTGTTCGGCTATCGCGCCCGAGTTTGCCAGTGTGAGATCGGCCACGCGCTCGAGGGCAGCCAAAGAAACGCCAAGGGCCGAACAAGCCAGGCCCACGTCGAGCAGCAACATCTTGAAATGTCGCTCGTCGGCTCCCGCCGCGACCGGGACGCCGACCGCCGGACTTGTCATGACCCGGTGGCAGAGCCGTGCGGCACACAAAAGGTCCGCCGCTTGCCGCAACACCTGCGATCTCTCGTCCCGCGCGACACGGGTCCACTGGAACTTCTGGCCAAGCTGTTGTGGAACCGAGTCGAGTACCGCCAGCAACCGTCGGCGATGAGCGAGTCCCGCGTACTTGCCGAAGTCGTCGCGAAACGTGGCCAGCAGGTCGCGGTGCAACTCACCCACCCCGGCCAGCGATCGGGTCTCTGCGTAGCGAGCCACGGCGGCCGGCATGCCCCCGACCAGAAGATACTGGTGGAACAGATCGGTCGCGCGCGCGTCGATGGGTGGCTGCGGACCGCCGCGCGCCGCGATCTCGTCCCAGCTCATGTCGCGCGCCAAGTAGTCGGCCAGCACGTCCTCGCCCAGGCCGCGCAGGAACTCATCGAAGCCCAGCGGCTCAAGATAAAGGTAGTGAAGGCGTCCCACCGGCACACTGAAGGTCGGTTCACGCAGGGCAAAGTCGAGCAGCGATCCGGCCGCCGCGACCGGAAGTTGCGGCAGCTCCTCGGCGAACCAGCGCAGCTTGGCGAACACCGCGGGAGCCGCCTGGATCTCGTCGATGAACAGCAACGCGCTGCCATCGATCGGAATCACTTCGCCGCGCGCCGCAGCTATTCGTCGCAAGGTCGCCCGCGGATCGTTGTCGGTGAAGCAACTTGCGAGCGCGGGCTCACGTTCGAGGTTCAGCTCGACCACACGCCCAAAACAGGCGCGTCCCCAGGTTCGCAGGACGTGCGACTTGCCCACCTGACGCGCCCCTCGAAGCACCAGCGGCTTGCGGTCCTTGGCCGCCGTCCAGGCGCTCAGGGCCGACTCAATCGTCCTTTTCACACTAGGTATGCTATTTCATATTTTACTTTTGTCACTGTCACTGCCCCGTTCGGTAGGTGGCGTGGCAGTGGACGCAGCTTTCGGCCAGGCGGCCGTAGGCGTCGGCGACGGCGATGGCTTTTGAAGAAGCGGCCGCCGTGGAAAGCGCCCGCGCGTTCTTGCGCAACTCGTCCTGGTGGACGAAGAACTTCTCCGGCAGCAACGAGTTGAGTTCCGTGGCGTCTCCGCTCAGCGGTCGCGACCAGCTGGCATCGTCGGCCAACCGGCCGGCGCGTAGCCCGATGCTCTGGTAGTCGAGGACCATGATGGCCGAGACCAGCTCGCCCATGTCGCGCGCGTGATTGACCATGCGGGTCTTCAGCACGGTTCGCGCCATGTTGGGGAGGTACTCCGGTGGCCCCAGGCGGGCGGGCGGCGACACGGCGGAGGTGAGCTGCCTCTGCTGCGGCGGCTCGCTGCGGGACGAGCCTGCACAGGCCGCGAGGGCGAGCAACAGGCTGCCGGCGATGAAATGATGTGGAATGGATCTCGGGGCCAGGCGAATCGTGGTCATGCGCTCCATTCTTGCGACCAGCGTGCCAGTCGCAAGCACGGCATGAAAAACCCGGCAGACATTGCGGCCGATCGCAAGGCGCCGCGCAACGTCTGCGGGAGTTGCGGCCGCTTGGTCACCTGCTCGCGCAGTGAACCGTGGATGATGCCCGCCCGCCCAAACTGGAACGGAGCTTGCTGATGACTTGGACCAGCGCTTTGCAGAAGCGAAATCAGTAACCAAGGAGAGCAGTCATGGCACAGGTAACAATCCAGAAGCGAAATGGTGGCGAAGCGGGCGGGGTGGTTCGGCCGCGCTCGGTCGAGCCTTTCTCGCTGATGAGGGATCTGCTGCGCTGGGATCCGTTCCGCGAGGTCGCGCCGGCCTGGCCAGTCACGCAGGAATTGCGGTTTCAGGCCGACTTCGACGTGAAGGAGACCAAGGAGGCGTTCCTGTTCAAGGCCGATCTCCCCGGCGTGCGCGAGCAGGATCTTGAGGTCACCGTGACCGGTACCCGGCTGACGGTTGCCGGCAAGCGCGATGAGGAGAAGGAAGACAAGGGCGACACCTACTACACGTACGAGCGCTCCCAGGGCAGCTTCACCCGCAGCTTCACCCTACCGGAAGAGGCCGACGTCGAGCACTTGCACGCCGATTTGAAAGACGGCGTGCTGACCCTGGTGGTGCCCAAGCGGCCGGCTGCGGTCGCCAAGAAGGTGACCATCAACACCGGCGACAAGCCCAAGGGCTGACACACACCACCCAACCAGGAGCGATCATGCAGCTTCCCATCGCGAACGAGACTCCGATCGCCACGCCGGCCGTGCTTCGGTTGCTGCCGAAGCGACCGTCGGTGTTTCGGCATCGTGCGTGGTGGATCGGGGCGCTGGTCGCCGGCCTGGTGGTGGTGGTCGGCACCGCGATCGATCTGGGCAGACGGCCCGTTTCACCTGAGCCGCCGGTGCTGCTGCTGGCACCGGTGACTCGCGGGCTGGTGATTGGCACCGTGCGCGCCTCGGGCTACCTCGAGCCACTGGGCCCCGGGGATGCCACGCGGCTGCAGCTGGTGGCGGCGGTCCCGGAATCCGATCTGGCGCGGGTGCGGACCGGGCAGGGCGCTCGATTCACGGTGCCGGCCTATCCCGGCCGCTCCCACGTGGGGCGCGTGAGCAAGCTGCTTGGGCTTCAGGATCGAAACGGTGCCCGCGTGCTTCCGGTGGTTCTGTCGGTAGAGAATGACGACGGTAGCCTGTTGCCAGGCATGAGCGCCTCGGTCGCGATCACGACGTCGAGCGATACCGGCGTCTTTCGGGTGCCCCGGGCGGCGCTGGAGTTTGCGCCCAAGCCCGGGCGCGGCCAGCCCGATGATCCGGCGGTCTGGATCGCCGAGGGGCCGCAGCACAGCTTCACCCGGGTGCCGGTCGAGGTAGGCGTGGTTGACGAGTCGTTCGCGGAGATACGCACTCGCGCCGACGGCGTCTTGCGCGAGGGCGCGGCGGTCGTGTCCGGATATGCCAACGTGAAGTGAGGTGTCACAAGGCGGCGCTCGCGGCCGGGTGCTGGTCGTCCAGCCGGCCGTCGCGCATGCGCAGGACACGGCTCATGCGGCTGGCCACGTCGGGATCGTGGGTGGCCACGACCAGTGTGGTTCCATGGCCGCAAACCTCTGCCAGCGCGCCCAGCACCGCGCGGGTCGAGGCTGAATCCAGGCTGCCGGTCGGCTCGTCGGCCAGGATCAACGTTGGCTGATTGACCAGGGCCCGCGCGGTGGCGACGCGCTGGGCCTCGCCCAGCGACAGCACAGCGCCGCGGGCACCGGCGCGCGCTCCAAGGCCGAAGCGTTCAAGCAGAGCATCCGCGCGGGCGAGAGCGGCGCGGCGGCTGCCACTGGCCCGCCAGGCGGGCAATGCGACGTTCTCGCGCGCGGTCAGGAACGGCAGCAGGTTGCTCTGCTGGAACACGAAACCGATGTGACGCAGGCGAAGCGCGGCTCGATCGCGCGCCGACCCTGACCAAGGCTCCGTGCCCTCGATGACCAACTGCCCGGACGTGGGTTGGTCGAGCAGGCCGAGCAGGTGCAGAAGCGTGGTCTTGCCGCACCCACTGGGCCCGACCAGGGCGACGGCTTCGCCGCGGCGAAGCTCCAGGCTGGTCGGGTGCAAGATCTCCGCGTCGCCGATCCGGCGCACGAGCTGCGTGGCGGTCAGGATGGACAGCCCGGTCATTCGATGCGCCGGAGGGTGGCAGAGGGATCGACCTTGGCCGCGAGCCAGGCCGGGATCGAGCCCGCGATCACGGTCGTGCAAAACACCAGCAGCATCGGGAACAGGAAGGTACTTGCCGTCAGGACCGGTCGGATGACGAACTTCTCGTAGTCGTAGATGGGATAGGCCACGAAATACCGGACCAGCGCATAACCCACAGCCGCGCCCAGGACGACGCCGACGGCCCCGACCATGAGGGCCTTGCCCAGGAAAATGAAGAAGATCTCGCGGGCGCGAAAGCCGATAGCCGCCAGCAGACTTATTTGCCGCCGTCTTGCCAGCGCGTCGATGTACAGCAAGGCAAGCACGGGGATGCTGACCGCGACCAGGCTCATCCCGTTGGCGATGCGCTCGACCGCGCCGATGGCCTGCACGGTGCTGCGGATCAGTCGGCTGTCGTCGAACCAGGCCAGGGCCGTGGTCTCGGGCAGGGCGCGCTCGACGTCCGCGGCGATGCGTCGGGACAGCTCCAGGGACGAGTCAGTGGCATGGATGAGCAGAATGGACGCGGCGCCAAGCTCGCCGGTCTCCGTGGCCAGGAAGTCGCGGTTGACGAAAGCCTGATCGGTGTTCGCGAAGCCGACCAGACCGCGAACCACCATCGGGTAGTGCCCCACACCCTGATCGTCGAGCACCAGTCGCGGGCGCGTGGCCAGCAGCACCTGCATATCCACCTGGTCGTCGAGCCCCACCCCCATTTTGCGCGCCAAGCGCTGGCCCAGCAGTATGCCGTGATCGTCCTTGGCGTCGAGCTCACGCCCGGCGGCTAGCTCGTAAGGGCGATGCTGGGCGGCCGGATTCACGCCGGTGATGCCCACGACCGCGAAGTGGGTTCCGTGGTTGACCGCGCCGGGGAGGATCAGAAGTGGCTCGACCGCTGCGACGCCCGGTATGCGGCGGATCGTGTTCAGTTGGTCCGGCCCGCCTTTGATGCGCTCGCCGCGCCGGGGCCGAACGCGGACGTGGCCGTAGCCTGCCGCGATCTCCTGCTGAAACAGCTCGGCGCGGTAGCCGGCCAGGTTGGCGACGTTGGGCACCTGAAAGGCGACCGCCGCTACCACCGCGAGCAGCAGCAGGACCAGTGACAATGGCTTGTCGACCAGCGTGCGCGCCGCCAGAAACCCGATAACCCTGGGTGACTGCATACGCCTCTACTCGGGCCGCAGGCGAGACGCGGGGCTTGAGGGTTCGAGCTCGGCGATGATCTGCGCGCCCAGCAGCAAAATGAGAGCGGCCGCCTCCAGAGTGAGCAGGACAATCACGGCGGTCGCCAGCGATCCGTAGATCACATTGACCATCGACAGGTGCGCAAAGTACCAGACCAGGCCGTGGCGAACCACTTCCCACAGCAGCGTCGCGCTGACGGCCCCGAGCAAAGCATGCCGGAAGGTCACCCGCCCGACCGGCAGAACCATGTACAGCGCCGTCAGCAGCAGCGCCGAGCCCGCGGTTCCAAGCAGGTGCAAGAGCGCGCGCGACACGCCGGCCAGCGACCACGCGTGGCCGAGCAGGCGGACCGAGCTGCGACCGACTGCTTCCAGCGCGCCGGTCACGAGCGTGACCATGATGAGGCCGACGCCCAGGAGCGTGACGAAGAAGTACGGCAGGACGGCGGACACGACAGCGTGACGGCGCCGGCCCAGAGAGCGGCGCTTGAAGATCATGACCATGGCGTTTTCAAGCACGCCAAAGGCCATCGAGCTGAACACCAGCAGGACGACGATCCCGACGCCCCCCACGACCTGCCGGCGCGCCAGGAAGCCAGCTACCTGGTGGGTGATGGCGTCGGCCTGCCCGGGTACCAAGAAATCGATGTTGGCGGCGACCGTGTCGATGAGCCGCTTCTGGTCAATGATGTGCGACAGGCCGATGAGCAGGAGCGTGAGCATCGGCACCAGGGACAGCAGCGTGTAGTAGGCGACCGCCCCCGCCAGCAGGAAGCCCTGGTTGCGACGGAAGTCACTCAACACGCCGCGAATGAAGGCCCAGACTCGTCTTGCCGCGCCGGCGGCCCCGGCGGTTCGCGCAGGCTGTGCGCCAGGCTCAAGCTCTCGCGCACGGTCTGCGGGATCGAGGCGCGATGCCGTCACCGGCCGAACTCTCGCGGGCGCAGGCAGTTCTTCACGGCCCGCACACCGAGGATCGCCTGGGCGTCACTGCTGGCGGCCCGGACCTGCGCTTCGGTCTCGACCAGCCCTTCGAGTGTGACCAAGCCGTCCTGGGCCTCCACCGAAATTCCTCGCAAATCGATATCGGGGTCGCGCTCTATCGCCGCCAGGACCGCTTTGGCCAGTTCCTCGTCGCTGTTGCCTTTGCGATCCTCGACCTCCAGGAAATCGACGACATTCAGCACTCCCGGCAGCCATCCCACCAGTACGCCAGCGAGACGTCGGTGCAGCAGGGCCGGAACGGTGCCCGAAAGGGTGACGATGCCATCGCTGACGGCGATCTTGATCTCGCCCTGCGCGCCTTCCGGGCACAGAGCCATCGACCGCGGCTGCTGGAAACCGCCCGCGAATGCGATATAGCAGGCGCAAAATGCGGGATCATCGGCCAGCGCCCTACGCACGCTGTCGAGGATTGCGTCGTCGCTGCGGCTCAGATCCGGGGAGCGGGGCGCGAACTTCGCGGGTTTGAACTCCAATGCGCGCGTTGCCATGCATGGGCGTTCTTCAAGATTCGTGCCCCGAGAGGACCGACCCACTCAGCCGCCGGCAGCGAGCGCCTGGATGCGTCCGAACAGAACGTTGTTCTCAAGGTGCATGTGTCTGTGCAGGTCGGCCTCCAGATCGCCCAGACTTTCGTACAGCGCTCGCCAGCTCATGCACGCGTCCGATGGCACGGGCAGGGCAGTGGTGAGGCGGCGAATTGCCGCGAGTTGCTCGCCGACCTCGTCATGATCGGCGCGCATGACTCGCACCGGACCCGACAGCACGAAGCTTGCGGTTGCGTGGTCGAGCCCGCGCAGGACCATGGGGAACAGAACCCGTTCCTCCTTGAGCATGTGCGTGGCCAGTCCGTCGGCCATCCGCTGCACCACCGCGTGGAGTTCGTGCAGAAGTGGGTGAGCCTCGCCGTGGCGCGCGGCGACCTTTTCTGACAGCCGCAGCATTCGCGCACACTCACTGCGGGTGAATCCGTGGTGGGTCGCGAGAATGTGACCGACGAGTTCGGCGCTTGGCCGCAAGGTCCACTCGGTGGGGCCGCTATCGCCATCGCCGACGCATTCGTCCAGCAGGCGGGCGACGTCGTTGACCGGCACCCCAGCCCGCCGGCTTGCCTCGGCAAGGCTAAGGGCGCCGCCGCAGCAATAGTCGATGCCCATCCGTTCGAACAGGCGCGTGGCGCCAGGCTTCGAAGCGGCGATCTCGCCGATGGTTGTCTGCTTGGTTGTTTCGGTCATCACGTCATCACGTCGCCACGGCATCAGCGCGGCACCAGGGCGCGCAGCACATCCACATAGGAGACAATGCCGATCAGACGCCGGTCTTCGTCGACCACGGGCACGGCACCCACGCGGTGATCCACCAGGCGTCCGGCAACCTCGGCCAGCGTCACACTCCGCTGGACAGTCAGCGGGATGTGCCCCATGACGTCGCCCACGCGGGTGATTTCGATTCGCACCGCCGCGTCTCCAGGGCGCAGGGGGCGCAGGGTGTTGCCGATGGCGGTCCGTACGTCGCGATCACTCAGCATGCCGACAACCTTGCGATCGCCGTCCACCACGGGCATATGCCGCACATTCAGGCTCTCCATGCGGCCGACCGCGTCGAGCAAGTAGTCGTCGGTGGCGGCAGTCGCTGGCTTCTTCTTCATGACGTCGGTCAAGGTGGGGCCGTGCGTGGCGCCGGGAACTTCACCGACTTCCAGCCGCAGGATGTCGGTCTTGGTGACGATGCCGACCAGGGCGTTGTGCTCAACCACCGGCAGACAGCCGATTCCTCGATCGAGCATCAGCCGCGCCGCCATCGTCACGTCGTCGCTGGGCGCAACCGTCACCGGTGGTTGGCTCATCGCCGCGCGCACCTTCAGTCGCGCCTCGCCCTTCTTGGCCGCTGCGCCGTGAAACAGCACGTCTCGCTCGCTCAGCACGCCTATCAGCTTGTCGCCTTCGAGCACCGGTAGGTGCCGCACCTCGCCCCACAGCATGGTCTGCAACGCCAGCGCCAGATCGTCGTCCGGCCTTATGGTGATCGGGATCCGGCCTTCACAGAGTTCGATGACATTCACGGGGGGGCTCCTTGCTGATGTTCGCTTGCTGGAGCGAGACCAAAGCAATGGCCGTACCGTTGTGCTTTCAATGGACCATCCCAGAGTTTCGCGAAAGAGATTCGTCTGACTCCTGCGCAGGCGAAGGACGTGCGTGGTCGCCGTCCAGCTCTTTGATCCTGGCGACGACGGCCTCGACGGCGGCGTTGGTCGATGTCGTGGTATCGGCGATCAGGAATTCCGTCGCCGCCATTTCGGCCGCGGGTTGCTCGTAGGTCGCTTTGAGCGCCTCGTAGACATTCATGTCGGCGTCCGAAATGGATGCTCCTGCGGCGCGGGCCTCGACCCGGCGCCGCAAAGTCGGCTCTGCGCAGGTCGTCTCCACGAACAGGAAACCGGCGCCCCGGGCGCCCGCCAGTGCGCGCACGCTGGAGCGGGTGGCCGCGTCGCGGAAGGTCGCGTCCAGGATCACCGAGCGTTGCGTGGACAGAACCAGGCGTGCGCGGCGGAGCATCTCATCCTGGGTGCGTTGCGCGAACGGTTCGCGGTACAGGCTTTCGGGCGCGCGGGCCATTGCCGCCACACCGCCCAGATGCTTGCGGGTGCGATCCGAGGAGATCACGGCGATGCCCCGGCGTCCCACTTCGTCGGCGACGGTGCTCTTGCCGGAACCGGGAAGGCCACCCACCGCGACCACCACCGGGCGCGTGGCCCGGCCGCGGGCAAACCGGCGCGCAAGTTCGAACAGGGACCAGGCCTCGCCGGCTTTTCGGGCCGCCTTGTCACCGCTGGTCGAGGGATCCGCCGCGACCACACAGGCGATCTTGGCTCTCACCCATGCGCGGTAGCTCATGTAGAAGTCAGCCAGTGGATAGAAGTCGTAGTCGTTCGCCTCGCGCGCGAACGCCGACAAGAACCACTCGGCCAGATCGCCCCGGTTGTGCGCATAGAGCTCCATGGCGAGAAACGCCACATCAAGCGCCTGGTCGGCGCAGCGGAAGCCGCGGTTGAACTCGATAGCGTCGATGACGATCGGTGTGGCGTCGGGCCGGCCGCCCGGGAAGTAGACGTGCTCAAGCCGTAGATCGCCGTGTCCCTCGCGAACCCGACCATCGGCCTCACGCGCGCGCAAGCTGGCGACGTTCTGCTGCAGGAAGCCGCGCTGGTAGGCACTGACCTCGTCGAACAGAGCGGCGGTCACCAGGCTACCAACGAACGGCCGCACCCCGTCGAAGTTCTGTTCGACATTGCGGGCGAGCACGTCGAATCCACCCTCGGCCGTGGCCGGGTTAGCGACGGCGAAGTACGCAGCCAGGCGAACTGCCAGACCCTCAAGGGCATCAGGGCCAAGCACCCCGGCACGCAGCAGCGCCAGCGCGCTGTCGGCTTCGGGCAGGCGCCGCATGCGAACCGCCCAATCCACGGCGGCACCGCTGCCCACGAAGCTGTGCCCACGCGGACCGCGCACGATCGGGACGACGCCCAGGTAGACCTCCGGCGCCAGCGCAGCGTTGACCCGGATTTCCTCGCTGCAGAAGTGCAACCGTTGCTCCGGCGTCGAGAAATCGAGGAACCCAAAATTCACCGGGCGCTTCACCTTCCACGCCTCGGTGTCGGTCAGGAATACCCAGGACCCATGCGTCGCCCGCAGTTCGACCATCGACGGGCGCGGCTCCGGATACGCGGCGGGCCGCAACAGATCCGCAACAATGGCGGGCGCCTTGGGTTCCACTCGGCCTTAGCACAGCAAACTGCGCGCCAGGGACAGGACGTTGTCGTTGAGTGGCCGCAGAGCTTGCTTGGGATTCACTCCTGCGCGCACGTCCTGCGCGTTCTGGCCAACGGCGGCCATGAGACCAGGGGCTCTTTTCGGTTGGCAAGGCCCTTGCTGCAAGTGGCGGCTCGTGATGCCACCCGAAGACGTGATCAAACTTGTCCTGCTGGCCCTGGTGGTCGGACTGGCCGTCCCGCTGCTGGTGCAGTTCATGCTCACCCTGCGAAGCGCGCAGCGGGCGTTCGACGGCACCAGCCGCCGGCTCGACCGCACGCTCGAAAAGCTCGATGGAACGCTCGACGAAGTCCATCGCGCGGCCGGAAACTTCGCGGGCGGATCAAGCTCTGCCCAGACCCTGTCCGGCGCTGCGGTCGCCCTGATCCCCGCCGTGATAGCCGCCGTCAAGTCGCTACGAGCCGAGACCGTCGCCAAGCATGGCGAGGTCGCGGCCAACGAAACGCCCGAGCAAAAAAAAAAGGAGAATCACAATGAACGATCCGCAGCATGAAATCCGTGTCGGCTATTCCTTCGGGCAGATGCTGCTCGCGTTGCTCGGGGGCGCCGCCGCCGGGGCCACCGTGGCCTTCCTGACCGCACCGCGAGCCGGCGCTGAGACGCGCGCCCGTCTGCGCTCCATGGCCGACGACGCAAAGGGTGTCGCGACCCGGGTGCCGCTGGCACTTCGCGACGCCACCGAGGCCGCGCAACGCGCGTTCTCGGAGACCATCGCGGAGGGCGCGGACAGCAAACACCGCGCTTGACCCATGCGCATCATCTGCGCGACCGACTTTTCGGCTTCAGCGGCGGCGGCGGTGGAGGCCGCTGCCGCGCTGGCCCATTTGCTGGGGGATTCCCTCGATCTCCTGCACGTGGTTCAGGTCCCAGCCGCTTTGCCGCTGGAGGCGCTGGCGTTCGATGAGACCCTGGATCGCCGTCTGTCCGAGGCGGCTTCCGCGCGCCTCGCCCAGTATCGCGCCGTGCTTGAGAGCCGGGGCATCGCGGTCAACACCATCGTGCGATTCGGCTTGGCCGACGACGCGATCATCACGGAGGCCGGCGAGGGGCAGGTGCGATTTCTGGTGTTGGGCACGCATGGCCGCAAGGCGGCGGCGCGTTTCTTCCTGGGCAGCCTGGCCGAGCGGGCCGTAAGGCTGGCGTCGTGTCCCGTGCTGGTGGTGCCACCTCACCCGCGCGGAGCGCTCGGGACCGGATCTCTGACCGGGCGTCCGCTGCGCATCCTGGCGGGCTTCGACGTCTCGGCCGCGAGCGAGGCCGCGCTGGCCTTTGTCCGTGGCATGACCCTGGCGTTACCGTGTGACGTGACCTTCGTGCACGTCTATCACCCGTTGCGCGAGCACGCGCGTTTGGGCATCGAATGGCCGCCCGATCTATTCGAGGCCGACCCGGTCGTCGTGTCGGTCCTGGATCGAGAGTTGCGTCCGCGTGTGGGGCCGATGTCAGGTACCGGCAAGGTCGAGCTGCGCATCCGACCCGACTGGGGCGAGGATCGATCGTCGCTGGCCTGGGAGGCAGATCTGCAGGAAGCCGACTTGCTGGTGGTTGGCCGCGGTGGACGGGGGCGCCGCGGCGCAACCACTGTGCTGTCCGCGATCCGTGACTCGCACGTGCCCGTGCTGTGTGTGCCGGCAGCCGAGAGCCCGCGCACGGTGCCGGCTCCCGAGCCACTGCGCAGGGTGCTGGTCGCATCCGATCTGTCCGACCACGCGCCCGCGGCCGCGGCCGCGGCTTACCGGCTGATGCGAGGCTGCGGCGGCATCGTCGATATTCTCCATGTCGTGGCTCCGAGGGCCGGGGGACTCGACCAACAGCAACGCGAAGAGCTCGACCATCGCTTGCGCGCACTCGCGCCCCCGGGCATGAGTGCGCACGGCATCAGCACGCGGGTGTCGGTTGTGGAGAGTCCCTCGCCCGCCGAGGCTATCGTGCAAGCCGTGCACCGGCTTGGCGCCGACATGGTGGTTGTCGCGACCCATGGCCGAAGCGGCCTCGCGCGTGCGGTGCTGGGCTCGGTCGCGGACATGGTGGTGCGCACGTCACCGAAGCCGGTGCTGGTGGTGGCGCCAGAAGTTGCAGCGGGGACTGCGCCCGAAAGTACGCACGGCGCTCGCTAGTTTCGCGCGCGAATCAGCAGCAGGGCGCCCAGGGCCATCATCACGACGCCGGCCGCGCGCCCAAGCCACAGCGGTGAAACCCACCGGCCGAGGATCCCGGCACCCAGCACCGCAAGCGCCGAGGTCACCACCAGGGCGCTCGCCGATCCGACGAACACAGCCAGCTTCGATTTGCCCGAGGCGAGCGCCAGGGTCGCGAGTTGCGTCTTGTCGCCGAGCTCGGCGAGGAAGACCGCAACGAACGTGGTCAGCAGCGTCTTGAAGTCCATGGCTTGTTCGCGCAAGCACAGCGCGAGCCAAGTGCCCCGGCGCAGGCGCTGCGCATTCGCCCAGCCCAAACCGCGGCGTGTCGCTGGCACACCCGGTGCTTCTATGCAGGGTCAATGAAGATGAGCCGGCACGATCTGCTGACCGCCGAGCAGGAACGTGAGCTGGCCCTTGCCTACCAGCGGACCAGGGATCCGGTGCACTTGCATCGTCTCGGCGCCGCGAACGTGCGCCTGGTCCTGAAGATCGTCCACAGCTACGTTCACCACTCGCGCGACTCGCAGGCCCTGGCCGATCTGGTGCAGGAAGGCTGCATCGGGCTCATGGTGGCCGCGCGCCGTTTCGATCCTGCGCGGGGCAATCGCTTCGCCACCTACGCGTCGTGGTGGATTCGCGCCTACGTACTGGCGGCGCTGCGCCAGGCCGGGCACGTGGTGCGCCCGGTCGACAGCCGGCGCTCGCGCGGTCGCAATGGTGAGTGGATGCCCCGCGACCTGTCGCTCGACGCCCCGGTGACCGACGAATTTGGCGACGGCACGACGCATCTGGATCGGCTGCCCGCACCCGCCAGCCAGAGCCCGGAGCGGGTACTAGAGGACAAGGAGAGCTTGGCGCGGATCACCCAGGAAGCGCACGCTTTCGCCGCCACGCTGAACGAGCGCGAGCGGCAGGTGTTCGCCGTGCGCTGGATGAGCGACGAGCCGACATCGCTGCGCAAGGCTGGTAAGCGGTATGGCCTGAGCGGCGAGCGCGTCCGTCAGATCGAACACGATCTGTTGCAGCGGCTGCGCCGGCGGCTGGGACACAGCGAGATGCGCTCGGCCTAGAGCGGGCGAGAAAAGGGGAATCGAAATGCCGACAGCAAGCAGCACCATCAACCGGATCCTGGTCGCCACTGACTTCGCCGAGAACGCCGAACTGGTCCTGGACCAGGCCGTGGTGATGGCGCGGGCGTTCGACGCGACGCTGGACATCGTGCATGTGCGCGAGCTGTTCGCCTATGCCCTGACTGGAGGCTTCGTGCCCTCGCCCCAGCAGCACGAGGTGGTGACCAACTGGATCGACGAGGGGCTGGTGCGGCTACACGGTCGGGCGGCGCGGGCGGGCGTGGTCTGCGTGACCTGCAGCCTGGAGGGATCGCCCGCGAGCGCGATCGTGCAGCACGCGGTCAAGACCGGCGCCCAACTCGTGGTCATAGGCACGCACGGCCGGACTGGAATTGCGCACGCGGTGCTCGGCAGCGTCGCCGAGCGGGTGGTGCACAAAGCACGCTGCCCAGTCATGGTCATTCCCACGCCCGCCGCCACCGCTTGAAGCGCAGCCGGCATCCGCATGCTGGGCGTGTTCTTCGTTTTGGTCGCGAGCGAGTCGGCGGTGTCCATCCTGGCACCGCCCCTGGTTCGCGACACCACGCGCGTCGAGGTCACGCTGCGCCCCTTTGTCAGTGTGCCGTCGCAGGGTGCCGGCGCGATCGCCGATGTCACTGTCGAGCACTATTTCCGCGCGCCGCTCAAGGTTGGCGTCTCGATGTTGCCGGTCGCCGTAGCGGCGCAACGCGAGGGTGCGACCGCGATCGGGTACGCGCTGGTGCAGGTCGCGTGGGCGATGGATCTGTTCGAGATCGGCGGCGCG
>JANPCZ010000149.1:0-7508 GCA_031431215.1 Myxococcales bacterium
GGCACTCGACCGGCCCGCTGGCCGCCGCGATCGTGGTGGCTCGCCAAACCGCCGCCCCGGCGATCTGGCCACCCGCTCGTCGCCGCGGCGGTGGTCAGCCAGACCGCCGCCAGGTGGTCAGAAATCAACCGCCGCTAAAGACCAGGAAAGTGGGATGCAGCCACAAGTGCCCCTCGCCCCATTTCGATAGAACGCGGTCGTCCTGAAGAATCCCGGCATGAGTGATCTCCTCGTCCTTCGCGTAGACGACGACATCGCCGTCGTTCGCTCCAGCAGCGGTCACTTCTGTGAGATCATCAAGGATGAATCGGACGAAATTCTTACCTATACCCTTGCCCCCGTAGTCGAAAACGAGACTCGCAACCGCGTCGGTAAGTTGGTCGAGTCCGAACGCGAATCGATAGCAGTTGAATTTGGGGTCGCCGGCCGATTTTTCGACGAGGTCAACCTTCGTTCCGTGAGCGGCCGGGACCTTTTGAAGGGCGCGCGCCTGGTCGCTGAGATTGGCAACGACCGCGTCTTTCAGGTCGTAGGCACGCGTCAGCCGATCGAGTTCATCGCGTATGGAATCTGCAACCGGCGCGGAGGAAAGCATCGACGTCCTTCTACCTTGGCTCCTGTCTGGCTAACGCTATGGCGTTCAGCTGCGGGAGCAGCGGCCTCGCTCCCCGAACCCGCGGCTTGGCTCAACACGCCGTTTGGTCCGGCCGCTCCGACAGTCACTGGGATTTCGGGCACCTCGGTCTCGCGGCCGGACCAAACGCCTTCTGGTTGGCGGTCCCGCGCGCTAGTACGGAATAACGTGCTAGATTCAGTCCTATGAAGGCAGCGAGCGTGAGACCCATCACCGACCTGAAAACGCGGACCAAGGAACTGGTGCAGGAGGTCTCCGACGGCCAGCCGGTCGTGATCACGCAGAACGGGAAGCCGCGCGTCGTGATGATGGACGTGAAGCAGCATGATCGCCTGCAGGACACGCTGGCGATGCTCAAACTCCTCGCGCAGAGCCAAGACGCCCTTTCGAAGTCAGGCCGTGTCTACTCGACCGCCGAAGTCCGCCGTCGAGCCAAGGCGGCACTCGCGCGGGCAGCCAAGAAGTGACCACCAAGCGCTACTCGGTTGTGTGGACCGAGATCGCGATGGGCGATGTCGAGCGACTCGCAGCGTACCTTTGCGAAGAGTCACCCCTTCGGGCTGCCGACATCCTCGATCGCATCATCTCCCGGGGCGACTCGCTCGACTTGTCTCCTGAGCGTGGCCACACGCCGCCGGAGCTTCGAGTCGTGGGCGACAAGACCTGGCGCGAAATCCTCGAGCGGCCGTGGAGAATCCTCTACCGGGTCGCCGAGAACAGAAGGGTCGAAATCCACGGTGTTTTCGACGGCCGTCGCAACCTCGAAGACATCCTCATGGAGCGCTTCCTCCAAATCTAACGATCAGGCTCCGACTGCTGATCGGGATCCGGCTAACGTCTTGGTGCTCAGCTGCGGGGCGCAGCGCCGTCAGCTGCAACGCCTTCTGGTTAGCCAGCGTCACGGTACCCTGGCAGGGCACGCGGACTTCTAGTCTTCAATTATTTGAGCGCCGTTCTTCAAGGCCAGATCGATTTGTTCTCTAGCCGCTTTGATCTCATCGGGACTATGCCGCTGCCAATCTTTGACTTCAGCCACCACCTTGAAACCGTCCTGTGCTCGAAATGAGTTCGTGGGATTTCCGGGGAACTTCTTGTCGGTGAGATTGGGGTCGTTTTCAATTGGACCCATGGGTTCGACAACGTAGATCCTTCCGGGCCCATCGCCAACGGCCAGCTCCGCTCCCCAAATCGCCACATTCAAATTCGACGACGCGTAAACGAACTTCGCCTTCCGTTGACCGTAGTTAGCACTATTTCCGGGGACGATCGGATCTCCGATGCTCAGATTGCCTTTGGTACCGTGGAAATAACTTTGGATGAAATTGGGATGTTGGTCTGTCATGTCTTCACGAAAGAAACGACGTGCGCTTCTGCGAGCGCTATGTCGGAAGTCTGGCTAACGATACTGGAATTCAGCGGCGGGCGCAGGCCGTCCGCTGCAATTCCGGGCGGCACCGTCGCGTCGAAAGTAGGAGGCTACTTTTTGCTGTGATCTCACGACAGCTTGCCCATAGGGGCTGGCCCATCTTCATGGCCGAGTCGGGCTACGAGCATGGCCCTGGCGGGCTGAAGGACAAGACCTACGGGAAAAGCAACACGCCTCAGAACGTGATTGACAACATCTGGAACCTGCAAATGAGCGGGGTCTACAATGCGTATTACTACACGTACACAGCCTGGGATGTGATTAGGGACCAGGATGCTCCTCCTGGGTATGGCTACATCAAGCTCTTTGCCGAGTTCTTCAGCAAGACGGACTACTGGAAGCTAAAGCCCGACCAAGCGCTGGTGAGCGCTGGTCGCTGTCTGGCTTCCCGAGGCGAGGAGTACGTGGTGTACCAATCCGAGGCGGCGCCGTTCACGTTGGACATCCCTCGGCTTCCGAAATCCCCTTCGGTCAATTGGTTCCAACCCCTAACCGGAGAGACGATCGACGCCGGCAAGCTCACCGAGGGCAAGAACCAAATGAATCCGCCCGCGTCGTGGGGCAAGGCGCCCGTGATCCTGCACGTTCGTTCGTTGCCACGATAGCCGGAGGCGCGCTGGCTCAGGGCCTACTTCTTCGGCAGCGCGGTCGGCGGCGCGGTCGGCGCTGCGGCGGGCGCGGGTAGGCCGCGCGGCCAGAACGAGAGCATGAGCACGCTCGCCTCGCTGCCGAGGCAGTCCCGCCAGTGCACGGTGCCCTGCGGGATGAAAACCAGGTCGCCCTTCTTGAGATCCAGCAGCTTCGATCCCTTGCTCTTGGTCGAGCGCCATTCGCCGGGCGAGATCTCGCGTGGAGCGTCCAACTCGCCACCGATCCCCACTTTGGTGGCGCCGTCGAGGATGTAGAAGACGTGATCCTTGGCGGCGTGCACCTCGCGCTCGGTCTGCGCTTGATCCTTCTCGTGTCGGACCACCATCTCAAGCGGCACGGCCACGGTCGGGGTCACGAGGTTCTCGGCCTTGCCCGCGGCCAGCGTGCGCGTCAACTGCTCGAGCGCCGCGCGGTCGCGCAGCACATACGGCTCGGGCGCGGCGGCGCGCGTTCGAGCCGCAGATCCGGGCGCCTTGTCCTGCGCAAGCGAGACGGCGCCGGGCAGGGACAGGCCCAATGTGGCAATGGCGAAAACGAAAACTGTTCGAAGCATGCAGCCTTCGTAGATCGATTCGCCCCGCGGTGCAAGGGTCCCGAGATCGGATGGCCTGCGCATGTGGGTCAGGACACGAAGGAGCACCGGCATGATCCCAACGTGATACGGTAGCCGGGGCACCTGGGTGTGGTCGCGTCGGACCCCTATCGGAGAGCTGGGAGGAACCCATGACGAAACGCCTGGTCAGGATGCGAGTCGGTGGTTTCTTTTGCCGCGAGTGCCCTGTTCGTGACGTGTCGGCTACCGGCAGAAAGACCAGCCGCTGAACGGTGTCAACGAGATCGCCAAGCCGGCCGTCTTCGACCAGTACACCTGGGGTTTGAACTGGACTTCGTCCCCCGGGCGGTTTCCGCGCTACTTCCGGGTGCAGGACAACCAGGTAACTGCCATCGATGCTTCAGCGGTGCCGCAAGAGACCGGGCTTGCGAACCGGATGTTCCCCGAGGCCCGCCCGGGCAGCCCCTACACGTCACCCGCTACCGGAGCCTGGGCGACGCCGGGCCCCGCCAGCGCCGAACAAACCACCAAACTCGTGGACGGCTCGACCGTGACCTACCGCTGGTACCGCTTCGTCGATCAGCCGTCGTTCCAGCAGTACAAGATGGGCCAGGCCGACAAGGACAAGCTCCAGGGCTTCGTGGAGAAGATCCACAAGAGCTGGACTCCCGACAAGCAGTACATGCCGCCCCATACGTTCGGAGCGCTCGTGACGCTCGACCCCGGCCTGTTCGTGACCCCACCTTCGGGCATGGAGGTCGGATACGTGCCCATCGTCGTGAGGCAGCAGGCACCCTGAGACGGGTTTCTGCGGCGCTGGATCTTCGTCGGTACAACGGCGAAAACAGAGCCAATGACGACCCGCCCGCCGTTCCGTCCCCGACACTTGCGCCTGGTGCTGTTGGTTCCTGCAGTCGCCGCGGTTGCCGGCTGCGCGCCTGCGCCGACCAAGGTAGACCTGCAAGACGCAGGGAGGTTTGACGCGCAGCCGGCCGGTGATGTGGCCTCGAAGGTCGTATGCCGGCCCTCGGCGGGCCCGGTCATCTGGGTGGAAGAAACCGATCCGGTGAAGGCTCAGATACGCTGCGAGACCGGCGCGGCTGGTTCATTCCGCCTGTCCGACTTGCCACCTGGCGCTGCGTTCGACGCAGACGCCGCGACCTTCACCTGGACCCCGGGACTCGACCAGGCCGCGGTGTACGAGCTGCGCATCGAAGACATCCGCTCGCACGAGGTGGGAACCCTGAAGATCGGCGTCGCCGACAAGTTCCACGACCCCGACAATCAGCCCATCGCGGAGCCGTCAAAGTACACCGAGGAATTCGGTTTGCCGGTCATGCATCTGACGACTTCGGCAGCCTTCGAGGCCAAGCTCACTGAGCTCCGGGCCTATCAGACCGCGCTCGCCGGAAACTCGTGCCAGCAGCCGTGCCCGCCCAACGACGGCTTCTACGCGCCCGTGGAGATCGTCTACCGCGGGAAGAGGTTCTCGATGCCCGAGGGCCACTATCGTGGCGCCTCGTCGCTCAACTATCCCAAACGCAATATCACGCTGCGTTTTTCCAAAGACGACAAATTCACCGAGCCGCTCCTGGCGAACGGGCACATGACGAAGCGCCGACGCGTGGCTCTCATCACCACCCACGACGACAACTCGTATGTGCGATGGCGGCTTTCGTTCGAGCTGTGGAACCGGATGGATCCCAAGAACATCCCGCTCGAGCACCTGAGCGTGGTGCTGTTCCTGAACGGCGCCTACCATGGCCTCTACACACTATCTGACAAGATCGACGACAACATGATGGTCCGTGCGGGGCTGGGCGAGGCGACCAACATCTACATGGGCGTCGATCACTCTGCCCAATTCGAGACGTTCCAGTTCGTGCCGCTGCCCAGGCCACCTGGAACCATGCAGATGTTCATGGCCGGACCCAAGCAGTGTGTCACGGTGGGCTTCGTCAAGAAGGACGGCGACCCTCCGGCATGCGTGGATGGGACCTTCGCGGCCGAGCCGGCCATGGACGACCTCGCCGCGCTGGTCGATTTTGTCGCTGCATCGGACGACACCACATTCAATGCAGGTGTCGAAAAAACCCTCGACGTGCGCGACTACGGCAACTGGTTCATCCACACGACGGCGATTGCGGCCACCGATACCTTCGCGAAGAACGGAATCCACGTTCACGCCCCGGCGAGCCCCAATTCCCCCTGGCGCACGACCATCTGGGATTTCAACGCCTCGTTCGGACAGTCTTTTAATACGACGCGGGTTACTCCTGCCCAAATCGATCCAAGGATCTTCGAGATGGAAGGCGGCAATGCGCGCACCAACAAGCTTTGGCGCCGCATCCTGGCGCATCCGACACTGGGCCCTGCGCTGCGCGCTCGGTACGGTGCGCTGTTGCGCGGCGCCTGGAAACTCGAGAACGTGCTGGCGCTCTATGACACCTTCGAAAAGGAGACCGCGGCCGCGGCCAGGCGCGACGAGAAAAAGTGGCGCTCCGAATACGTCAGGTCGTACAGCACTGTCGGCCCGATGCGCAATGACCTCACCACGCGCGATGAGGAGATCGAGTACACGCGGCAGTGGATCGTGGATCGGTGGCAGTACCTCCTGGGGATCTATCCGGGCTGAACGCTCGGCGCGGAGTCGAGGCGAGCCCCTGCCGGTTCGCGCGCACCGGTCACGGCTTCGGCAAGATCGTCTGGGTCGGATCGGCCTCACGGGCGGGGAGGTCCATCGGCTTGGCGAAGCGCGCGGGCTTCTCCGTGATGATCCGGATGTCGCGGAAACGGATCAGATTCTTCTCGGCGGCTGGGTCACCGTTCGCCGCGAAGGAGTGGATCTTGAGGGCGAGGTAACCGCGCTTGTATTTGTCGTGGAGCAGGTGGGCGGTCGGGATGCCGTTGACCCAGACCTTCATCTCGCGGCCGATAGCCTCGATGCGGAAGCGCGCCCACTCGTTGAAGCGATAGGCTTTGCGGCCGCTTTCGTTGTCGGCGAGCGTCTGGAGCCAGAGCCAGTTCTTGCCGTAATCGTCGAAGATGCCGCCGGTCCACAGGCGCGTGGGCGAGGGATCGACCTTCATCTGGTAGCCGTGGAGGCGGACGGTGGCATCGGCCGGCGCGTCGACGCAGCGGAACAGGACGCCGGTGTTGAAGGCGCCGGTCTGGAAAGCCTCGAGCTCGAGGATGAAGTCGCCGAATTTCTCCTTGGTGCAGAAGAACGTGTGCTCGGACGTACCGCGGACCATGTGGCCGACCAACTCGCCGTTTTCCACGGCGGCGTAAGCCTTGGTTGAGGGGCCAACGATCTGCCAGCCAGCGAGATCGCGGCCGTTGAACAACTTGCGCCAGGGTGCGTCGGCAGCGAATGCAACCGAAGCACTGGCGAGAAAGAACACCCGACGGGGAATGAGCGGAGTCATGGGGGTGGAGGGTAGGATTCAAGCGCGGTGATTTCAAGAGCCCGCTCCGTATCGACAACGTTCGTGCGCTTCCGGATCACGATCGTCCCGCGTTCACTGCTGGTGCTGCCGCACGCCACCCGCGGCACCATGCTCCGCGGCGCGTTCGGCATCACGCTGCGCCGCCTGGTCTGCCACGATCTCACCCTGGCTTGCCGCTCGTGCCCGCTGGAGCCCACGTGCCCATACCCGCAAACCTTCGAGCCACGCCCGCCCCCCGGCGCCGAGCGCCTGTCGGCTTTACAAGATGTGGCGCGCCCGTTCGTTTTCGACCTGCCGCCCGACGAGCGCCCCGAATTTCCCGCCGGCGCGCCCGTGACCTTCGGCCTGGTCGCCATCGGCCGCGCGAGCCGCCTGGTGCCCTACTTCGTGAGCTCCTTCCGCAACCTGGCCGACGAAGGTCTGGGGCCACGACGTGCGAGGTTCGATCTGACCGAGGTGGCGGCGCAAGATGCGCGCGGGGGCACGACGGAGATCTATCGAAGTGCCTCGCCGCTCGTGCGTCTGGCTGCGCCCACGTTGCGGGCGACGGACCTGATGGACCCGGAGGACTCGACGCGGACGCGGGTGACGT
Source organism: Myxococcales bacterium (assembly GCA_031431215.1). Classification (GTDB taxonomy): domain Bacteria; phylum Myxococcota_A; class Polyangia; order Fen-1088; family Fen-1088; genus JANPCZ01. The sequence continues at coordinate 7,306 of JANPCZ010000149.1, forward strand.
TGCGAAACATTACAGGTTGAAGGCGACGACCGCGTGACCCGGGGCCAATACACGATGCGGACACCGTAGGGCGGCTCCTGCGCTCGTGAACGTGATGGGTCAGTTGTTAGTCGTCATTGTGCCCTTGGCGCCGGATTACAACATGAGTGGCTTTCTCCGACGCAACGAACTGAACGCATTCGTATCCCAGAGCGCGCACGTCA
>JANPCZ010000150.1:0-22587 GCA_031431215.1 Myxococcales bacterium
GCCTCGTTCGAGCGCCGCACCTCCAGGGTGATCATCCGGTACGCCGCCCGCTTGCCCGCTTCGATCAGGTGCGCCAGCAACCGTGACGCATGCCCCACGCTGCGCTCGGTCGGGTGAGTCGCCAGGTTGAGCAGGTGCATCTCGTCGGCGACCAACCAGTAGTTGCAGAACGCCACCACGGCGCCGGTGTCGACCTTCTTCACCACGTCGACATGCGCCCAGCTTCGGCCCAGTTCCTCGGCGAACACCTGGCGCGACCACGGCGACTTGAAAGACAAGCGTTCGATCTCCATCACCGCGTCCAGATCGGCGGAGCGGGCGGTCTCGATGCAGTACGGCTGCGGAGCTTTGTTCAGAGCCACGGACGCGACCACGATAGCATCAGTTCCCATCGACGGACGTGAGCGCGTGCGCGATCTCCGCCCAAAGGCGATCGACGCCCTCCCCAGTCTCGCCCGAGACCACCAACGGCGGCAACGCGCCCGGCGCCAGCGCCGCGCGACAGCGGTCGACAGCCGGGCCACGCTGAGTACGGGACAGCTTGTCGATCTTGGTCAGCACCAGCCGATGGCGGACATCGAGAGTACCGAGCCAGGTAAGCAACTGCCGCTCCTCCTCGTCGAGACCACGCCGTGCGTCCACCAGTGTGACGAACAGCCGCAAGGTCCGCCGGCTCTTCACGTAGCGCTCGACCAGTGGCCCCCACGATTTCCGCTCGACCCGCGACACCTGCGCATACCCGTACCCCGGCAGATCCACCAGCCGCAGCGGCACGGCGGTTGCGCCCGCGATGCGGGCCACGAGGTCGTAGAAAATGATCCCGCGCGTGCGCCCCGGCGTCTTCGATGTACGCGCCAGCGCCTTGCGGCCGGCCAGACGGTTGAGCAGCGTCGACTTGCCAACGTTGGATCGCCCGGCGATGGCGATCTCCGTCGGTCCCTCGGCAGGCAGCCCGCCCAGCTCGCGCACCTCCGCCAGGTAATCGGCCTGCACGACCTCGGTCCGGTTCGCGATCATTGCCGCAGTATTTACCCCATTGCCGCCGAGGCACGAAGGTTCGGCGTGAACACCCGCGGGTCGCCCACCGCCACGCTGCTGTAATATCGGCCCGTGATCGGTCGCTTGCATCTGGTCGGGCTCACCGGTGGTATTGGCTCAGGCAAGTCGACCGTGGCCACGATGATCCGCGCGCACGGTGTGCCGGTGCTGGACGCGGATCAGATCGCGCGCGACATCGTCAGGCCCGGCGAGCCCGCCCACGCCGACATCAAAGCCGCCTGGCCGAACGTCGTGGGGGCGGACGGGGCTATCGACAGAAAGCAGCTCGCGGCACGCGTGTTCGCCGACCCGGCGGAGCGGACGCGACTGGAAGCCATCACCCACCCCCGCATCCACCAACGCGCGCTCGGGCTCGCGGGCGAGCTGGAAGAGCGCGGCGAGCGCCTGGCCTTCTACGAGGCCTCCCTGCTGGTCGAGACCAACCGCCACCGCGATTTCGACGGCCTGGTGGTGGTGACCGCCCCCGAGGCGGTGCAGCTCGCTCGTACCATCGCCCGCGACGGGTGCACGCCAGCCGAGGCCCGGGCCCGCATCGCCGCCCAGCTTCCGCTCGCCGACAAGGTTCAAACTGCCAGCGATGTCATCGACAACGCTGGGGATCTGGCCGACACCCGGCGGCAGGTCGAGGCTGTCGTGGCCGGCTGGCGCGCAAAGTGTGCGTGAAGATCCTGTGTAGGGGCACGTCCCCCGAAGGTGGTGCGGCTACCAGTCGCTCTCGTTACAGCTGGCGGTTCTAACTGTCGCTCGTTACGATCGGTCCTGGTTCACATGTGGTCGTCGCGCCCCATCCTGCTCCTGGCTGTGCTCCTGGCAGCGGCTATTCCGGGGACGGCCGGCGCACAAGCATCGGCGGAGCCCGCTTCTGCCGTCCTGACGACACCACCGGCAACCGCCCCTTCGCTCCCGCGTGTGTTGCCGGCACCGCTCTATGTGTCGCCCGCGCCGCCGCCCACCGTGACTGCGCCGGCACCACCGGCGCCACCGGCCCCCCCCGCGCCAGCGGCGGTGTCCGCTCCGATCCCCCTCGCCGCCCCGGTGGTTCCCGCCAGCCGCCCCGTGGCGCAGACCGCGCCACGCCCACTGCTCCGCGTGCCGCCGCCGCCATCGTCTGGATCTGTTCGTGCTGCGAGCGTGCTGGCCACACGCCCTACCTCACCCCCGCGCGCCATGCCGCAACCCGAAGCAAGCGTCCCGATGTTGGGGGTGCTGGCCGATGCGGGCACCCCCGACGGCGCCATCACGGCGCTGGTGGTGCGGCCCGCAAGCTGGCTACGCCTGCACGCCGGTGGTGGCACCAACTCGCTCACCTCAGGCTGGCGCGGCGGTGCGACGCTGCTGCCGCTGGGGGCCGGGCCGTCGCTGAACGTCGAGATGGGCCACTACGGTGCCGCCGACACCAATGGTCTCGTGCGCGCCTTGATGGGCGCGTACGGGCCGCTTGGGACGCTGTACTCACGCATGAGCTACACGTACACCAACGCGCAGCTCGGACTGGACTTCGGCGGGCGCTACGTCACCTTCTATCTGCATGCCGGTGCCTCCTGGATCCACGCGACCCTGTTTGACGTGTCGACCGGCGCCGCGCTCAGGCCCGAGACCTCCGCGACACCCGCGCCTGGCAGCACCACGGTCGCCTTCAACCAGAACCCGACCGTGCGAACGCTGTCGGCGTCGATGAAGCTGGGATTCGTCTTCTATCTGCCATGAGCCGAATACCATCCCGCCGCTTGCTTCCTTCTGTGGCACTCGCCCTCGCGACGGCCTTGTTGGGCGGCTGCGTCTATTCTCTGCAAGGCGAGCTGCCCGACGTCGAGGTTACCCAGCACGATCTGGCAGTGCCTGGTGTGCCGGCGGCCAATGGCATCGAAACCTCAGTGGCCGTGCCCATCGCGTTCAAGCCCACACGTCTCGGGTTACCAGGCACATCACTCGCCGCCGTCAACGTGGTGGAAGCGATCTTGACCGCCCGCGACGGCATCGCGGACTTCTCGTTCATCCGTGCCCTGCGCGTCACCGTGACCAGTGCCGAAGCAGCAGCCGCCGGCATCGCTCCGGTCGAGATCGCGAGCTACGATCGCACCGATGAAGAAGCCCCCGGCTCGGTGCTGCGCGTCTCGCCCGATCCGCCGGCCGACGTGCTGGATATCTGGCGATCCGATCGCGCCGTCATGCTGATCGAGATCGCAGGCCAGTTGCCTCCGCGGCGCTGGACGCTCGACCTCGGCTTGCGCCTGCGCGCGACCCTCCAATAACGCGCGAATAGCTGACGGCGGCTCGAAACCGGCCCGCGTCACCGCGGCGCGCGGCGCCCGCCGGCCGAAAGCAGCCTGATGGCCTTCGCGCGCAAAAGAGTCGACAGGATACGCAAAGTATCGAAACGCGACATGCCCGAAATTTCGAGCAACTGCTCGATATTGAGCACTCCGTCGATCCGCGAGAGCAGGAAGCCTGCCCGGTGGTCGAACGCCTGCTTCGCCATCTTCTCGGGCGTCAGCGCCACCGCCGGTACACCCTGCGCCGGGCCGACGTGGGCCTCGAATACCTGCTCGAGAAAAGGGCGCGCCGGCTCGATCACCTCGGCGATGCCAGGGAACGGCGCCGCCTCGCTCTCGCGCAGAGCATCCTCGGCCGCCCGCGCCGCCGCGGCTGGCTGGTTGTTGTGCCGCTCGGCCCGACAACGATCGACCAGCTCCGAGGCGCGGACGCGGTGCTCTTTCGCCGGATCGTCGGACCGGGCGCCCGAGAACTCCGGCACACGCCCGGCCGGCGTCTTGTGCTGATCGCTACCAAGCTTGCGCGTATCGTCCTCGAAAAGTGGCGCCGCGGGTGCCCCGGCTTCACGCGTCGGAGAGCCGGCGTTCCAGCCTGGCGACGTCAGCGGCGCGAGCAACTCCGAGATCGGTGACTGGATGGTGTTGCGACGGCGAAAACCATCGTCGCCCCGGGCGTCGGCGGCATCATCCGCGGCCTCTGCCGCCGCAGCGGCCTCGGTCTCCGCCCGCAGCACGCGCTCGATGGTTTCGTGTTCCATCTCGGGTTGGGTGCGCTCCTTGTCGGGCCAGTCCTCCTCCAGCGACGCCGCCACCACGGCAATCGCGGGCGTCGTCCGCCGAGTCGATTGGAGATCCCGCACGTAGGCGATGAGCCGCTGCGCTTCCTCGTTGGTGGCGTCAAGCCGCAGCGCCTCCTCCCACTCCAACACCGCCTCCGACAACTCGCCCTGGCGATACCGCTCGAGCCCCAGCTCTATGATGCGCCTAACGTCGCCGACGACGTCGTCACTCACGAATCCCTATCCTGGTCCGATCTCGCGCTCTGCACAAGGCCGCGGAACATGTGGACTGTCCGCGACAACGGCTCCCGCACGCGCTCAACCTCGGCGGCGTCGCGCCGATCGACAGCGCCACGCGCGTCGGACAGAACCTGTCTCACGGCGCCCAGACTGTCCTTGCCGAAGGGCGTCCCCGCCAACACCACCTCCACCTTGGGCAACAGCCGATCCGCCTCGTCGACCAGCTTCTCTATCTCCTGGCGGGCGCCCTCGGCTTCCTTCTCCGCCTTGAGCGCCATCATGAAGTCGGCGCTCTCGCCAGCCATGCGCCCGATCTCTTCCTCGGTGAGGCCGCTGGATGCCGTGACGGTGATCGACTGCAACAGGCCGGTCTCCATGTCCTTGGCCACCACGCTGACGATGCCGTCGGCCGAGATCTCGAACGTCACTTCGACCTCGACCTCGCCGCGCGGCGCCTTGCGCAGGCCTGACAGCACGAATTCGCCAAGCAGCTCGTTCTCGTCGGCCCGGTCCGACTCGCCCTGGAACACCAGGATCTTTACCGAGGTCTGGTTGTCGCGCACGGTGGTGAAGATGTGGCTCTTCGAGGTCGGAACGGTGGTGTTGCGCTCGATCAACCGATGGAAGTAACCGCCGACGATCATGATGCCGAGCGAGTGCGGCGTCACATCGAGCAGCAACATGTCGTTGTCTTTGTCGACCAACGCCGCGCCCTGGATGGCCGCGCCCATGGCCACCACCTCGTCGGGGTGCACGCCCTTGCACGGCTCCTTGCCGAAGAACTCGGCGACCATCTCCTGCACTTTGGCCATGCGGGTCATGCCGCCGACCAGGACCACGTCGAGAATGTCGGCTCTGTCGATCTCGGCGTCCTCCATGGTCAGCTTGCAGATCTGGACAGTGCGCTCGATGAGGTCGAGGGTCAGTTCTTCCAGCTTGCTGCGGCTCAAGGTGCGTTGCAGGTGTAGCGCCTGGTTCTTCCCGGTCGAGGTGATGAACGGCAGGTTGATATCAACCTCCTGCAAGCTAGACAGGTCGCACTTGGCCTTCTCGGCGGCGTCCTTGAGCCGCTGCATCGCCATCGCGTCCTTGGTCAGTCCGATGCCGTGCTCTTTCTGGAAGCCCTGCACCAACCAGTCGAGCACCCGGTGGTCGAAGTCCTCGCCGCCCAGGAACGTATCGCCCGCCGTCGACATGACCTCGAACACGCCGTTCGAGATCTCAAGCAACGAGATATCGAACGTGCCGCCGCCCAGATCGTAGACCGCGATCTTGCCCTCGACGTTCTTGCCGAATCCGTAGGCCAGCGCCGCCGCCGTGGGCTCGTTGATGATACGGATAACGTCAAGACCCGCGATGCGCCCGGCGTCCTTGGTGGCCTGCCGCTGGCTGTCGTTGAAGTACGCGGGCACCGTGACCACGGCCTTCTGGACATCCGCGCCGAGGTGCTCGTCCGCGATCAGTTTCATCTCTTGCAGAATGAACGCCGAGATCTCGGGTACCGAGAACGTCTGATCGCGCAGCTTCACGCGCACGTCATGGTGGGGCCCTTCGATGAGCTCGAACGGCGCACCCTCGCGCATGGACTTCACCGCGGCCGAGGTCCAGGTGCGCCCGATGAGGCGCTTGACCGCATAAGCCGTGTTCTCGGCGTTGGTCACCGACTGGCGCTTGGCGATGTGTCCGACCAGACGACGCCCGCTCTCCGATATCGCCACCACCGACGGTGTGGTCTTGTACCCACCCCGATTGGGGATCACGACCGGAGCCCCACCCTCTACAACCGCAACGCAGGAGTTGGTGGTCCCGAGATCGATCCCGATGATCCGCTCTGGCATGTGTCAAAAGCCGCGGCTAGCCGGCTCAGTTGAAGGGTTCAAACGTAACACTTCTTCCCAGCGGGGCCAATGGTCCTCTACCGATGTGTCCTCTACCGCTGTAGCCACCTCAGGCCATGGCGACGGCTGGGTCGCCGCCATGATTCTGGCGCGCTTCGTCCAGCCGGCGCATGCCCTCGATGAGCAGAAACGACGTTGACGCCCGGATCTCGTCGCGCAGGTCGATCTCGGCGTGCCACAGCTCGAATTGCCCGTCGGACCAGTTCAACATCTCGTACACCGCTTCGGCGCCCGACCGCCGGCGCCCGCCCTCGATGCGCGCGCGCACCACGCGTCCGTCACGCAGATGGAGCCGCCCGAGTTGCCGGCCTCTTTCCGCCACCAACACGCCGGAGCGCCGTTCCATCTCCACGATGGTCAGGAGGGTGGGCAGCCGGATCTTGTCGACATCTCCGCGCAGGATGGATCGCATATTTCCGCCTCCTCTAGCTAGGGCCACAGCGGTCCATCCTGACCCGCGGGCAGGCGGCGTCAAAAAAAACGCTACTTCTTGTCCAGGGCTTCGAAGGCCCGCGTGAGATTGGTAAAGATCTCGGTCAGCATCTCGCGGAACGGACCGATGTCCTTGCCGTAGAAACGATCCGGGTGCAGTTCCTTCGAGGCGCCAAAATACGCGCGCTTGGCGGCGCCACTATCCGCATCGCGCTCGATCCCAAGCAACTCGTGCGGCTGCAGCCTTTTCAACTTGCGGTGCAGCCGGGCGATGCGCAGCTTGAATTCGGCCGATAGGTCGGGTGCCTGCGCCAGCAGCTTGCCGTCGACGGCCGAACCGTCGTCGTGCTTCTCAAGCAGCGACACCCGTTCGGGCCCCGGTGTCGGAGGCGGCGCCGGACGAACCGCGGTAGCCGGCTTGTTCTCGCCGGCAATCTCCCGCCGCCCGGGTATGACCGGCCGGACACTGGCCGGCGTTGGCGACCGCGGGGACGCGGGCGGCGCCTCGCCAGCGCGTAGGATGACGCCCTCCCGCCGCATTTTCTGCAAGATCTGCACGGTCTCGGTTTCGCCGCGCCCGCACAGCAGGATGATCTCGTCGTAGCTGGTGGCGCCGTCCACACGCGACAGCACGAACGCCTCGACCGGCGTCATGGCCAGGCGCGCTCGATCGACTTGTGGATTCGGCCGGGGCCGCTCGCCCCTGGGCCCAAGCCCGTCGATCTCGCTGCTAGCGGGCCTGACCGAACTCAATCAAGCGCCCATTCGAGTAGGGCCTTCTGCGCGTGAAGGCGATTCTCGGCCTCTTGCCACACCAGACTCTGGGGGCCCTCGATGACTTCGTCCGTGATTTCCTCGCCCCGATGCGCTGGCAGGCAGTGCAGGACCACGGCGCTCGCGTCGGCGGCCGCCATCAAGCGCCGGTCGACGCAGAACCCCGCGAACGCGCGGCGGCGAACCTCGGCTTCCTGCTCCTGGCCCATCGAAGTGAACACGTCGGTTGAAACAACGTGGCGGCCGGCAACAGCTTCCCGAGGATCGCGCGTGACCACTATCTTCGCGCGCTCGGTCTGCCGCGCGCGCGTCAGGATGCGGGGGTCGGGGTCGTACCCTTCCGGACACGCGAGCGCCAGATCCAGACCCAGGATGCCGGCGGCTTCGATCCACGAGTTCGCCATGTTGTTGCCGTCGCCGATCCACGCGTATTTCGGCTGCCGCAACGTCGCTACCACGTCCGCCGCACCCGCCCCGCCGCCGAAGCGCTGCAGCACAGTCTGTAGATCCGACAACACCTGGCAGGGGTGCAAGAGGTCGGTCAGGCCGTTCAGCACCGGCACGCTTGCGTAGCGAGCCAGCTCTTCGGCAATGTCCTGGCCGAAAGTGCGCACCATCACAGCATGGCAATAGCCCGACAGGACGCGCGCCGTATCCCGTACTGGCTCACCGCGGCCAAGCTGCGAATCCGCACGGCCGAGCACCACCGCGTGGCCGCCGAGCTCGTAGATTGCGATCTCGAAGCTAGCGCGGGTACGCGTCGAGGCCTTCTCGAAGACCATGCCCAGCACCCGCCCGGGCCGCGTCGCGTGCGGTGTGCGCAGCTTGCGCAGGAAACGGAACTCCTCCGCCCGCCGCAGCAGCATCTCGATCTCGCCGTCGCGCAGATCCCAGAAGCTCAGAAAGTCGCGCTTTCGACCGTCCGCCATGGTCATGACTCCGCCAGCACCTGGTCGACTATCGCCAGCGCCTCGTCGATCTCGGCCCGCCCGACGATGAGTGGCGGCGCGAACCGCATGACGTTGCCGCCCGCCACCGACACCAGGAGTCCTCGCTCGCGCGCCTTCATCACCAGCGGCGCCGCGTCGCCCTCGATCAGAAGTCCCTGCAAGAGGCCACGCCCACGAACCCCCCGGGTCTTGGGCCGGCGCCGCTCGGACAGTCGCAAAAGCGCCGAGGCCAGATACGAGCCCATTTCCTGACAGCGCGCGAGCAGGTTGTGCTCGTCGATGGCGCGCTGGATGTAAAGCGCCGACGCCGACGCCAGCGGATTGCCGCCGAAGGTCGATGCGTGCGTACCCGGCTCGAAGGCGCGATTCACTTCATCGATCGCCAGCATCGCGCCCATCGGCACGCCGCCGGCCAGCCCCTTGGCCAGGGCGACGATGTCCGGCATCGCGCCCTCCTTCTCGAAGGCATAGAAGGAACCCGTGCGGCCAACTCCGGTCTGCACCTCGTCGAAGATCAGCAAGGCGCCGCGCTCGTGGCACACCCGCCGCAGTTCCTGCAAGAAGCCCGGCGGCGGCAGGTTGATGCCACCCTCGGCCTGAATGGGCTCGACGATGACGGCGCAGGTCTTGTCGTCAATCGTCCGGCGCGCCGCCTCGATGTCGCCGAACGGGATGAACTTCACACCCGGCACCAGCGGTCCGAAGCCGGTGCGGTACTTGGCCTGTCCAGTGACCGACAAGGCGCCCATCGTCCGGCCGTGAAAGCTGCCTTCGAACGACACGAACTCGGTCCGCGCGGGCTGTGCGCGCGTGACGACTTGATAGCGGCGCGCAAGCTTCAGCGCAGCCTCGTTGGCTTCGGTGCCCGAGTTGCAAAAGAACACCTTGCCGGCAAAAGCTCGCCGCGACAGCGCCTCGGCGAGACCAATCTGAGCCTCGATGTAGTACAGGTTCGACGTGTGATGCAGGCGGCCCGCTTGCTCGGCAATAGCCTGGGCCAGCCCCTTGTGCCCGTGTCCCAGCACGCACACCGCAATGCCCGCCGTCATGTCGAGGTAGCGCCGCTCGTCCACGTCCCACAGCACGCAGCCTTCGCCATGGCTCATGACCACCTCGGCGCGGCCGTAGTTGGCCATCAGCAACCGCTTGCCCGTGGCAATCAGATCGTTGGTCAGGGGCGTCGGGGGCTGCGAGATCATGAGGGAATGACATTAGCAAAGAATCTCCGCCCATCGACACGCGCCTGCGGGCTTGCTGTAATCCAAAGGTGCCGCGCCCGCCTACCGTCGATCGCCGCGAGATCGAGGAGCTGTACCGGGCATTCGGGCCGCTGGTGCGCCGGCGCGCGCGCAGCATCCTGGGCGACGATCTGGAAGCGCAAGACGCACTTCAGGAGGTGTTCGTACGGGTGATCCGCTCGATGGGCGAGTTCCGTCGGCAGAGCCAGCCGTCGACCTGGCTCTACCGCATCACGACCAACCTGTGCCTGAACCGCATCCGCGATAGCCGGCGCCGGCGCGCCCGCCTGTCCCAGATCGCGGACGAGCGCGCTGGGGCGCCTCCGGCCTCACCCACTCCGTCTGCCGAATCGCGGGTAGCGCTGCAAGGCATCCTGCACCAGCTGCCGGCCGAGCTGGCCGAGATCGGCGTCTACTACCACGTCGACGAGATGGACCAAGCCGAGATCGCCCGCCTGCTCGGCGTCTCGCGGCGCACCATCGGGTACCGGCTGGAGCGCTTCCTGGCCGAGGCGCAAAAACTGCTGGGCGAGGGGCGCGTTGCCACGACTGGCCCGCTCGGGGTTCCAAAGGCGGGAGGAGAACCCGGGTGAACCTGAACGCCAAGACATCGAAGCCGAACCTATCGTCCCGCAGGCGCGGGCCCGACTGTGTGTCCGACCTGATTCTTGATCGCTGCCTCGGTGGCGATCTGGACGGTGAAGCGCGTACGCGCCTGGAGCGGCATCTCGCCGCATGCGCCACCTGCACGAACGCTTTCGCCGCGCTATCCGAGGATCGGGCGGGCTTTCTCGCCAGCGTCGATGTTCCGACTCTGGCCGCTGACGCGGTGGCGCGCGCTACGGTGATCCCCTCGGTTGAAGAAATGGGCATAGCCGCTCTGGTTGCCGCACTCGCCCGCCGGGTAGCCTTGCCGCTCGGGCTGGCGGCCGCCGCGGTCGGCGGTTTCTTGATGTTGGCGCGTACGCCGGCCCATCAGGATGCCGTGCGAGCCAAGGGTGCCGGGTATGCCCATGGTGCCTTTTCGCTCTCGACCTTCGTGAAGCACGAAGAGCAGAAGGGCGTAGGCACGCCGCACACGGGCGAGCCGCTGCACCCCGGGGATCAGCTGCAGTTCCGCTACAACGGCGAGGCTGGATTTCTCGCCATCATAGCTGTCGACGATCAGGCCAAAGTGTCTGTGTACTACCCGCCCGGCCCGACCGCGGCGCCAGTCGGCCCGGGCCTTGATGTGCCACTCGCGAGCGCCGTGAAGCTCGACGGTACCCTCGGCCGCGAGACCATCGTGGCGGTGCGCTGTGCCGAAGCTGTCCCGGTCGAGGACATCCGCCGTGCCGCTGGACGTGCGGTCGACGCTGCCCGGACCGGCGGCGCACCACCCCAGGCGTTCGGGCCTCTCGGGCTGCCGTGCGCCGAGTCGCGGGTGGACATCCAGAAAATCGCGCCGCCGCCGTGAGTCTGCCGGGACGGCGCTACTATCTAACCGTGCGCTGCCTGAAAGCCACGCGCTGCCAGCAGGGGCTCGGAGCCTCGGTGGCCCTCCTGGGCCTGCTGCTAACCGCTGCTCCGGCCTTGGCCGACGTCAGGCGCTTCGCTTTTCTGGTCGGGTCGAACAAGGGCGGGCCGCACGAGGCGCCGCTGCGCTACGCCGAGTCCGACGTCAGTGCCTTCGCCGACACACTCACCCGCATGGGTGGCTTCCCGAGCGAGCGCGTGGTCCGGCTTACCGCCCCCACCGCTGATCGCGTGCGTCGCGCGCTGGTCAACCTGAACCTGCGCATCCAGGACGAGGTCCGCGGCGGCGACGAGGCCGTCCTGTTTGTCTACTACTCGGGCCACTCGGATGCACAGAGCCTGCATATCGGCGGCACCGAACTGTCGGCCGAGGAGCTGTCGGGCCTGGTCCGCCTGTCACCGGCCAAGCTCAAGATCCTGCTGGTCGATGCGTGCCGCTCGGGTGCTCTTACCCGGGTCAAGGGTGGGACCCAGGTGGCGCCGTTCCAGATCGGCCTGCAGGACCAGCTGCGCAACGAAGGCTACGCCATCATCACGTCCTCGGCGGCCGGCGAGGACGCACAGGAGTCGGACAGCCTGCGGTCGTCCGTCTTCACCCACCATTTCCTCGCCGCCCTGCGCGGCCTCGGCGACAGCAACAGCGATCGGCTAGTCACCCTGGGCGAGGCTTACGGCTACGCCAACGAGCAGGCACTGCGCGCCTCGATCGCCACGGTGGTCGGGACCCAGCACGCTACCTTCGACTACGATCTCCGTGGCCGAGCTGACCCGGTGCTCACGGATCTGCGATCGACCGGCGACCTGGCCCGCCTGGTGCTCGGCACGCCAGGTGACTACTTGCTGACCTCCGTCGATGGTGACGCCGTCCTCATCGAGGCCAGCGTCAAGCAGCCGCGCACGCCGGTGGTGGTGCCGGCCGGCCGCTTCAACGTCCGCCTGCGCACCCGTACCAACGTCTACCAGACCGAGGTTTCCCTGCGAGCTGGTGAAGCTGTCTCGGTCGCTCAGGACACCATGTCGCCGGTGCCGCTCGCCCAGGTGGTCCGTAAAGGTGAAACCCAGGTACGTCTGGCCAGCGGACCGACCGTGGCCGGTTCGCTGCACGGACCGCTGGCGCGCAATTTCTCCACCATGGCGGGCGCTCAGGCGAGCTGGGCGTTCGAGCTGCCGCACATCACCCTCCTGCCGCGAGTCGGCTTCGCCAGCGGGCGCGTGACCGATCTAGCGGCGCGGCCGACCGTCAAGAGCCACACGCTCGACGAGGTGAACCTGGAGCTGTCGGCGCTGTACGTGTTCGACATCGGCCGCATTTCGCTGGCGCCGATGGTCTCGGTAGGCTCCGGGTTCTTCAGCCAGGTGGTCGAACAGCAGACTTGCGAGCCAACGGGCAGGTGCACCACCCGGGCCCGACCCGTCGGCCTCATCACCACCGTGGGCGCCTGGGGCTCCTGGCCCTTGGGCCGCGGATTCACGGTCGAGGCCACCGCCGAGATCGCGAACTACTTCCTGCGCCGGCAGAAAGAGACCCAGGACCTGGCCACGGACGCCGAACGCCTCGGCGCTCTCACCTGGCGCGGCGGCCTCGGCCTTGGGTATCGATACTAGCCGTACCAGCACTGGCCGAGGATTTGCGACTAGGCGCTGCCCCGGCGGCTGGAGAAGGCACCGGGACCGCTTGAGATAGTTCGCTGGTAAGCCTCGTTCCAGACCGCTTCGGGCGCGACGTCCATGACCAGGCTCGCGTCCAGCGGCGCCGGCAGCCAAGCTCCGACGGCGATCTCGGCTTCCAGCTGGCCCGGCGCCCAGCCGGCACAACCCAGGATCAAGCGGAAATCGCTTGGCCCGCCGCCGCGCGCGATCGACTCGAAGGCACCGACCTCGCCGGTGACGCCCAGCTCGGGTCCGACGGCCATCTCGCCTGGCAGGGGCTGCGGCTGTCGGCGATACAGCAACCACCCGGTCGACGACCCCACCGGCCCTCCCACCAAGGCCTGGCGCGACAAGGCTGCCGAGGGTGCCGCCATCACGGGCGTCGGCAGCAGATTCGACGATCGCAAGAGATCGCCGACCGGGGCCATCTCACGCCCGTTGATCACCCAGCCGAGCGCACCGTCGTCGTCGTGGCGGCCAAGCAGCACAACAGTTTTCTCGAAGTTCGGATCGTGGAGACTGGGTGCGGCCAGCAACAGCCCCGGCGCGAGATCGTTGGACGGCATGGCCTCCTGCCATTATCGGCTGCGGGCCGCAATCGACACAGGCCAATCGAGCGGTTGATCGCGGTCCCGGGCAGGCGTAGGCTGGCTGCTAGCGTGGCGAGGCATCGGCTGCTTCCAAGCAGGGTGGTGTGGGGGATAGCCCTCTGCGGGGGACTTGCATCCTGTGGCGATCCGATGCTGCCCAGCGATTTCGAGGGTCCACCCGCTGCCAATGTTGGTGGCACGGTCACCGGCAGCCCGGCAGCGAAGGACGCAGGAAAGCCCCGGCTGTCGATGGCGTGGTTGGTCGGCATGGACGAGGGCTCCCCGGCGCTTGTTGGCCAAGCCGTGTCCTACCAGCGATCGGCCAAGCTTCAGAGCGACTGGGACATCGGCCTTGCCGCGCCGACGGAAACTGCCCGGTGGAGCGGCGCTGTGGGCGCGCGCCAGGTACGCCTGGCGGTCGGCAAGATGGTCTACTTCGATGACCGGGTCGCCGACGAACGCCTTGACTGGGCCTGCCAGGGTGCTGCGTGCGATCAGGTCAAGGCGGTCAGCCGCCAGTTCGTGGTGTTCGTCGAAGCGCCCCTGTACTGCCAGCCGCGCGAGGGCATACCGGCACGACCGAAGATTTTGGCCGGGTACCACTATTACAGCCTGGACGGCGCTGTGGCCCGCGAGCTTGGCCGTGACGAAGCGGTGAGCTTCGATGTGCAGGGTGGCGATCGGGCGCTGGTCGAGAGCAACCCCACGGAAGAGCTTGAGACGTTCGTGCACGTGTTGCTGCGCCAGTGGGCCGCCAACCCGATTAGCGGCTGCTGAGTATGTGAAGCGCCCGCTGCGAGCGGACATCTACGACTGCTTTGCCGCGGACATCCTCTGGGCTCCCGACACGCTGAACACCGCGCTTGTCCCGACGGCGTCACGCGCGTTACGCTGACCGGCGGTGCGCGCCCTCGGTTGCCTTCTCGTCGCGTTCCAGGCCCTGGGCCTCGCCGCTGCACCACGGGCCCGCGCGGCTGACGATCCCGCGGCCACGGCGACCGTGATTCCGGACGACGCCATGGCCCGCTACCTGGCGGATCTCGAGAAGTCGAAGCGCCTGCCCACCGAGACGGTGTCGCTCGAAACCCTGGCCGCGACGCTGGCTGCCGCCGAGGATCGGCTGATCCACGGCGATCCGCGCGAGGCCACGCGGCTGCTGTATGGCCTGGTTGAATCGCCGCGCTACCGGCCCTGGCAGGACACGGCGCCGTACCAGAACGCCGAGTTCCTGCTCGGCCGGGCGCTGGCCCGCGGGGGCGCCGTCCTGTCGGGCGAGCGCTACCTGCTGCGCGTGCTGCGCCGCGGGCCGGCCGCTGCGTACTACGTACCGGCCCATCGGGCGCTGGTCGATCTGGCGCTGCAAACTCGGGCGTACGGGCGCCTGCTCGTTGCGCTGGAAGAGCTGCCGTCAACGGGCGCGCCGCTGCCGCGCGACAGCCAGAGCGAGCGCGCGTACTTGAAAGCGCGCGTGGCCTACGAGCGCGGCGACATCGACGTGGCCCAGGGCGAGTACGCCAAGATCGACAAGCTGTCGCGGCTTTTCCCGGGGGCGGCGTACTTTCGCGGGCTCATCGCGGCCCGGCAACGGCACTGGGCCGAGGCGCGCGCGGCGTTTTGCGAGATCGCCGGCCAGAAGGGCCAGGACCGCGTGGCGTTCAACGTCGACGAGCGCTTCTTTGCACTCAAGGATCTGGCGCGCCTGGCGCTGGGTCGCATCGCCCACGAACGCAACAACTTCGACGAAGCCTATTACTTCTACTTTTCTATCCCCGAGGAGTCGGAACGCCTGGCCGAGGCGCTGTTCGAGGCGGCGTGGTCGATGTACGAGAAGGGCGAGAATGATGCCGCGCGCGCGTTCTCGGAACAGTTCGACAAGCTGTTCCCGCAGTCGCCGCTGCGGCCCGAGGTCGCGCTTCTGCGCGCCAATCTGGACGTCAAGTCGTGCGCGTTCGACCGCGCGCGCGTGACCGTCGCGGCGTTGCTGCAAACCTACGCGCCCATCGCGGCCGAGGTCGGCAAGTCGCTGGGCGACCAGGCCCGGCGGCAGGCGCTGGTCGAGCGCTTACTGTCGCACGAGGCGGCGCTGGGCCCGTATACCGATGCCGATGGCGTGACGCTGTCGTTGCTCAAGCTCGACGATCGCTTTTCCGCCCTGCAGGCGGCGCTGCGGCAAATCGACGTCGACATGGCCGAGGCGACGCGCTCGCTGTCGGCATGGCAAGAGCTGGCGCTGGCCGCCCGCTCGCGCGACAAGGTGCAGGCCGCGCCGTCGTCGGCCGAGGCCGCGCAGTTGCTCGCCGAGGTCGAGGCGCTGGTGCCGCTCCTGGGCGCGGATCGCCCGCTCAATGACAAGCTCGGTGATCTGCTGCTCGATGTGACCATGAAAGCGTTCCCGCCCAGTAGCGCCGGGCCCTACGAGGCCGAGGTGCGCGCCGCCGCGGCGCTGGGCCGTCGCTTGCGTGCGTTGCGGGCGCAGATGAGCGAGGCGGCCGGCGCGCTGGCGCTGGCGTCGCTGCGTGACCTTGACGATCGCCTGCGCGCGATCCTGCGCCAGGGCCGTCTAACCCACATCGATGCGGTGGTCGGCAAGAAGAAGAAGCTGGAGATCGAGATCGCCAACATCTACAAGGGCAAGCTGCCACACGAGCTGTTCATCAAGTTGCAGGCCGAGGGTGCCATCGGCGACGACGAGGAATACTGGCCGTTCGAGGGCGTGCACTTCTCGGACGAGTACGAGAACTTCCGATGACCGCACGGCCTGAGATCGCGCGCGCGGCCCTGGTCGTGGGGCTGTTGCTGGCGGGGCCGTTGGCCGCCGCCGAAGACTCGGACGAAGACGAGGACACGTTGCCGCCGGCGATCCTTGGCGCCGTCCGCAGCCGCGAGAAGCAGGCTGCCGCGGTGCGGATCGAGGGCATCAATCTGTTGCAGGACTTCCTGCGCGACAGCCCGGTTTCCGACGAGACCGCCGAGGCGCTGTACAAGCTGGCCGAATTGTTGTGGGAGGAGGCGCAGACCGACTACCTCGACCGTATGGGCCGCTACCAGCAGCAGGTGGCGGCCTGCAAGCGCGATCGCAGCGAATGCCCCAAGCTGCCCAAGCGTCAGCCCACGCTCGATCTGTCGCGCGCGCAGTCGGTGTACCAGCGGCTCATCAGGGACTTCCCGGGTTTTCGCAAGATCGACACCGTGCTGTACCTGTACGCTTTCTCGCTGCGCGAGCAGGGCAAGGCGGATGAGGCGGCCGTATATTTTCAGCGCATCCTCGAAAAATTTCCGCGTTCGCGTTTCCGCGCCGACGCCTGGATGGCGGTGGGCGAGTGGCGGTTTTACGAGAAGCAGGATTTCCCAGGTGCACTGTCGGCCTACGAGCGGGTGATCAAGCACCCGCGTTCGCAGCTGGCCGGCCTGGCGCTGTTCAAGACCGCGTGGTGCTACTGGAAGCTGGGCAAATCCGACAAGGCGGCGCTGCGCTTCAAGGACGTGCTCGATCTGGGCAAGAAAGCTCAGGGCCGCAGCGTCGAGGAGCAGAAGCGCGCCGCCGAGCTGCAAGATCAGGCGCTCGACTACCTGGTCGAGTTGTTCACCGAGGACGACACCAAGACCGCCGAGGACGCCTACGCGTTCCTGTCGCAAATTGGCGGCAAGGCGTACTCGCAACGGGTGCTGCGCCGCTTCGCCGATACGGTGTACGACCAGACCCGCTACGAGCGCGCGGCGCAGGCGTACATCTTTCTCATCGCGCAGGAGCCGAAGCACGCTGATGCGCCCACGTTCCAGCAACGCGTGGTCGAGTCGTTCCAGGCGCTTGGCAAGAACGACAGGGCCGCGGCCGAGATGCGCCGCCTGGCCGTCAACTATGGCCCGAAGAGCGAATGGGCCCACGCCAACGCGGATCGCCCCAAGGTGATTGCGGCGGCGCGCGCGGTGGCCGAGGAGTTCATTCGCAAGCAGGCCAAGAGCCTGCACGCGATTGCCCAGCGCAACGAGAAGGAATCGAAGGTCGTCGACCGCGACACCTACGCGCACGCGGCCGAGGGCTACGAGTTCTACCTGGCGCAGTTCCCCGACGCGCAAGACGCGGTCGAGCTGCGCTACCTGCGCGCCGACATCCTGTATTTCAAGATCAAGGACATGCGCGGCTCGGGCAGCGAGTACCTGCTGGTCGGCCGGTCGCAGCCGGTCGGCAAGTACCACCGCGAGGCGCTGCTGCAAGCGATGAATGCGTTCGAGAAGCTACGACCGGCGGCACCGGCAGCGGCGGCGGGGCGCAAGAAACGCGAGGTCACCGACGACGATCGCCGCTTCGCCGAGGCCGCCGATCTGTACGCGGTCCGGTTCCCCAACGACAAGGAGATCATCACCGTCATCTACAAGAACGGGCAGTTCTTTTACGACTACGGTGATTACGACGAGGCCATCAAGCGCTTCGGCCTCATCATCGAGAAGTACCCCGATCATCCCACCGCGGGTGCCGCCGGCGATCGCTTGCTTGAGTGCCTGGGCGAGGCCAAGGACTACGAGAACATCGAGACCTGGGGCCGTCGCTTGAAGGGCACCAAGGCGTTCGCGGGCCGCAAGGAGCAGGAGCGACTCGACGGACTCATCGCCGGTGCGATGATGAAGTCGGGCGAGAAATACGTCGCCAAGGAGCAGTACGACAAGGCGGCCGAGTTCTTTCAGCGCGCGGCCCGGGACTACCCGGCACTGCCAAGTGCCGCGACGGCGCTGAACAACGCCGGCGCGGCGCACGAGAAGGCGGGAAAGCCTGACGCCGCTGTGGCCGCGTACAAGGGCCTCGCCGATCGCTATCCCAGGGCGGCCGAGGCACCCGAGGCGCTGTTCGTCGCCGCGCGCATCGAAGAGAGCATCGCCGCCTACCCGCTCGCCGCCGCGCTGTACGAGCAACTGGCCAAGGGTTATCCGCAGTCACAGCACGCACCGGCCGCTCTGCGCAACGCGGGCCTGTTGCGCCAGACTCTGGGCCAGCACGACCGGGCGATCGCGCATTACGCCGACTACGAGAAACAGTTCAAGGGCCGGCCCGAGACCCGGCAGGTGGCGTTCCAGCGCGCGCTGGTGTTCGTCGAGCGCAAGGACGCCAAGGGGGCAGCTGCCGCGTTCGCCGATTTTCACAAGGCCTACCCGACCGACACGCGCGCGGTCGAAGCGCTGGTGCGCGAGGCCGAGGCCGAGTTGAAGCTGGGTAACGACGGTCGCGCGCGCGAGGCGTTGCAGCGCGCGCTGGCGTTGCATCGCAGCTTGCGCAAGCCCGAGGACACCGCGGCCGCCGCGGCGGAAGCGCGCTACCTGCAAGGCGAGCTGGCGTTCCGCGACTACGATCGCATTAAGATCGCCGGCCGGCCCAAGCAGTTGCAGCGGGCGCTGGAGGACAAGGCCAAGTTTCTCGACGACGCCCGCAAGGTGTACCTCGATGTGCTGACCTTTCGTGTGCCCGAATGGGCGACCGCGGCGTTGCTGCGAATCGGGCAGGGTTATTCGGTGTTCGCCAAGGCCTTGCGCAACGCCAAGGTGCCGCGCGAGCTGTCGGCCGAGGAGCAGCAGATCTACCGCGACGAGCTGGAGAAGAACGTCGTGATCATCGAGGAAAAGGCGCTCGACGCGTACAAGTCGGGCTACGCCAAGGCGCTCGACATCGGCGTGTACAACAAGCACACGCGATCGCTGCGCCAGGCGCTGGCCGAGCTTGAGCAGGGTGAGTTCCCCAAGGAGGCCGAGGCGCGCCTGGGTCCCCAACTGGGCGAGGGCAAGGCCGGGCTCGACGTCATCGAGGAGATTCGCCGTGATTGATCGCGCGCGCTTGTGCGTGGTGCTGGCGGGGCTGGCACTCGGCTGCGGAACGCTGCGTGGTGCCGACAAGGCGCCGGTGGCCAAGGTCGTGCTGCCGGCCGCCAAACCCGAGGCCAAGGTGCAATTCGAGGACGGCCTGCGCCTGATGCACGAGGGGCCGCGATCGTGGGAGCGGGCGCGCGCAGCCTTCGCGCGTGCCACTGATCTGGACAGCAAGCTTTACGAGGCCTGGCACAACCGCGGCATTGTGGATCTGCGCATGGGCAAGCTCGACGACGCGCGCGACGAGCTTGAGCGCGCGTTCGACATCCAGCCCGGCTCGCGCGCGACGCTGGTCGCGCTGTGCGAGGTGCTGCGCCGGCTCGATCGCCACACCGAGGCGCAGAAGCTTTTGCGCAAGCGGCTTGATGTCATGCCCGACGACGTGGAACTGCGCCTGCGCTACATCCAGGCGCTGCGCGAAGGCGGCAAGTCGCAGGACGCGCTCGACGAGGTGCGCGTGATTTTGGCCAAGGACAGCAAGAGCGCGGTCGCGTTCAATGCGCTGGGGCTGGTGTATTTGAAGATGGAAAAACCTGCGCTGGCCGAATCGGCGTTGCGCCGCGCCGCCGACCTCGACCCGAAGAACGCCAGCGTGCACAACAACCTGGGCCTGGTTGCACTGGCGCAGGGCCGCGATCAGGAGGCGTTCGCAGAATTCCAGAAGGCCGCCGACCTGGATCCCAAGGACGCCGAGGCGAGGCTCAACAAGGCCGTCGTGTTCATGGACTGCGGCGATTACAAGAAGGCGATGGTCGATCTGGCGAAGGCCGCCGAGATCAGCCCGACGGATCCCGACGTGCACGTCGCGCTTGGCGTGGCGGCGCGCGGTCTCAAGGACTTCGCGCGCGCGCGCAAGGCGTACGAGCGAGCGCTGGATCTTCGCCCCGACTACGCGCCAGCCCTGTTCAACCTGGCCGTGCTGTACATGGACTTCGAGCCCGACAAGAACAAGGCACGCGAGAACCTGATCCTGTTTCGCAAGGTAGCCGCCGCCAACGATCCCCGGCGCCCGGACGCTCTGGCCCGGCTCAAGGAACTGAAGTAGCGGAGAAATGCACCAGATATATAATACACGTACGTTAATGTTATTGTATGTGCATGCCGTATTTATAATTTAATTAGTTCGTACGAATATTTTATGTGGCCATGGAACTGCTCGGGAGGTAGTTTCTACGATCGGCTATGGATGACGGCGGCAGCGTTCGTGAAGCAAGCGATCTGGGCTCGCTCGTACGCGCGGTTCGCATCGCATCGGGCTTGACCCAATCCGAGGCGGGCGGCCGCGCTCTGCGGGGTTAGCGCACCGTTCTTGAGTGACCTTGAGGGCGGCAAGGCGACCGCGCAACTTGGCCGCATTCTGGCCGTCTGCGGGGGGCTGGGCATCCGCATGCACCTGGTCCCACCGATCGCGATCGAGAGCGCGAAGGGCCGCCAGCGCCGGCGCCGCGCTCGGGATGGTGACCATGGCTGACGATCGCGCCGAGCAACGCCTCGCAGTTTGGAGTGAAGGCGCGCGCGTCGGCGAACTGTCCGTCCACCAGGGTTCGTGGTCGTTCCGCTACCAGCGCGACTGGCTGGAAGCCCCGACGCGTTTTCCGCTGTCCCCGGGTTTTTCCCTGGGTGACTCGGCCATCAAGGACGTGGGCGACGACCGGCCGGTGCAGTGGTTCTTCGACAACCTTTTGCCCGAGGGCGGTGTGCGTCAGGCCCTGGCACGACACGCACGCCTCGACGAGCACGATGCCTTCGGGTTGCTCGCCCGTTTCGGCGAGGAGAGCGCCGGAGCGCTCACCCTGTTGCCTCCGGGTGCGCCCTACCCGTTGCACGCGACGTACGACGAGCTGCCGCGCGAGGAGTTGCGTGCGCGCATCCGCGAGCTGCCGCACATGCCGTTCATCGCTGCGGGTGGGCGCGGCCATATGAGCCTGGCCGGAGCACAGCACAAGCTTCCCGTGCATCGTCGCGGCCCTGACTTCCTGTTGCCCCGAACTGGCGCGTCGTCGGCCATCATCAAGCCGGACAACGCTCGCCCCGACGTGTTTCCCTTCTGTCCCGCCAACGAGCACTTCTGCATGTCGTTGGCCGCCGCGGTGGGCCTGCCGGTGCCGAGGACCGAGCTCGATCACTTGCCCGAGCCCATCTACGTGATCGACAGGTACGATCGCTTCGTGGCCGACGGCGTGGTTCGGCGCCGGCATCAGATCGATCTCTGTCAGCTGCTCGGCAAGTGGCCAGGCTACAAGTGCCAGTCCGACGGTGGCGTCACCTTTCCAGCCGCGTACGCGGCGTTGGCAGCGACGCGACGGCCGGCGGTCAGTCGCAAGCAACTGCTCGATTGGCTGGTGTTCAACTACGTGATCGGGAACTCGGACGCGCACGCCAAGAACGTCTCTTTCCTGGTCACGCTGGCGGGCGTGGATCTGGCGCCGGCGTATGACCTGCTGTGCGTCCGCGTGTACGGCGTTGACTACGACTACATGGCCATGACCATCGCCGAGGAGATCCGCTACGGCTGGGTCGAGCGTCAACAGTGGGACGCCCTGGCCGCGTCGCTGGCACTGTCGCCCAAGTTCCTGGCCCGTCGGCGCGGTGAGCTGGCGCGTGCGCTGCCCGCCGCAGCTCGGCGAGTTCTCGAGCGAGGAACCTTCACGGCGGACGAACGCGCGTTTCTGGCGGGCGTGGTCGCAATCATCGACCGGCACGCGGCGCTGATCCTCGCGACCTGTGAGGGTGCGAAGAGCAACGGACGGTGAATTGATCCCTGCGCTTCCCCGGCGAAAATCCCTTGTCGATTGCCCGCCCGGCGCTAGACTGAACGTAGGTTCAGCCCCATGCGTCGTCAGCCCGAACGCCAGACCCACTTCGTGCTCCTCGAGCTCGACGGTCACACGCATCGGCGCGACTGCGAGTGCGCTCGCTGCGAGGCTGGCTTTCGCCCCGCCGAGGCCGAGCGCGAAGAGGCTGCGCGCAAGTGGCAGGCGCACGTCGCGCGCGACAAGGCCGAGGCTGCGCTGGCGAAGAAGCGCGAGAAGGAGCGGGTCAAGGCGTTGCGTCTGGAACTGGAACTGGACCAGGAATGGCACGAGACCAAGGCCCGCCTCGACGAGCAGGCCGAACTTCTGGCACGCATCAAGCGCGATGGTCGGCTCGACGAGCTGCTCGATCTACGCCGTGCTGGCAAGCCGATCAGTGAGGCGCTGGCCCAGGTCGAACGCAAGTTCCGCGCTACGGGAACCTGACGACACGGCCAGGGGCTCGTTTGGGAACGTTCTCGCGGGGATAGCGCTGGCGCGGTCGTCGCCGAGGCTGGTCTAATTCAGCCTCATGACGTACACG
>JANPCZ010000151.1:0-12957 GCA_031431215.1 Myxococcales bacterium
AGGGGCTCCCTGGTTGGTGCCGCAGGCCTCGAGGCTGAACGTCGGCATCGAACACCCTCACACCGAGCCGACCCCCATGGAGGTCTGGTTCGACGACCTCGTGATCGGCACGCAGCGGGTCGGCTGCGGGTCGTAGGGGCGCATCGGCGGCCACTCCGGAATCCGAGTTGCGACAAGAGCCGCTCGCCGAAACGGCGGCGAGCACGCCGACCAGCGATTGCGCGAGCACGCGCCGCCGCCATGAAATGAAGGTGCGTCGGTTTAGGATCGGCCGGCCGCGCTAGCGCGGAAAGCAGACCGGCGTCGGGGCGAATCGGGCGGTGACGTCGTTGCCCAGCTCGCCGAAGTCGCTCCTGCCCCAGCACAGGAGCGCAGCGTCGCTGCGGATGGCGCAGGTGAACGACGCCCCCGCCACCACCTCCAGCCAGCGCGTCGCCGACGCCACCGGCCCCGGGTTCCAGCGATCGCCCGCGGTCGGCACGCCAAGCTGGCCGACCTCGTTGCTGCCCCAGCACATGAGTGCGCCCTCGACGGTAATGCCGCAGGTATGGCCCTGTCCCGCGGAGACCTGCCGCCATCGTTCGCGCGAGCGGACCGGGGTGGGCGCCTTGCGCTCTTGGGTGTCGTCGACGCCGAGCTGGCCGTGGGTGTTGTCGCCCCAGCAGGAGAGCGCGCCGTCGGGCGCGACCGCGCACAGGTGCGATCCGTGGGCCGTTCCCAGCCCGGCCCAGACTCCGGCCAGATGCGCCGGCTGCCGCGCATGCGCGCCCCAGCAGTACAAGCCGCCGCTCTCTTCCAGGGCACAGGTGACCGTGCGCGAGGCTGTGACCTGGGTCCAAGCAAGTGAGGGGGGCACGTCGACCGGACTGGGAGTCTTGCCTTCGAATTCCCCGCCGGTGCTGCCGAGCTGACCGACGGAGCTGCGGCCCCAGCAAAGGAGAGAGCCGTCGCGAATCCCACAGGTGTGCATCTCCGCGCCCGCCACCTGCGACCAGTCGCCGCTGCTTTGCAGCGGGGCGGGAGAGAGCCGATCCGCC
Source organism: Myxococcales bacterium (assembly GCA_031431215.1). Taxonomy (GTDB): domain Bacteria; phylum Myxococcota_A; class Polyangia; order Fen-1088; family Fen-1088; genus JANPCZ01. Next base: position 1,038 of record JANPCZ010000151.1, read on the forward strand.
CCCGTCCGGTTGGTGAGCCCCAACTGCCTGTCGCGGCCGCGGCCCCAGCACCACAGCCGGCGTTGGGGAGGAGCGCCGATGGCGCAGGTGTGCTGGGGCCCGGCGCTCACTGCCTGCATGCGATCGGAAAGGGCCAGGCGCACCGGGTGAACCCGCGCCCTCAAATCGCCGATGCCCACCTGACCATGATCGTTGCGGCCCCAGCACCAGAGGCCACCGGCGCGATCCACGGCGCAGGCATGATTCTCACCCGCGGTCGCCTGGGCCACGGGAAATGGCTCGGCGCAGGCAACCGCCTGGCAGGCGCTTGCTGCGCACAGGCCTCCGGTGCACGGCTCGCCGTCGGGACGACCGGCACAGGGCGATGCGGCGCTGGGACCGCGCGTGACCGCGGCGCCTATCGCCAGCGCGCCCATCACGGCCGCCAGGGTCAGGGGCGCCAACCAGCGAGAGCGCTTCCGCCGGCCCACCACCGTGGCCCGGGTGGCGTCCCCGTCGGCGGGTGGCGCCTCGGCGATAGCTCCCTCGACGGACGCGCGGCGCGCTTCCTCCACCCGCTGGTTCCATTCCGCATGGAGTTCGGGAAACAAACCGGTCAACCAGGGGCCGAGGCGCTCCGGCCCCGAAGTGGCGCCGTCCGCCTCGGACACTTTCCGCAGCGCCACCGCCATCTCGTGCGCCGTCGGGTAGCGCTCGTCGGGCTTGCGCGCCAGCGCGCGCATCACGATCGCGTCCAACGCCGGCCCCACCCCGGCGACGCGGCTGGAGGGAGCCTCGATCGGATCGCTCAGCACCGCTCGGATCACGTCCACCTCACGCTCGCGTTGAAACAGGCGCTCGCCCGTGAGCAACTCCCACGGCACCACGCCCAGGCCCCAGACGTCGACGCGGCGATCGACCGCGCCGTGCTCGAGCTGCTCGGGCGCCATGTAAGAGGGCGTCCCCTTCAACGTTCCGGCGTGCGTGACGTGGATCTGGTCCAGCGCCTGCGCCACGCCGAAGTCCATCACCTTCACCTGCCCCTCGAAGGTCACCAGCACGTTCTGGAGCGAGACGTCGCGGTGAATGACCGCCAGGGGCGTTCCGTCGGCGGCCACCAGCTCGTGCGCCACGTGCAGCCCCTCCGCCGCATCACCGACGATGCGGGCGATGTGCCGCGTGTACTCGGGGTCGGCGAGCCGCCGCCGGTCGCTGGCGACGTATCGATGGATCCGGCCGAGCGTCTCGCCGACCAGCAGCTCCATCGCCAGGAAATACGTCCCCTCGGCGACGCCAAAGTCCAGCACGGCCGCCACGTGGGGATGCTCGATGCGCGAAACGAGCCGGGCCTCGTCGAGGAACATCTCGATGAAGCCCTCCTGATCGACCAGGTGCGGGTGAATGGTCTTGAGCGCCACCAGCTTCTGGAAGCCCGCCGGCCCGCGCATGCGCGCCAGCCACACAGTGGCCATGCCACCCGAGGCCAGCTGTGCGCACAGGTCGTATCTCCCTATGCGACGCATCGGTCCCCTGACCTCGGGGCCGCGGACGACGCTCATGGCGCTCATGATGTCCGCTTCTGACGACAAAGGGAATCGCCCAAGTCACCGGCAAGATGGCGCCCGCTGGGGGCTCGGACATCCCGTCCACGGTCGATGCGCAAACCCGGAGCCTGCCGCTCAAGACCGCCACCGGGCCGATCGTGCCGCTTGGTGACGTGGCGGAGGTGATCACCGAGCGCGGGCCGGTGGTCATCGAGCGCGAAAAGCAATCGCGCCGCGCACCGGTCGAGTTCGACGTGCGCGGGCGCGATCTGGTCTCGGTGGTGGCACCGGTTCGAATGGGGCGGCCAGTTCGAGAGCTACGAGAGCGCGCGGCGCCGTCTGACCATCGTCGTGCCGGCGGTCGTCGCGCTCATCCTGTTCGTGCTGTGGCTGGCGTTCCGCGCGGTCCGCCCGGCGGTGCTCATCCTCTTGAATTCATCGCCCTGTTCGGCGTGGCGGTGCTGAACGGGCTGGTGCTGCTGGTGCTGCCGGCCGTCTACCAGATTCTCGCGGGTCGCCCGGGGGCAACCCGACGTACGGCGTGACGCCCGTGGATCCTCATTTCGCGGCTCGAACTCGTACCAGGACGGTGGTCGGTTGGACGTCGAACTCGGGCGGTGGGTTTCCGTTTCTCTTCAATTCGCGCTCGGCGGTGGGTATCCCCGCTCCGAAATGCTGTACGAAGCCCAGGACGCGCAACGCCTCTGCGAGATTCGGATTCCGGTAGTCGGTGACACCGGGCGAGCCGAAATTCTCCTTCGTCACCGCTCCGAACGGACCGCCCGGGCTCATGATCTCGATCCGGTCGTCGTACCAGGTGACACGAATGGGCGCGTTGGTTGTCTCATACGCGCGGTGGAGCACGGCATTGCGAATCAGCTGCTGCAGGGCGGCCAATGGATAGGTCTGCTGGCGCCGTTCGACGGGACCGCTGGTGAAATCGACGGCGGTCCGGTTGTGCGAGATCAGCTTCTCGTCTACGCGCCGGAGGACATCGCGAATCGCGCCATCGATGGCCAGCTCGTCGACGATCGCATCGCCCAGGGCGATGCCGGCGACTCGTAGAAATTGCAGGTAGGCGCCGGGAAGGAAGTCGCGCGCGCGGTCGCACAGGACCAACACCCCAAGCACCGTCGGTGTGACGGCGTCGGCCGACACGATCATCTTGGTTGCGGCGAGACGTTGCTCGCTGCTGCGGTCATTCGCGAGAAGAACGTCGGGCGCGAAGGCCGCGGGCAGATACACTTCCTCGAAGAAACGGCGGTCGAGATCAGCGAGGGTGGCCGATGGTGCCGGCTGAACGTCGAACGGCCGATCGCGGTGCCTGCGCTTCTCGTTGAGGATGCGCTCGTCTTGCGCGGAGGCTACGCCACGCCGCGGCCCGACGCGGACACACACGCGCCCCTTGCACCTGACCGGAGGCGAATCGGCGGGCCACACGGTGACCACGGCCAGTTCGGCACCCCGTAACTGCCGTTTCGCGACGGTCAGCGTTGGCGGCGGTACGATGTTGCCGTCGGTCTTCACGTCGGAGAGCTGCAGCAGGAGCTCGTCCGTGATGGCGAGGCCCGACGGCGAACCGTCATTCCGCGCCCCGATCAACAGCACGCCCGGGCGGCCATGGCCCGGGAGATCGTTCGCGAACGCGCAGACAGCCTCGCGGATCGTGTTAGGGACATCGCCCTTCAAGGATTCCTTGCGCTCGACGAGGTCCGACTCGAGATCGGACAGCATCGCTTCCAGTTCGTGGTCGGTGAAACTCGTCATCGTCGGCAGCGCAGACTGCGTGGGCAGGCCATCGTACCAAGGTCAGACCGTACCCGGAACCGTGGCAACGGCGACACCGTGGCGACGGCGCCCCTCCGGCGTCGGTTGGAGTATCGTCGCCGCGCGCATGACGGAGCTCTTGACCTATGATGCCCGAAAACGCCGCTGCGGGCGGGTCAATGCGCGCGATGCCCAGGAATTCGCCCACCGAGAGTTCCGGCGCCAACGCCTTCGAGAACGCCACGATCCGACCATCCGGGCCACCGACCGCGACCTTCATGGCCGTGGCAACAGCGCGCCGCGAGCACCACGGCTTCGCGGATTCATGCTGTCACCAAGAGCCCCGTCGGCTGTCGACCGTCCCGCCAGAGCCTTGCTCGGTCGCGACCAAGAGCCTCTTGCCGCGGCCCGGCCGAAGTGGATCCTCGGCGGGCCGCGGGTCGAGAGGGAGAGCTAGCCTCTCACGGATGCATCTCGGGTGGTGCCGCTGCCGCCACCACTTCCGGTCGTGCCCCCGGTTCCCATGCCGCCGTCGCCGCCGCTCCTACCGCCAGTCCCGCCGTCGGGGGCGGGAATGATGTCGGGAGGCGGAGGCGGCAATGGATCATTCGGGCACACGAGGCCGTGCAGAATGCGGCCCCGCCGTCCGAGCTCTTGAAAGCTCCGGGTCACGTTGGCGAACGGATCGAAGACCTGGGTTCCTTGCAGGAACGGGGACGGCTGGCTCTCTTGCCCCCGGGCACGCGGTGGCAGCTGGAACACAAACACATTTGTCTCCAGCGAATTGGTGTGGCAACCGTTGCACGTGTTCAAAGCGAACTTTTCGCGAGCTTCGGGATTTACGCCGGGAGCCTGCCACACAAAGAAGTCGGTAATCAGCGCGCCAGCCTGGAACGGCTGACCGGCGAAGGTCGCCGGCACAGTGTGGGTCTGGGTGAGGATGGACGACTCATTTGTGTTGATATAGTTCGCCAGCGTCCGGGTGTTGTTGAAGCTAAGGTCAGGCGTCAGGGCCAAAGTGGCGGGCTTGAGCGTTCCTGTTGCCGGCGACAGATGGAACTCACGGAACTCCCATTCACCCAGCGCAAAGAAGTCGTTGGTGCGGACCTGCCCGATCGCGCTGCCATTGACTCTGCCTGGCGCAGCATTGCGGCCGGCGAAGCGATCCGTGATGGCCTGCAGGGCGGTATTGTACTGCGCCGACGGTCGCGGCAGGTTGGACAGACCGTGCCAGGCATTGGCCAGATCGGTCACGTCCTGCGTGGTAGAGGCCGGGATGTTGTACTCGAGGATCATTGTCATTTGCAGGGGATTGCCCGCCTGATCGAGGAGGCCAAACACAAAGCGGCCCTCACCGGCGCTATGCTTTGGTACGTCGTTCAAATCGATTCGGTTGACGATTGCCAGCAAGCGGAAAGGCGCCCGGCTCAGATCCAGCCTGCCGTCGGCGAGCCGCGGGAACGGTCCCAGGATCAGGTCCTGCATCGACGGACGAGCGGCCACCGTGAACCCGTTGACGGTCTGATCCGTCAGCCACGTTCGCAACAACGATTCGACCATGGCGGGCGCGGCAGTAACACTAGGAGCCATGGACTCCATCAGCTTGCCGAAGGTCCACGCGCCACCCGCCGCGGTACGAACCGGATCTTCCACAACGCTGAGATCCGTGATCTCAAGCTCCTTGCGCGAGCGAATCGAGCATGGTGTTCCCTGAACCGAGTACGTCACTGTGGTGGCGAGCTGTTGATCTTCTCCAAAGGAGAACGCATTGATTGACACTTGGTAGTCGTCGGGCTCGATACCCAACGAAGACGACACCGTCAGCGGAATATCTCTGGCTTTTCCCGGATCCAGCGTGAAGAAGTCAAACTGTGGACTTGCAAATATGTTTGGACTCTGAGCGAAGGCGTTGAACTGAAACTGCTGTGAATCGCACGAGTTGTTGGTCAACTTCACGTCGTAGCTCACTTCGGTACCGGCGGGCACCGGGGCGCTGCTGGCCGGCGTGGCCACCAGAGTCGACGGACGGGGCAGGCAGTTCAGACGAAGGATCTGCTCCGGTGTGGCTGCGTTGGTGTCAAAGAACACACTGTCGAGGACGCCATCGACGCGGCGGCCGAAAGCGTCGTTGCCCATCAGCAGCGGGCCAGCGCCGTCACTCAGGCGTCCTTTAACCCGGGTGCGAGCGGCCAGCTTGCCGTTCAGGTACAGGCGCAGGTCGTTCCCGTCGTAGGTACTGGCGACATGCGTGAAGGTATTGAGGGGTGCATGGGCACTGACCTGCGCGGTAAGGCCATTGGCCAGTCGAATGACCATTTGATAGGTGTTACCGTTCTCCGCGAGGACAAACGTGCTGGTTCCCGCCTCGCGCTTGCGGAAGATCGTGCGTACCCCACCGAGGCGCTTGGGCATGACCCAGGCAGCGACCGTGACCCCGTTCTCGAAGGTGAAGCTCGGCTGATCGGGCACGTAGACCAGGTCGTCCGCCTGGCTGATGGCGACGCCTTGCTGCAAAATGCCGGCGGTACACGCCACGCTCACGGATCGGAACGCTGTGTGGGATTCAAATGAGCTGTCATTCAGCTCCGTTCGCGAGGGGTTGCAATCGTCGAACTCCCACCACCCCTGTCCTGATTGCGGGAACGGTCCAGCGCCTCCGCCGCCACCACCGCCACCGCCACTGCCGCCCACGCCTCCCACACCGCCAAAATCGGTCCCTCCAGGGGCATCAGGGGCGATTGCTGCGTCGATAGCGCCGCTACCGCCTGCACCGACGCCGCCCGCGTCGGTCCTGGGCGGCGGAACCGGCACGCCAGCGTCAACCGAAAGCGCTCGGCGAACAACCGCGGTCAGCTCGCCATCTTTGAGAATGGCTTCCAGGTCAGCGTTGTCTTCGCCGTAGTTGTTCTCGCACCCTGTGAGTCCGATGCAGGCCACGGCGATGGCGCCTAGGAAGACGCCGTGACGCCGCGGACTTGTGATTCGTCTGGGCCATGGGGAACCCGGCGTAGTCGGATCAAGATCGGATTTCATGGTGACTCCTGTGTCCAGCTAGGGAGGTTGGGGGGAGGGAGGATCTAGTAACGTATGCCGACGGCCTTTCTGACGGACAGGGACGCGGACCATCGAAATGATCCGGCGCCGCCACGTATTCGTGCGAAACGCGCGGTCGGCGGCTAGGCAAAGTTTGGGCCACGGAATGGCAGGCAGGGGTTCCGAGAATCGAGGCCCAAGAGCCGCGCTCGGTCACGGCGGATGGGGACATGCGACATTTCGATCCGAAGCACGTCGCCGGCACCCGGCGAGCCCGCTCGTGCAGGCTACCTACGCTTGGTGCCTGGCAGACGGTCGAGGTCCAGCCACCAGCGGTAAAAACCGCCGACGCCCGCCCGAACGGTGCTGCGTCGGGCAGGCGCAGCCAAAGCAATTTGGCCAGACGCAGGACGGCGTCGCGGCCCGTGATCCGCAGCGGCCGTCCCCGGATCGCTGCAACACCGGCGCAGCCAACGCCTGCTGCCGTCGCCACCGCCAGGAGGGCCACAACCGATCTCGCAAGCCCGTTGCTTGAAATCATGGCCCCCCCCCGACGGCGACGGCTGCATGGTCACAGCTTGGTGGCGGTCTGTGCGAGCCCGGCCTTCAGCCCCTGCGCGAGCTGGGTCGTCGAGCCGATGCCCCAGTAGTGCAGGAACACGATCCTCGGCGACTCCGTCGCCATGTGCTGGTGGAGGGCAACGATGTTGATCCCTGCCGCGCGCAGCGCTTTCAAGACACCCTGAAGCTCGCCCTCGAGCATCGCGAAATCGCCGTCGACCACTGACTTGTCATCACTGCCTGCGAACGCCGCCCAGGTGTTGACGCCCATAGTGTTTCCGACGCTGACCCCGTGCATGGTGGTGGTCCGGCCGATGGTGATCTTGTAGACGCCGCTGCCCAGGGTGCCCTTGGTTCCCATCACATCCTCGATCTTCTTGGGGTCAAGCGACGTGTTCGCGGGATCGATCTCGGCGGTCGCAAAGTCGGTCGTGCCACTGGTCTCCTGGATCTTCGCGAACACTTTCCCGACGGCGGCGGCCAGCACCTCCTGATCGCCCATGCCGCCGATGTGCATGAACATGATCTTGGGCGAGTCGCCGAAGAAGTGGTTGTGCAACGCGGTCACCTCCAGCCCGTTGTCCAGGGCGGCGCTCATGACTGGGTTCACCTGTGGCTCGGTCATCACCATGTCGCCCATGACCATCACCATGTCGGCGGCCGGCTGGAACGCCGCCCACGACGTCAGGCCCATGGGCGGCGTCATCTTCACCGAGCCGACCTTCACGGCCAGATCGCTGCGCGGCACGCTCACCTTGAACACACCCTCGGGTTCATTGAGGGCGCCCTTGGCTCCCGTGAGTTGCTCGATCTTCGCGGTGTCGAGCTTGGCCGGAGCCGCGGCGTGCGGGCCGCCAGGCGCACCAGCGGCACCCGGGGCGCCAGCGGCACCATGTGCGGGATGCGGGGTATCCGCGGTTGCCGCCTTGGACTCGGAACAGCCGCTCGCCATGAACGGCAGAGCAGCGCAGGCGATGAGCGCGAGACAATTTTCGGTGACAGAAGAGAGCTTCATGAGACGGCCTCCTTGGGTTGACTGGGAAACGACGGCGGCAAATCCCGATCGTCGCCATGCCCGACAGCAAGGGTCACGCCACGGCTCGCTGGCAGACTCCACGCTGCCCGCGGCGCGGTTTGACCGCAGTTCGGCACTAGTTGTGCGCACGACTCGTGCGAGGGCGTCCGGCAGCCGGCGTGGCCAGCAGCCCGTCGTCGCCCACCGCAGATTGTCGATCGAGGTCGAGAAGTTGTCGGAGCGATCTCCCGCCTCGTTCCGAAAACGCGAGTCGTCGACGTGGCACGCCCGTTGCGTGAACGAGTGCGTGAACGAGCGAGCGCGATCGGTGCACGCACTGCTCCTTCACGGTTGGACTTTTTCATTCCTTTCAACTTGCCGGTGTGACCGGCGCACGGAGACCCACCCATGCAAACGAAAGCACGAGCGTACGGAACACGGCTAGGCGCACCGGTCTGGATCACCCTGGCCGTGACCGCCGCAGCGGGCGCCGAGTGCGGCGGGGGTTCATCCGACCCACGCGCGAGCGGGACGTCGTCGTTCAGCACGCCCGCTCCCAGAACGCCGGATAACACCAGCGGGGCGGCCGGTTCCTCCGGCGCGGCCGGAGCGGCCGGCGAAGCCGGAGCGCCGGGGGAGGGGGGAGCCTCCAGCGACGACGTCCCCGACTTTCCCGAGGCCATCGAGCCAGGTGACTTCGTGGATCTGGTGGGCACGCAGCTCACGGTCCTCAACCGGGCGCGCGGGCTGCAGATCATAGACGTTGCGGCGCCCGATCGGCCTCGGCTGCTCGCCACCCTGCCCTTCCCGGGCTCGCCGCGTTTGCTCGTCCGGCGCGGCACCCGCGCCTTCGTGCTGGTCGACAACCTCAGCGATCCGGTGAGCTGCTCGACCTGCCCGGGCGGCGTGGGGCTGCAGAACGGGCTCGTGGTCTTCGACCTGGATCTGGCGGACCCGGCTGCCCCCCGGGTGGTCGGGCGAGCGGCGCTGACCGGCGCCCTCCAGAACGCCCGCCTGTTCGGCGAGGCCCTGCACGTGGTGACGGTGACCGGGTTGGCGGCGCCCGCCGGCGATCCGGACAAGCGCTACCGACAAGCGGTGGGGCTCCAGGTGGTGACGGCCGCCGCCGAGGGGCCGCGCGTCGCCAGTTCGCGGTTGCTGCTGCCCCCGGGCAGCTGGCTGACCGCGGTCGCTCTCGCGTCGGACGGGGTGACGGTGGCCGCGAGCGGGCACGGCACGTTCGATAGCGGCAAGTGCGTGCTGGATCCGCCCGGCCCTCGGGAAGGCGGCGCCGGCGCCGGCGGCCCCACCGGGCGCCCGTCCGGCCCCAAGGTCCCAACCATGTGCTCGCTTGTCCGCCTGCTGGCCGCCGGCGGGGCGGCCGCGACCGCGGCGACGGTCGATCTCGAAGGCCAGGTCGCGGCGCTGGACCGCCACGGGGGTGACCTGCGCGTGGTGATCGCCCCCGCTTTCGCCTTCGACCCTCAGACCGCCCGCCCGATGCGCGTCCTGGTCCTGCGGGGACCGTCGCTGACGGCGGCGGGTCAGGTGGCGGTCCCGCTGGCGCCGCCGTATTCGTTGCCGCGGCTCTGGTTCGCGGGGTCGCGCCTCCTGGTGTTCCCCAGCATCCCCAACTTCCCCGGCTTCCCCAGCGTCCCCGGCGTCCCCGGCGAGTCCTCCCTGATCGCGATCGACCTCGGGGATCCCGCCCACGCCGTGGTCGGACGCGCGACCACCAAGGCTTCCTTGCATCCCCTCGCCGTCAGCGGGTCGCGGGTGCTGGCGCTACAACAGCCGACGGGCTGCTCACCCAGCGAGACCGTGATGATCTTCGACGTCGGCGACGCGGCCCATCCGACCGTGGTCGCCAGCGTCGAGGACCAGCCTTGGCCTGGCGGTGTCTATCTCGCCTATCTCCCGCAGGCCAACCTGCTCGTGATGCCGTGGCGCGAGGGCGGCCCGGCGCTCGCGCCCGCGCCTGAGAGCGGGGGCTGGCGCGGGATGCTGCTTTACGATGTGGACCTGGCGCAGGGAACCCTGACCCGCCGGGGCCGCCTGGAGACGGAGGAGGTCCCGGCGCGCGCGCTGGCCTCAGCGAGCGGCGACGGCCTGTGGCTGGTGTCGGACGCGCGGCTCGTGTCGGTGGACGCGCGTGATCGGGCAGCTCCGCGGGAGGTCGGCGCGCTCGAGCTGGGGCGCAACGTGAGCGAGCTCGTCACGATCGGCGAGACCGTGGTCGAGGTGGTGAAATCGCCCCACCCCCCCCTGCAGTTCGACCTGGTGTTCGCGCCGGCCGCCAATCCCGGCCACGGGGCTCCCGCGGGGCGCCTCGGCTTCACGGGGTACCCGAACAGGTTGCTGGCCGGCGAGGGCTTCGTGTACTTGCTGTGGACCGAGGTCCTGCCCGCGGGGGGGTGGGCGAACCGGATGGACATCATCGAGCCCGGGGCGCCGCCGCGCCGGCGCGGGAGCTTCCGCCTGCCGCAGGTGCAGCCGTTCGCTTACGGCGGTGAAGGCGCCGAGAGCGCGATCGAGCACAGCGGGGTGTGGCGGACGGCGCCTGGGATCTTCGTCCTGCCGCTGGTGCGCGATCTGAGCTGTGGCCGCGCGGGCGGAACCCCGGAGGGGGGCGCGGCCGGGGGCGGGGGCGGGGCCGGGGCCAGCTCCGGATCCGCGACTACCGGCACGCGAGCGGGCGGCTCGAGCGGCTGCTCCGGGACCGACCTGCCGCCGGCCAGACCCCAGCCGCTGACGCTGGATCGCTGCGGCGGCCCGGACGCCGACTTCCTGATCATCGACGCTCGCAACCCCGACGCCCCGCGCGCGGGCGCCGATTTCAAGATCGCCGGCGCCGACGCGATCGGGGGCGCCGTCGTCGCGGGCACCACGATGTTCGTCAACCACCGCGAGGATGTCACCACCAAACGGGGCGGCGAGCTCGTCACCACGGCCGTCCGCTACTACGTCACGCCGGTGGACCTGGCCAGCCCGAAGGCGCCGCGGCTCGGGGCCAAGGTCAGCGTGCCGGGTCCGGTGGTGGCGGTGGACCTTGCGACCCAGAGCTGGACCGCGCTGTCTCCGGCCTTCGATCCAAGCTCGCCGATCTCGGGCGAGCCCCGGGCGCCGCTGGGGCTGTCCAGCCTGTACTGGCCCGCAGGGTCGGCGCGCGCCTACCACGAAGGGCAGCGCGCGCTGGCGGGCCACGCGGCGGGTTTCGCCGTGGACGGGCGCACCCTGTGGGTCGCGCTGGACGGGCGGCTGGTCGCGGTGGACCTCTCGCAGCCGAAGACGCTGCCGGTGCTGTCGCGCACGGAGGTTCCGGCGGTGAAGCCCACGCCTGCCGGGGCCGCTGCGCCGGGAAGGCCGGGAGAACCCACCGTCGCCGTCGCGCCGGGCGAGGGACCCTTCGAGGAGCCCGATCTGGCGCTCGGGCGCGTGGTCGCGAGGCACGCGCTCATCAGGGTCGGGTGGAGCCAAACGCGCCTGGTCGATGTGCGCGACCCGATGCACCCACTGTTCGGGGCCTGGGTGTACAGCCCCGGCGGGGTCGTGGCAGGGGTGCCGTCCGCAGATGGGGCGCGCTTGTTCGTCGTACGGCGCGATTACGGGGTCGCGACCCTTTCCTTCTGATCCCGGGGGCGCGCGCCGCCCCGTCCTGGGTACCCATCGCATCCGCCGCAGCGGCGGCGTTTTCGGGCATGATCTGACGCCGATGACCGCCCAGTTTACGGACGAGGGGTGCGCGCTCGGTCCGCCAAGGTCCTTGTATTCCGCCGCGGCGGCGGCGTTTCGGGCATCATCTGACGCCGATGACCGCCAAGTTGACGGCAGAGACATTAACGGACAATCGCGACGCGACAGGCGTCGGGCCGAAAAGTGACCTTGAAACCACTAGCGCGGCCCTTCGGCCGCAACCAAGGCGGGGCTCCGCCCCGCGCCCCGCAAGGGGCTTCCGCCCCTCGACCCTGACCAGGAGCTTCGCCCCTGGACCCGCGATCCGTCTCGCGTTGCGAGCCGGATC
>JANPCZ010000152.1:0-44117 GCA_031431215.1 Myxococcales bacterium
TTGCCCAGCGCCGAGACCACCCGCGGCAAGAACCCGGTCGAGTGGGTGCGATCGCTGTTCGGCGCACAGATGGATCTGCGCAGCGGCAAGGAGGAGCTGACGGTGTCGGCGTTCTCGCTGGTCGAGGGTCTGGTGGAAGGCTTCACGCGCGCCGGAGTCACCGACCTGGTGTCGTTCATCGTGGACAAGAAGGTCGTCTACATCGATTCGCGCGACGTGCCTGACGATCTGGCGCTGGTGCGTACCGCGGCCGAGACCAAGGGCGTCTTCGAGCGCAAGTTCTCCGAGATGCATCTGGTGCTGGCGCACCGCGAGCACGGGCTGCACACGCTCATCGACGTGCGCATCACGAGCCGCGTGTTGCTGGGCGAGGCCGAGATGCAGGCTGAACTATCGAGCCGCGTGACCGACTTGCAGATCCGCCCCGGCGAGAGCGCGCAAGACTTCGGCGAGCGCATCCGCGCCTTCATGGCCGATGAGTCAGGTATCCAGGGTTTTCGCGTACACCTGGATGTGCTATCGGCGCGCGTGGGCGACGCCCTGCGCGCGGCTCTGGTCGGCGCCAAGGTCAGTGTGGAGCCAGCGACGGTGCAGGTCATCCGGCCCGACGCGCGCCAGATGGCCCGCTTCGGCAGCCTGGGCTTCGGCGACGCAGTCGAGTCGCCGCAATACCGACCGGTGCCCACGCACCAGCGCGCCGGTGCCTACGCCGATCCGTTTTTCTACTACTACTACGACCCGTACTATTCCTTCATGAGCTGGGTGATGCTGGATTCGATGCTGCACACGCAGTACTGGCACACGCCCTACGTGAACGTGGTCGATGGCGGCGGCCAGATCCTGGCGACTGGCTCTGACGTGAGCGCTGCCGGCGACGGCTGGGCCGGGCGCGACGCGGTGTCATTCGATGATCAGGGCGGCGTCTCGGTGGCGCCCGAGCTGGCGAGCGTCGGGGATGCTGGGGACGTCGGCGGCGACGGTGGCTCGTGGGGCGGCGGTGACACCGCCGACAGCGGTGGCGGCGGCTGGAGCGGCAGCGACTCCGGCGGCGATACCGGCGGTGGCGACTCAGGTGCTGGCAGCTCGTGCGGATCGTCGTGCAGCGGCTCTTCGTGCGGATCGTCGTGCGGCGGCGGCAACGACTGAAGAGCCGCCCCTGGTCAGCTTGACGGCAGCGCCCGCTCGAACGCGACCGCCGCCGCCAGCGCGTCCTGGTCGCGGTTGATGGTGGCGACGGCGAGTAGTTTGCCGTCGCGCAGGTAATCGACGCGGCAGTTGCGGGCCGCCAGATCGCCCTCCACGCGCGCCTCGTCCCAGGGCTCGGCGTGACCGACGTAGTTGATGGCCACGTCGTAGTGCTGGCTCCAGAAGAACGGCACGATGCTGTTTTTCTGATGGCGGCCCAGCATGTTGCGCGCGGCGAGTTGCCCGTGCCGTTGCGCCACCACCCAGTGCTCGATCCGGATGAGATCACCGGCCGGCGACATCGGATCGGGGAAGCGCGCCACGTCGCCAGCGGCGAAAACACCGCGTGCGCTGGTCTCGAGCTCGTCGTTGACCAGGATGCCGCGATCGACGGCCAGCCCCGCCGCCTCCGCCAGTGCGGTTGCAGGCTTGACCCCCACGCCCAGGATCACCAGATCGGCCGGCAGCGCTTCGCCGGACTCCAGGACCACCGCGTGCTCGTCGATGGCGCTTGGGCGCACGCCCATGCGGAAGGTCACGCCGTGGCTCTCGTGCAGCGTGCGAATGAAATCGCCCACGGCGGGACCAAGCACCGGTTCCAGTGGCCGGGCGCCGGGTCCGACCACGGTCACGTCCAGATTGCGTGCGCGCAGCGCAGCCGCCGACTCGAGTCCAATGAAGCTGGCGCCCACCACCACGGCCCGTTTCGCGTCCTTGGCGCGCGCGATGATGGCGTGCGTGTCGCGCATCGTGCGCACCGTGAAGACGTGCGGCAGCTCGGCGCCCGCGATGGTCAGCCGGGTCGCGTCGGCGCCGGTGGCGAGCAGCAGTGCACCGAAGGGCAGGGCGCGCCCGTCGGACAGGGTCACGGTGCGTGTGTTCCGGTCGATGGCGGTCGCCCGCACGCCGACCAACAAATCGATCATGTCGGCCTTGTAGAAGTCGTCGCCCCGCAGCGGCATCCATTCGGCGGGCGCAGTCCCGGCCAGAAGATCCTTCGAGACGTTGGGCCGATCGTAGGGCGGATCGACGTCCGCACACACCAGCGTCACCGGGCCGCCGTAGCCCTCGCGGCGCAAGGTCTCGGCTGCGCTGTGGCCCGCGGCGCCACCACCGATGATGACCACCGAAGCCGGGCCCGAGCGCGGCGCCGGGGTCACGCGGCGGGCGGGCTCCTGCTTCTCTCGCACGACCAGGGTGTCGCCCAGTGGCTCGACTTTCCAGCACGTCACCGGGTTCAGCGCCGGGGATCGGACTGCCTCGCCGGTGCGCAGGCTGAAGCAGGCGTGGTGCATGGGGCAGCGCACGGCTCCGTCGGCCAGGACACCGTCGGCCAGGTTGGCGCTGTAGTGTGTGCACACCGCGCCGATGGCGAACAGCTCGCCGCCGTCGCGCACCAGCAGGACCGGCTCGCCGTGGGCGTGGCCCAGCAGCTTGCGTCCCTCGGGCACGTCGGACGCCAAAACGCCTTTTGTGAAATCCGGACCGGTGAGCGTGACGGGGCCACCCATGGCTGTACTCTAACCCAAGGCACGCCAAAGCCCGGGCTTGCTCCGTCGATCCCCTGTGCTACGACGTCCGAACCGCAGTAGAAGCGGCCCCCCAAGGAGCACGTTCATGATCAGCCACTCTCGTCGGGCTTTCGCACTGGCGGTTGCGCTCACGGTCCCGGGCGGCGTCTTTTTCACGTCCACGGTGGCGGCTGCGGGCGTGGTCATCAAACGGCTGCGCTGCGAGTCGCGCGCCAACCCGATCGGCCTCGACGAAGCCAAGCCGCAGCTCGGCTGGGTGCTCGAATCGTCCCGTCGCGGCGAGCGCCAGATGGCCTATCAGGTTCTGGCCGCGCGCGATCCCAAGAACCTGCTCGAGGGCAAGGCCGAGCTGTGGGACTCGGGCAAGGTCGACACCAGCGAAGCCGCCCACGTCCCGTACGGGGGCAAGCCGCTGGCGGCGCGTGAGCGGGTGCACTGGAAGGTGCGTGTCTGGGACAAGGACGGCAAGCCGTCGCCCTGGAGCGCTCCGGCTTTCTTCGAGATGGGACTGCTCGGCCCGTCAGACTGGGAGGCGAAATGGATCGGCCTGCCGCCAGATGCGGTCAAGGACACGCCGGCCATCGACAAGACGCTGATGGCGTGGCTGTGGTGCGGCAGTGGCGATGCCACAGCCAAAGGCCCCGAGACTTGCCAGCTACGGGCGACGGTCGATCTCACCGGCAAGGCCGCGATCAAGCGTGCGCTCCTGGTCATCACCGCCGACAGCGAGTACCTGGCGTCGGTCAACGGCAAGGAGGCGGGCGGTGGCTCCGATCCGAAGCGTTTCGATCTGCTCGACCTGACCTCGCTCATGGCCGCGGGCAAGAAGAACGCCATCACCGTCGTCGCCAAGCGCGGCGGCGGCCCGGGCGGCGTTGCGGGCCTGCTGCGCGTCGAGCTCGACGGCGGCGAGTCCATCCAGGTGTACTCGAACCGGCAGGCCTGGCGCGTAGCGAGCGAGGTCAAGGGTGCTGACTGGACCAAGCCCGACTTCGACGACAAGCCCTGGAGCGCGGCGCGTGAGGTCGCTTCGTATGGCGACGATCCATGGCAGGAGCCGGCGTCGCGGCCGGTGGTGGCGCAGTTCACGCCAGCCGAACATCTGCGCAAGGGCTTCGCGATAGCGGGCTCCGTCAAAAGAGCGCGGCTGTACGCAACCGCGCTGGGGGTCTACGAACTGTCACTGAACGGCAAGCGCGTCGGGGACTTCGTGCTGGCTCCGGGGTGGACCGACTACAACAAGCGGGTCAACTACCAGAGCTACGACGTCACTGCGCTTGTGAAGCAGGGCGACAATCTGCTTGGTGCCATCGTGGGCGACGGCTGGTACGCCGGCAAGGTCGGCTGGCGGCAGCGGCGGCATCATCTGTACGGCGAGATACCGCCCAAGCTGCTGGCTCAGCTTGAGATCGAGACCGCCGACGGCAAGGTGACCCGCGTGGTGACCGACGAATCATGGCAGGGCGCGTTTGGCCCCATCCTGATGTCCGACCTGATGGACGGCGAGGAATACGACGCACGCAAGGAGCTGTCGGGCTGGGACCGGCCGGGCTTCAAGGACGACGGCTGGAAGTTGGCCTCGGTGTACGACGAGAAGACACGGCGGGTGGTGGCTGATCCAGGCCCGCCGGTGTCCGTGATCGAGGACATCAAGGCCAAGACCGTCACGGAACCCAAGCCCGGGATCTTCGTTTACGACCTGGGGCAGAACATGGTGGGCTGGGAGCGGATCAAGCTGAAGGGGGGCACTGGCACGACCGTCACCATTCGCACCGCCGAGATGCTGAATCCGGATGGCACGCTGTACACCGCGAACCTCCGCCGCGCGCGATCGACCGATCGCTACACCTTTAGAGGCGGCGCCGAGGAAACCTGGGAGCCGCGCTTCTCGTTCCACGGCTTTCGCTACATCGAGTTGTCCGGCGTGCAGGGCAAGCCGGGCCTGGCCGCGGTCACCGGGCGCGTGGTGCACTCGGCGACACCGGTCACCGGAACGCTTGTGACCTCGAATGCGATGCTGAACCAGCTGCAGAAGAACATCGTCTGGGGACAGAAGGGCAACTTCCTCAGCATCCCGACCGACTGCCCGCAGCGCGACGAGCGACTTGGCTGGATGGGCGACGCGCAGATCTTCGTCGGTACGGCGTGCCTGAACATGGACGTGGCGCGGTTCTTCCGAAAATGGTTGCGCGACGTCGTCGATGCGCAGCAGGACGATGGCGGGTTTGCCGACTACTCGCCACGGGTAGACCGCGTTGGCAATGGCGCGCCCGCGTGGGGCGACGCCGGCGTCATCGTGCCGTGGAGCATCTACCAGTGCTACGGCGATGTCCGCACCCTGGCCGAGAACTACGACGCCATGAAGCGCTGGGTCGACTTCATCAAGAAGGCGAATCCGGATTTCCTGTGGACCAAGAGCCTGGGCAACAACTTCGGCGAGTGGCTTTCAATCAAGGCGGATACCGACAAGAACGTGCTGGCCACGATGTTTTTCGCGCGCAGCGCTGATCTGGTCGCGCGGAGTGCGGATGTCCTGGGCAAGAAGGACGAGGCCAAGATCTACCGCGAGCTCTTCGAGGCCATCAAGGTGGCCTTCAACAAGGCCCACGTGAATGCCACGGGCCGCATCCAGAGCGACACGCAGGCGACCTACGTCCTCGCGCTGGAGTTCGACCTGTTGCCAGCGGCCCTTCGGACACCTGCCTTGCAGCGGCTGGTCGAGGACATCGAGAACAAGGGCTGGCACCTATCGACCGGCTTCCTGGGCGTCGGCCACATCCTCCCGGCCCTGGCACACGGCGGCCGTTATGACGTCGCCTACCGCCTGCTCACCAATGACACCTTTCCGTCGTGGGGCTACTCGATCAAACACGGGGCCACGACAATCTGGGAGCGCTGGGATGGCTTTACCGCGGAGAAGGGTTTCCAGGATCCGGGCATGAATTCGTTCAACCACTACTCGTTCGGATCGGTCGGACAGTGGATGTTCGGCCACATCGGTGGCATCGAGACCGACCCGTCGCTACCCGGCTACAAACACTTCAACGTGCGTCCGGTACCGGGTGGGGGATTGACCAGCGCCAAGGCTGAGCTCGATGGCGTGCACGGCAAGATCGTCAGTGACTGGAAGCTGGAACGCGGGCAGTTGAAGCTGCGGGTGGTGGTGCCGGCCAACACCAGTGCAACCGTGCGCCTGCCGTCGGGCGACAAGCCGACCGAGGGCGGCAAGCCGGTCGACAAGGCCCCGGGCGTGAGCGTGGTGAAGAAGGATGCGGGCGAGACCGTGATGGACGTCGGCGCGGGTACGTACCAGTTCGCGGTGCAGATCAAGAAGTGAGTGTGGCCAATCACCCGGGCGGTGTTGGTGTAGGGTGCGCCGATGCCAGTGCTTCGCGCCTCGATCGCCACCGCTCTCTTGCTAGCCACAGTTGGGCCGGCCTTTGCCGTTGATCCGTTCGAGGTCCAGATCTACGAGGGCGACATCAACGATCCCGGCCACGCGGGTCTCGAACTGCACAGCAATTTCACCGCGGCGGGCCGGCGTATGGCGGCCTTTAAGGGTGAGGCCGTCCCGCACCACATGCTGCGCATGACGCTTGAGCCGTCCTTCGCGGTCACGCGCTGGTGGGAACTGGGCGCGTACTTGCAGACTGCATTTGCCCTTGGGGAGCCGTCGGCGCGTTGGGCGGGCTTCAAGCTGCGCTCCAAGTTCATCATGCCGCGCGGGCACACCGGCGACTTCACCTTCGGCATCAACATCGAGGTCGGACGCGGCGTGGCGGCACTGGGCAGTGAAGACTGGGATACCGAGATCCGTCCGATAGCGGCGTGGACGCGCGGCCCGTGGCTGGTGGCGTTCAATCCCATCATCGGTTGGGCACTGAGCGGCACGCTGCACGCGGCGCCCGAGTTCGAGCCGGGTATCAAGGCTCGCTTCGACACCGGTCGGCATTGGGGAGTCGGCGTCGAGTACTACGCAGGGCTTGGCGTTGTGTCGAACGTTCCTGCCGCCAAGGCGCAGGAACATTTCCTCTATCTGGTGGCCGACCTGCTCGATGGCCCGGTTGATCTCAATCTGGGCCTCGGCCGCGGACTGACCGAGGCCTCCGATGACTGGACCGTGAAGACCATCGTCGGCTACGGCTTCTGATCACGGCGCGAGCTTCTCACGCACCTCGAACGACCATGTGCCGGACCCGGTCTGGTAGATGCGGCGGCTCTTCTCGGCGCGTACAAAGACAGCGCCGTCGGTGGTCACCTGCGCCCGATCCGATGCCGGCACCAGCACTGTGGCTGTGCTGCCAACCGGGATCTCCACCTTCAGCCCCAGCGCGCCGTGCTTGTCGCGCTGCCAGGAACTGGCGATCTTGCCGCGCACGGTGTGTGTCTCGGCGCGCACCCACGTCAGATCGCCGACCGGCTCGGGCCGGATGATCACGTGGGCGAATCCGGGCGCCTTCGGATTGGGGTTGATCCCGGCCAAGGTCTTCCAGAACCAGGCCGAGATGTCGCCCAGGGCGACGTTGTTCTGCGCCCCGTCGCCGGCCCAACCCTCCCACAGGGTCGTGGCCCCGCGCTTCATGAAGTTTCCCCAGCCCGGGTTGTCGGTGCCCGAGGCGAGCCGGTACGCCAGATCGGCGCGTCCCATGTCCGACAGTGCATGCAAGAGACAGCGGGCGCCCAGGAGCCCGGTATCGATGTGGTCGTTGTGGCGAGCGATGTTGGACAGCAGCGTTTCCAGCACGCGCGCGCGACGGCCCTCAGGCACCAATTCCTGGAACAGGGCGCAGCCGAGTGCGGTCTGGGTGCGTACATTGATGTCGCCGCCCTGCTCGTCGAAGAATGCCTCCTCGAAACTACGGCGAACCTCGGCCGCCATCGCCTCGTAGCGCGTGGCCTCGTCGTTCTTGCCGGCCAGCCGCGCGGCCAGGGCCACGATGCGCGCATCGGCCGCGTGGTAACCGGCGTGAGTTACCCACTCGGGCGTGCGGTCGTGGAACGGCATCACATCACCCTTCCAGCCGGCCGGGTTGGCCCGGGCGTATTCGTGCGAGCCGACGTAGTCAACTGTCCGGTGAAGACCGTCGTAGCCGCTGGTCAGCGCGCGCGGATCACCCGTGTGAAGATACAGGTACCAAGGAATCAGCACGAAGGCGCTGTCCCAGGCCGGGCCGTTGCCCCGGCTTGCTCCGACCCCGGGGCTGGGCGCGAAGGCGGGCAGTTCGCCGTCGGGCAGCTGTTCGTCGGCGAGATCGTGCAACCACTTTTCGTAGCCGGCGGCATTGCCGAAATTGAACATCGCCTGCTCGGCCGCCAGGTGAGCACCGGCGGTCGCGCCGATCTTGCCACGTGACGGACTGTCGGTCGGGATGCCGGGAAAGTTGCTCCGGTATGACCACAGGGTCGCGCGCTGAATGCGGTTCACCACCTCGCTCGAGGTCTCGAAGTTGCCGGTGCGCTCGAACGCCGTATGCACCACGCGAGCCTGTAGACTGTCGAGGTTGGGCCGGCCCGGGAACCCCGTGACTTCGACGTGAGAAAAGCCGTGGTACGTGAAACGCGGCTCGTAGACCTCGTTGCCCTCGCCCTTCAAGACGTAGGTGTCGGTCTGCACCGGGCCCTGCTGAACGCCCTCCGCGATCGCGCGCTGGTCGATGGTGCCATCGGAGTTCAACAGCTCGCCGTAGCGCAGCCTCACCTCGGTTCCCGCGGGTCCCGCGACATGTAGCCGCGCCCAGCCGGCCAGGTTCTGGCCGAAGTCGACCACGAACACGCCGGGGCGCGGCTCGCTTACCCGACGAGCGCGCACGGTCTCCGTCACCTTCATCGGCAGGCTTTGTGCCGACATCACGCCGCCGGGTGCCGAGACAACGACCACCGGTCTCCAGTCGGCGTCGCTTACCTTGGCATCGGCAAAGCCGGGCTTCTCGCGACGGGCATCGTAGGTTTCGCCGTTGCGGATGCCGTCGAACACAATCGGCCCGGCGGTGGTCTTCCACGAATCGTCCGACGCAATGGTCTCCTCGCTGCCATCGGCGTAGCGCACGCGCAGTTGCAGCAGCAGGCGTGGCGGGTTCTTCCAGGGCGCGCGGTGGAAGCCCCACACGTCCTGCGCGTGTGGGCTGTACCAGCCATTGCCCAGGATGACGGCGATGGCGTTTGCTCCCTCGCGCACGGCCGACGTGACGTCGTGAGTGACATAGAGGACCCGCCGGTCGTAGCGGGTAAAGCCCGGGTCGAGCACGTGGTCGCCTATCCGTTTGCCATTGATGAAAAGCTCGAAGTAGCCCAGGCCCGAGACGTAGGCGCGCGCCGACGCCACCGGTTTGCCGATGCCGAAGGTCTTGCGCAGCAAGGGCGCCGGGGGCGCGTTCGACGGCAGTGCCACGCGACCCCACGGCGCGAAGCCGGCGCTGGCCACGTCGCGTGCCCGGTCCCAGCCGGCGTCGTCGAAACCAGGCTGGTTCCAGCCCGCCCATTTCTTCTGGCTGGTCTTCCACGCGGTCGTGGTGTCGATGGCAAGCAGCCGGCCGTCGCTCCGTTCGACGGTCAGCCGGCCAAGAATCGCCGCCGCGCCACCCGGATTCGTCGCGGTCACCGCCAGCAGATTGGCGCCCGGTTTCAGCAGCGCGGCCACGTCGGTCGGCACGAAACCGGACAGGCCACCGCCGCGCGTGGCCTCCTTGCCGTTGACATAAAGCACCCAGCGCAACTTGTCGTGTGCCGAGAAGAACAGCGCGCGAGCACTCTTGAGGACAGCGTCGTCCGGCAACGTGAACACGTGCCGCAACAGGCGCTCGCCCTTGGGTGCCCATTTCGCGCCGGCGCCGTCAGGCGACCAGATCCAGCGTCCATCGGGCACCGGGATCTCGGGGGAGTAAGGGAACCGCCCGGTCGAGCCGATCCATTTGGAAGGTTGCCAGTCGATCGGCCGCAGGAGGCCCATCTCGAACGACGCAAGCGCGGACGCGCGTGACGGCCGGTCCAGGCGATCCCAGACGCGCGCCCGCCAGGTCACCCGCTGCCCCGATCGCAGGGCGAGGCCGCCCCACTCGATGTGCGCGGACTCGGCCGAGGTTACCTTGCCCGAGTCCCACAACACGTGGCCTGCGCCGTCGGTCGCGACGATCTGGTACGCGGCCTGAGTCTGGTTCCGTTCGGGTGATTCCAGGATCCACCCGAGCCGCGGTCGTGCGGCGTCGATGCCGATCGGATTCTTGGCAAGCTCGCAGCGCAGGTCCGTCAGTGTGACCAAGGCTTCGCGCGGCGCACAGGCGCATAGGACGCAGGCCACCAGAGCAGCTCGCGCCGTCACGTCAGGCCCACCGTCTGACGAACCGCATGGGCCCGGTTGTACCAGAGCCCGCGGCGCCGGCTCGTCAAGAACGGCGTGTTCGATCGAGCAACAAAATGCTTCCCGCTGGAGTCCGGCTATAAGCCGGGTTCTGTGCCCGCGTTTGTTGCCTCCCGCGGGCGGCGGTCATTCCTCTGGGCCGGCTGTTGCCAGACGGCTCGTGCGACCAACATCGGAACCTGGATTCGGCGCGGGCCGCGCCGGCGGGTTGCCCCGACGGTTCCGTAACCGGTCTTGCACCAGGTGGGGTTTGCCATGCCCCCCTCGTCACCGAGGGGGCGGTGCGCTTTTACCGCACCATTTCACCCTTGCCGGCGACGCGAACGCCGCCGGCGGTATGTTTTCTGTGGCACTTTCCTTCGAGTCACCTCGACTGGCCGTTAGCCAGCACCCTTGCCCTTGGAGCCCGGACTTTCCTCGCCGGGAACACCTTGCGGTGCCCCGGCGCGACCGTCCACCGAACTCCAGCGGGAAGCGCGGTCCTTATAGCGCGCCTGTCCGAATGCGGCGAGCCCTGTTGCCTGCTTCGGCGGGCTACGCGCCCGGGGCGCTTGGCTTGGCGCCCGCCTTGGCCTTGACGCCCGCCTTGGGCTTGGCGCGCGGCTTGGGCGCGGCCTTGGCGGTCGCGGCGAGTAGAGCGGCCGCAGCCTCCGCGGCTATCGTGGCAGGGTCCTTCATCATCTCTTCCCAATAGATGATGCGATGGCAGTAGGGGCAGATCTCCACCGTCGTGCCGCGCTGGAGAATGTTGTAGAGCTGCGGCGGGATGTTCATATTGCAGCCGCGGCAACTGCCGTTGCCAACGGCCACTATGGCGAGCCCGCGTCGCATCCGTATGGCGCCGTACTTCTTGAGGACGTCGGGGCGGACGTGCTTGGCTATCTTGTCGCGCTCCAGCTTGATGGTCGCGATCTGACGCTCGATCTCGGTCGATTTTCCTCGCGCGACATCGCTGTCCTTGTCGACGCTCTCCCGCAGAGTCTTGACGTCGCCGGTGCGCTCCTCGAGCACCTTCTCCTTCGCAGCGACCGCCTCGATCAGCTTCGCGATCTCAACCTGTCGGTTGGTCACGCTCTCTTTCGACTGCTCGATTTCGCGCTGGGCCGCCACGAACTCCTTCGAGTTCTTGGCCGCCGACAGCTTGGTCTTGGCGTTGCTAGCCTGGTTCTCGTCGATCTCGAGCAGGCTCTGCTGCTCGTTGTAGTAGCGCTGCGCCTCGGTCAGCTGGGCACGCTCGCTAGTGAGCAGCGCCTCCACCCTGACAAGGTCGGCCTGCGTGGCCTCAAGCTTTGTGGGTATCGCAGTCAGCGCGATCTGAAGTTCCTGGATCTGGGCATCGAATCCTTGCAGCTCTTCGAGCCGCTTAATCTGATCGCGCAACTCTGCCTCCGTCTTCGTGGGGAAAAAGCACGGCCCGCTCTGCCGCTTCGCCTGTGGGCCCACCTGGATTCGAACCAGGGACCAGGCGGTTATGAGCCGCCAGCTCTGACCGCTGAGCTATGGGCCCAGCCTTTTTTTCGAGGACCGTGATCGCGGTGATCAAGGAACCAGAAGCTTACTCACACCTACGTGAACTGTCTAGGTAGGAATTGCGAGGAGCGAAAAAAAATTCGTAAGGGCTACAACGCCACGTAGACGAGCAGGAAAATCCCGAGCGCCACTCGGTAGATCACGAACGGCATCGTGGTACGAGTACGGAGGAAACGCAGCAGCCAGGCGATGCTGGCGTAGCCGGCGGCGGCCGCTGCGAGGAGACCCAGCGCCAGCGCCGCGCCGCCGATGCCCGTGGCCCGCAGGACCTTGGGCAGCTCGAACACGCCGGCCGCGCCGACCGCGGGCACCGACAGCAGGAACGAGAAGCGCGCGGCGGCATCTCGCCGCAGCCCCAACGCCATCCCGGCGGTCAGCGTGATGCCCGATCGCGACACCCCCGGCACCAACGCCAGCGCCTGGGCCAATCCCAGCAGGATGGCGTCGCGCAATCCGATCGATTCCGTGCCGCGCGTGCCACGCGCCTTTCGGTCGACGATGCCCATGAGCAGGGCGACCACGATCAGTGAACCTGCGATCACCTGCAGCGAGCGCAGGGGGCCCTCGATGGCGTGGCGAAGCAGCAGCCCTGCGATGCCGATGGGGATGGTGCCGATAATCAGGTAGGGCAGGCCCATGCCCGTGGGTGTGCGCCGCCGCGCCGGATCCAGGAAGGAGCGCGCCATGCCCAGCAGGTCGCGCAGGAAGAAACCGATCACCGCCGCCAGCGATCCCAGCTGCAGCACCGCCGTCACCGGCGCGCCCGGATCGGGCCAGCCAAGTAGGGCGGGGGCGATCCGCAGATGCGCCGTCGAGGAGATGGGCAGGAACTCGGTAATGCCCTGGACCAGACCCAGGACGGTGGCTTCGACAAGGTTCAAGGCGCGGAAGATTAGTCAATGGCCCGCTCCACCGCCAGGGATTGCTATACACGCTACGTATGATTATCATACACACCGTGACTGATTTGCGAACCCTGCCGCGCCTGCTGGCTGGTCCGGTCACGGCGGCCCTCAAGTCGATGCCGGTGGTCGTCATCACCGGCGCACGCCAGACCGGCAAGAGCACGCTGGCCCGGAGCCTGCTCGGCCCGCGCGAATACCTGACCCTGGACGATATCGAGACTCTGGCCCGCGCCGAGAGGGAACCGGCGGCCCTGCTGACCGGTCACAAAGCGCTCACGCTCGATGAGGTGCAGCGTGCGCCGACGTTGCTCCACGCCATCAAGCAGGCGGTTGACGAGCGACGCACGCCTGGACGGTTCGTACTCACGGGCTCGACCGATCTGCTGCTGATGAAGCGCGTCTCCGAGAGTCTCGCGGGACGCGCCGCCCATTTCACGCTATGGCCGCTCACGCGTCGCGAGCGCCTCGGGCTGGGGCAGGCGGGCCTTTGGTCGACATTGCTCTCAGGGCGACCGCGCGACTGGCTCGATGTCGCGAACGCTTCGAAAGCGCCGCGGGAGGACTGGAAGGCCCTGGCGGTCATGGGTGGTTATCCGACGCCTGCAGCCGAGCTTCGCGATGCCGAAGCGCGCGCCCTGTGGTTCGCCGGGTACACGAAAACCTATCTCGAGCGCGATCTTCGCGAGCTCTCCGCGGTCTCGTCGCTGGTGGATTTCCGTCGGCTGATGGGCGCGGCGTGCCTGCGCATTGGCAACCTGGTCAATCAGACCGAAGTCGGACGTGACGTGGGCCTGCCGCAACCGACCGTGCGGAGGCACCTCGACCTGCTGGAGATCTCGTACCAGCTCATTCGCGTGCCGCCGTACTCCGTGAACCGGACCAAGCGACTCATCAAGACGCCCAAGATGTACTGGGCCGATTCAGGTCTCGCCATGCATCTGGCCGGCGAGACCGAGCCGCGCCCGGCGCATCTTGAGAATCTGGTGCTGTCGGACCTGCTGGCCTGGCGTGGCGCCATGGCCGATGGCCCCGCGTTGCTCTACTGGCGCACCGCCGGCGGTGAGGAGGTGGATTTCGTCGTCGAATGGGGCGGCCGGGTCTTCCCGATCGAGGTCAAGGCCACGGCACGTCCGCGCCTCGACGATGCCCGGGGCCTGTTGGCTTTTCGCGGCGAATATGGCACCAAGGCGGGTCCCGGCCTTCTGCTGCACACCGGCGACGAGATCGCATGGCTCGCTGACGGGATCATGGCGTGCCCGTTCTGGCGGCTTTTCTGAGCGATCAGTGCACCTCGCCCGAAACCACGCGGCGAATCTGCCCGCCATCATCGCGGACCAGTAGCGCGCCGGCCTCGTCGATATCGACCGCGGTGCCGGCGATGGACTCGCCGCCCGAATCGACGCGACAGCGCGAGCCGAGAAAACCGTGGCGCCGCCACGCCGTCAGGGCCGCGGCCGGGCCGTGCGCCAGCAATTCGTCGTAGGCGGGCTCGAAGGCGTCGAGCACGGCGGCCAGAAGGGCGCCGCGATCGAAGGTGCCGCCACAACACAGGCGCAGCGACGTCGCGCGGTCGGCCAGTTCGGGCGGGAAATCGAGGCCGTTGACGTTGAGCCCGATGCCCACGACGACGTGGCGGATGTGTTCGCGCTCGCTCGCCATCTCGGTGAGCACACCGGCGAGCTTGCGTGGACTTGCTTGCGGGTCGGTAGGCTGGACCACCACATCGTTCGGCCACTTGAGCACTGGCGTGATGCCGGTAGTCTCGGCCAGCACCCGCGCCAGGACTGCGCCCGTCATCAGGGTCAGCGGCGGCAACGTCGCGGGTGTGCGATCGGGGCGCAGCAGGATCGACAGGTAGAGATTCTCGCCGGGTGGCGAATGCCAGGTGCGGCCCAGGCGCCCGCGACCGCCCGACTGCGTGTCGGCGACGACCACCAGACCTTCGGGGGCACCCTCGCGTGCCAGGCGTGCGGCCTCGTCGTTGGTCGACGCACACGCGGGCAGGGCGACGTAACGGTGGCCGAAGCGCGCCGTGTGCAACACGAGCGCGACGTGGTACTGGGAAAGATCCGTCACGTCATACCGCGGACAGTTCCATCGACAGGTCCACGGCGGGTGCCGAATGCGTCAGGGCCCCGACCGAGATGATGTCGACGCCCAGGCGGCAGAGTTCCGGCATGAGCGAAAGGGTCACGCCGCCGGAGATCTCGACCAGCGGTCGCGGCGTGCGTGCGCGTGCGCGCGCGACGCCGATCGTGATGTCGGCGGTGGTGAAATTGTCGAGCAACACGATGTCCGCGCCGGCATCGAGCGCCTCGTCGAGCTGCGCGAGGGTGTCGACCTCGACCTCGATGCGGAGACCGTGCGGGGCACCGGCGCGCGCGCGCCGCACCGCCTCGCGCACGCCGCCGGCCAGGGCCACGTGGTTGTCCTTGATCAGCACGCCCGAGCCCAGGTCGGGCCGGTGGTTAGCGCCGCCACCAGCGCGCACGGCCAGCTTCTCCAGGGCGCGCGCACCGGGCGAGGTTTTGCGCGTGTCCGCGACCCGGGTCGCCGTGCCCTGGCACAGGTCCGCGAATTTGCGGGTGACGGTCGCGATGCCCGACAGGCGTTGCAGGAAGTTGAGCGCGCATCGCTCGGCCATCAGGAGGCCTCGCGCCGGCCCGCGGAAGGTCAGCAGGGTAGCGTCGGTGGGTAGATGAGCGCCGTCCTGGACCGGACGCTCGATCTCAATGGCCGGATCAACGCGACGGAACACCTCGGCCGCCACGGTCAGTCCTGCGACCACGATCGGTTCGCGGGTGACAATGCGCCCGGTGGCGCGCGCGTTCGCGTCGACCACGCTCGCGGTGGTGACGTCGCCGCGGCCCAGATCCTCTTCCAGGGCCAGATCGATGAGACGGCAGGTCGCGGGGGACAGCCAGTCGGAGGACGCCACGAGCGGGAGAGTAGCGCGGTTCGGGCGACGAGTCCCTCTACGGCGCTGTCACGACGCGCCCGCTGGTCTACCGGCGCGAGGCGCGGCTGTCGTCAGCGGCGCGCGAGGTCAGCCGGTTCATCGTCGACCTGATGCACGAGATGGCGTCGCTGTGGTCGGGCGTCCGCAAGGCTTGAGCCGCGACAGGCAGCCTCATAGTTTGAAACTAGTTTCAAACTGTCCGATCACCCCGCGCTCGCGGGTGTCAAGGCACGATCCGTGGCCTCGCAGCCAAGACATTCGCCGCTCGACGACCCAGACTTTCGTCGGAATCGTTCTCGGAGACCTCACGAACTTGAGCCAGGAGGTCGGCCCTTGCCCTGACCGGGACGCTTTCCATGGCCGCCCGCGCCGGCGGCCATCACCGACCTTTCATCCGGTGCGGCCACCGCCGCACGCTTGTGGCGGCGCCCAGCCGAATCGAAAATCCGTCTTGGCTGCTATTGTGGAATAGAATGAGGTTACATCCCACAAGGGAGCCATGCAGCAGTTCAAGGTCTTCGATGTCCCTCTGCGCACCTCCTACTTTCAGGCGAAAGAGCTGGCGATGGCCCAGCAGCAGGTGCCCCTCACCACACCTGGCAGCCTGCAGATCGAGCAGCGGGGCGACGGGCATTTTGTCTATCGTTACCGTTACGAGATCTCCGGCCGGCGGACAACCGAGTACCTCGGCCGCGAAGACGATGAAGCGACCGTGGCGAAGGTGGCAGCGGCCAATGACGAGATCCGAGACGCGCACTTGCTGGCCGACTGCAGTCGGGATCTTCGCCGTGTTGGCTACTACAGCGTGGGTAATTCCACTCTGGTCACCCTCGCATCGATCTTCAATGCCGGCATCTTCGAAGGAGGCGGCGTCCTCGTCGGCACGCATGCGTTCGGCGCGATCTTGAACGAGCTTGGTGTTCGCTGCGCCCCCCTCCCACTCACCGAAGACATCGATCTCGCCCGAGCCGGGAGGATCGAGATCGCCGCGCTCCCGAGCGGCGGTTTCCTCACGCTCCTGCGGAGTTCCGGTCTGCAGTTCCATGAGGTTCCGCAACTCCGGCGGCGTGATCCAGCGACCTCCTTCAAGGTCCGCGGCAAGAAGCTCAAGGTGGACCTCCTCGTGCCTGCGACGGGGAAACCCTATGAGCCGGTCGCGGTCCCCGAGCCTGGGGTTCCGCGACCGGACTGCCCCACTTCCGTTTCCTTCTCAAGGGCGCTGTGCGCTCGGTGTTGATCGGACGTGATCGGATCGTCCCCGTCGCGATCCCCGATGCGGGCCGCTACTGCGTTCACAAGCTGGCCCTGTATTCGCTACGCACCGGCTCGGATAATCCCAAGCGCGCCAAGGATGTGGCCCAGGCGGCCTTGCTCGCGGCGGCGATGTCCGAGAACCACGAGTTCCTGCTCTCGGACGCGATCGGGCACATGGATCCGGCACTTCGCAGCAAGGTCAAGCCGGGCGCGCGCGAGGCCATCAGCCTGCTGCGAGCGCACCATCCGGATTCCGCGCGGCAGCTCGAGGCCCCGATCTGATTGTGGGATGGAATCCATTGTTGTTCCACAGCGGCCGTCCCGCCCGGAAAACCCACGCGATCCTGGCCGCCCGGCACAGCGCGGATGAGTGCTGTCGCCTCTACGCTTCGGAGGACGGCCTGCCGCCCCTTTGTCGCCCGCGCCCCCACCGTGGCCCCAGATCCAGATCCCCCAATGTCCGGCAGCAGCGGCACGAGGCGCTTCTTGGCCTCGCGACGCGCCGCGATGCTCCGCCCCCCAAATTGACTCTGCCCAGGGTGCGCGCTAGATGTGGGCCGCAAATGCGTCTGACCGGTGGCCTCGAACGAGGCCGGCTATTGCGGGCGCCGCGCGGAGCGGCGACGCGGCCGACGGGTGCCAAGGTTCGTGAGGCGATCTTCAACATCCTCGGACCTCCGGCGCATGGCGCGGCCCTGGATCTGTACGCGGGCACCGGGGCGCTGGGCATCGAGGCGCTGTCGCGCGGCGCTGCCACCGCTTGCTTCGTCGAGCGCGACGCTCGGGCGCTTGCTGCTTTGCACCGGAATCTGCGCGAGCTTGGGCTACGTGACCGAGCCACCATCCTGGGCACCAGTGTGCGGCCTGCTCTGGCCCGGCTGGCGGCGGAAGGCCAACGCTTCGGTCTGGTGTTCGTGGACCCGCCCTACGCGGCGGGCGAAACCGAGGGCGTGCTAGAGGCGCTTTCAGGCAGCGAGCTTCTGGGTAGCGGCGCCGTGGTCGTGGTCGAGCACGACAAGAAGCACGCCCCTCCTGAGGCGGTCGGCGCGCTGACGGTCACGGATCGCCGTTTCTACGGCGACACCGGCGTGTCGTTCTACCGCCGGGATCTGGGGCTGGCCTGACGGTGCCGACCGGCAAGCTGGTCGCGATCTATCCCGGCACGTTCGATCCGATCACCAACGGTCACGTCGACATCCTGCGGCGGGCCGCCAAGCTGTTCGACGGGGTGATCGTTGCGGTGGCTGCCAACGTGCGCAAGGCGCCCCTGTTCTCGACCGACGAGCGGGCCGCCATGATCCGCGCTTCGATCGCCGGTATCGATCGCGTCGAGGTCGATTCCTTCACCGGACTGCTGGTCGACTACGCCCGCCGCCGCGGCGCCCGGGTCATCGTTCGTGGCCTCCGCGCCATCGCCGACTTCGAGTACGAATTCCAGTTCGCGCACATGAACCGGCACCTCGCGCCCGATGTCGAGACCCTGTTCCTCATGACCAGCGAAGAGAGCTTTTATGTGTCGTCGTCTCTGGTAAAAGAGGTCGCGGCGGTGGGTGGGGACACCAGCCGGATCGTCCCGCCCGCGGTCGTAGTGGCCCTCAAGGAAAAGTTCAAGAACCCCAACGGAAGTCCCTGATGAAACTAGCGAAACGACTGTCTGTCATTGAGCCATCCATGACCCTCAAGGTGTCCGCCAAGGCGGCGGCGCTGAAGGCGCAAGGCATCGACGTGATCAACTTCGGCGCCGGCGAGCCCGACTTCGATACGCCGGTGCATATCAAGGATGCCGCCAAGCGGGCGCTCGATGCCGGCGCCACCAAATACACTCAGGTCGAGGGCACGCCGCAGCTTCGCAAGGCGGTCGCGGCCTGGTTTGCGCGCGCCCACGGCTTCGAGGTCAAGCCCGCTGAGGTCATCGTCAGCGTGGGTGCCAAGCAGGCCATCTACAACGCGTTCCACGCGCTGCTCGACGAGGGCGACGAGGTCATCCTGCCGGCGCCTTACTGGGTGAGTTACTCGGAGATCGCCAAGCTGGCGGGCGCCAAGCCGGTGCCGGTGTGGTGCCGCCCCGAGGACGACTTCAACCTGGACCCGGCGGCGGTCGCCAGGGCCATCACGCCCAAGACGCGCCTCATCCTGATCGTTTCGCCGTCGAACCCGACCGGGGCGCTGTTTGGCGAGAAGGAGCTGCGCGCGGTGGCCGATCTGGCGGTCAAGCACGACCTGTGGCTCCTGACCGATGACATCTACCGGACCCTGGTGTACGGCGGTGCCAGGTACGTGCAGCCGGCGACGTTCTCGCCCGAGATACGCAAGCGGACGGTGCTGGTGGATGGCGTCTCGAAGGCCTACGCCATGACCGGTTGGCGCATTGGCTTCACCTGCGCCCCGCCCGATGTGATCGAGGCCATGTCGACGCTGCAGGGCCAGTCGACCAGCAACGCGGCGGCAGTCAGCCAGGCCGCGGCGCTGGCCGCGATCGAGGGGCCGCAGGACGAGGTCGAGACCATGCGGCAGGAGTTCGACAAGCGGCGCATCTACATGCTGGGCGCCTTGCGCGCCATGCCGGGCGTCAAGTGCGTCGAGCCGCGGGGTGCGTTCTATGCGTTTCCGGACGTGTCGGCGTTCAACGGCCGCAAGGCGCCATCAGGCAAGGTGATCGACGGTGACGGCGCCCTGTGCGAGTACCTGATCGAAGAAGGCAAGGTCGCGGTGGTTCCTGGGTCGGCGTTCTACGCCCCCGGCTACATACGCCTGTCGTACGCGACCAGCCAGGCCAATATCGAGAAGGGGCTGGCTCGGGTGGCCGAGGTGCTCGGCAAGCTCAAGTAGCGCTTCGATGCGGGGCGCCGATGCGGGGCGCCGATGTCCCTGCCGGCGGTGTTACGCGGACGGGAACAGGGTTCGCTTGCGGCGCAGTTTTTCCACCAGCGTGGTGCGGTTCAAGCCCAGAAGCTCGGCAGCTCTGTTCTTGTTGCCGCCGGTACGCTCCAGCGCCTCGGCGATCATCCGGTCCTCCACGCTTTCCAGTATGGCGCGCAGGTCGGTGCCCTGCGCGGGGAGTTCAGGCACCGGGGTGATGCGGGGCGGTGGCTCGGGCTTCTCGCGTTGATGGGGCGGCAGATCCGCGATGGTCAGCGCGCCGTGGCCCTTCATGATGACCAGACGCTCGATCAGGTTCTCGAGCTCGCGGATGTTGCCCGGCCAGGGCTGATGCTTGAGCGCCTCCATGGCGTCGGGCTCGACCTCGGTGACATTGCGGCGGTGGTGCTCGTTGGCACGCTTGACGAAGTGGGCGACCAGCAAGGGTATGTCCGAGGCGCGGTGGCGCAGGGCGGGCATCTCGACCGGGATCACGTTCAAGCGCCAGAAGAGGTCCGCCCTGAAACGCCCCGCGGCGACTTCGGTTTCAAGGTGCCGGTTGGTGGCCGCCAGCAAGCGCACGTCCACCTTCTGGGGGGTCTCCTCGCCGACCGGGTTGAGCTCGCCATCCTGGATCAGACGCAAGAGCTTGGCCTGCACGTTGGTCTCCATCTCGCCAACCTCGTCGAGAAAGATGGTGCCATGATCGGCCTGCGCGAAGCGCCCGGTGCGTGTCGACGTGGCACCGGTGAACGCGCCCTTGACGTGGCCGAACAGCTCGGATTCGACCAGGCTGGTCGGGATTGCGGCGCAGTTGACCGCGACGAAGGGTTTTCGCGCTCGCGGCGAGCCGGCGACGATGGACTTGGCGACCAGTTCCTTGCCGGTGCCCGATTCACCGGTGATGAGCACCGTGCAGCGGGTGTCGGCCACCTGGGACAGCAGGGTCAGCACCGGCAACATGGCTGGATCGCGCCCCAGCAGCCACGGCGACACCCGATCGCGCCAGCTGAACGGATCCGATTCGGGTCCGGGCGTGCTGGTCTGGCCCAGCACCACCGCCAGCGACTCCTCGAGACCCCGGAACTCGAATGGTTTGATGAGGAAATCGCGGGCGCCAGCACGCATCGCCTTCACCGCGTCGGGGATCTCGGCGTTGCCGCTCATGACGATCACCGGGGTAGGCGGGCTCTTCTTGCGGGCGGCGTCCAGAACCTCGAAGCCGTTGACGCCTGGCATGCGCAGGTCGGTCACGACGACGTCGAAGGCTTCCTGGTTCAAGCGCGCGAGGCCCGCTGGACCATCGGCGGTCACCACCTCATAGGAGGCCGAGCGCAACAGGCGGGCCAGGCCCCTGCACAGTGACTCTTCATCGTCGCAGAGGAGGACTCGAGCCATGGGGCGGCTCCTACGTGAGCAAGCAGCGTTCTATACGCGAACGCGGGCTGTTGGGAACGGTCCGCACGGGTTTGATAGAGATTGGGACAGCCGAGTGTCTCATATCGCCGAGATGAGGGTCAACGTTGTCCTGACAATTTGGGGCGCACGAGGCCGCCTGACCCAGGGCCGTGAGGATGGCGCCGCGAGCGACGCTCGCGCGATCGGGCCTTGATCGGGGGGCACTCGCGGACTAGATACAGCGCCCATGCTCGATCCGGTCCGGACGCTTCTGATGGTGATCGAGGACGACGTGTCCCGGCTTTCCGAGGTCAAGCTGCGGCGGGTGCAAAGCGGTGTCGACAACGCCCATCGTCTGGAAGAGGTGATGGGCCGTGACGCTTGTCCCGGGCTGGCGGCCTTTCTCGACCGCTATGACGGCGGCGCCCTGGGCAAGGACATGCGGGTTCTGACCTTCAAGGAGAGCCTCGCTCACGTGCGGGGTCCGCGGAAGACGGTCGAGCTTCAGGGACTGTGGCCGGTGGTGGATCGTGGCGGCCGGCTGTTCGCGGTGGACTCCGAGGGCGCCGAGCCGGGCAGCGAGTGGCCGGTGGTCGAGATTGCTGGTCGCAGCGTCGATCGGGCCGGCAGCTCGTTTTTGCGCTTCCTCCATACTCTCCTCGCCGAACTGGGCGAGCCGCCGCGGGATGAGATGGCCCTGGCCGAAGCGTTCTGCGAGCGCGATCCGGGGTTCGCGGAACACTGGCTGGATCGGGCCGAGCTGCTGGACCGGGCGGAGCGCGCCGAGGACGCAAGCCGCGTGATAGCGGAGGGAGTTCGCTGCGCGACGCCGCCGGGACCGGCCCTGGTGCTGGCGCTGGGTCTGCGGGCGTTCGATAAAGGCGACGAGCCGGCTCTACGGGCGGCCCTCGATGACGCGCTCACCCTGGAACCGCTCACAGCGCGTGATGACGATGCGCGCCTGGATGCCGCAGCCCTGGCCCTGGTGCTGGCGCAGGACGATGGCGACGAGGGTGGGGTGAAACGGGCACGCGAGATCCTGGGCACCGCCTCGTCGTCGACCGGCGCGTACTTTCGCGCCGAGGCTGTACGTGCGCTTGCGCGTGACAACCGGACGCGGGCGGCGCTGGCTTTGCGGGCGGTGGAGTTGCTATCGCCCGACGATGCTGACGCGCGAAAACTGCGCGACGATCCGGGCGCGGCGGCGGCGGCGCGCTGGCTGCTCAAGGCGCGCGATGCGCTTGATCGGGGCGACCCGCAGGACGCGGTCATGGCTGCCCGTGCCGCCGTGGGCGAGCGAGCCGACCTGGGCATTTGTCATGCCATGCTGGCGGAGTGCTTGAATGCGCGGCACGACCGGGCCGCGCTGGAAGCCGCCGAGACGGCGACCAGGCTGAACCCGGCGCTGGCGGACGGGTGGCGGGAACTGGGTGATGCCCAGCTCGAAGGGCGGCAAGCGGTCAAGGCGGAGGCGGCGTACCGGGAGCTTGCCCTGCGTGACGAGTCGAGCGGGCTTGGGTTCGCCAAGCTGGCGCAGGCGTTGCTTGAACAAGGCCGTAACGGCGAGGCGCTGGCGGCGATCAACTCGGCATCTGAGAAAGGCGGCGACGTGTTCTTCATCGCGGCGGTTCGGGGCGATGTGCTGTCCGAGATGAACCGCCACCGCGAAGCGGCCGAAGCGTACGAACAGGCTCTGGCGGTGGATCCCGAGGATCACTGGGCGCTACACCAGGCGGCGCTCGAGCACGGCCGATCGGGCGACATCACGCGCGCCGCGGAACTGTTCGAACGCGCGATCGAGTTCGATCGCGACGGCTGCCACCAGACCCTGGTCGACTTCGCCGACCTGTTGCGGCGCATGGGGCGCATCGGAGACGCTGTGCGGCTGTACCGAAAGGCGGTACAGGCGGTCCCCGGCGATACCGACTGGCGCCAGGTGCTGCGCGCCGCCGAAAAAGAACTGCAGTCGGCCCCGAACTGACCTAGCGACGTTCTTCCCAGTCGATACGTTCGAGAAAATCGCTGGCGCGCAGCCGATCCGCCGCGGTGGTGGCGCCACTCTGAGGCGCTCGAAGGCGGCACGCGCGCGGGGCAGATCACGGGCGAAGAACGCGGATTCGCCCACCAGGCGATGACACTCGCGCGTGAAGGTGTGGGGCAGCGGGACCGCCTTGGCAGGCGCGCCGTGGAGCGGGCAGGCCTGGTGGATCGGACCTGCAGGGTCTCTCGTGTTGCCTCCCGTGCAACGTTTTTCGCTCGCCCATGGCGTCGAGGTTCGACTCGTGGAGCGCCCCACCGTACCCCTCGTCGGGTGGATCCTGACTTTTCCAGGTGGCTCACTTGCCGATCTCCCAGGGAAGGAGGGACGCGCCAACCTGTGTGGCCTCGCCTTCATCGATGGCGGCGCCCCTGACTCGGTAGATCGACTCGGTGACCTGGCCTCGGATCTGCGCGTTTGGACGGAGTTTGACCGGTTCAGCCTGCACGGTACCTCCTTGCGATCGAACCTCGACGAGACGCTGGTCCTCTGGGCGGATCTCTTGCGGATGCCCGGGATGACCGATGCCACCGTCGCCTATGCGAAGCGCCGGGTCGCCAGCCAGCTGCTACCCATCGCCGATCCCCAGGCCATCGCCTGGAATATTTTTTCAACCGTGGCCCGGGGACAAGGCCATCCCCTGGTGAGACGTGCCACCGCCCCGACCTACGAGGCCGTCACATCGTCAGACTGCAAGCAGTATCGCGAGAGCTACTTTCGCCCTGGAGGTGCTCGTTTGTCGATCGCAGGGGCCATCACGCGCGCCGACGTTGAAGGCAAGTTCACTGCCATGTTCGGGCTCACCGGCGCCGCCCAGGCTCTCCCCCTCGTCCCCCCACCGCAGCCTCGCGAAGCGCGGGTGGTGTTTTCGGATACTCCCGGAGCTTCACAAAGCACGATCATCATGTGGGCCCCCACCCCGGGCCTCTCCGATCCCGACGCGACCGCGACAGAGGTAATGTCGGCGGTCCTCGGCGGAGACAGTGTCCAGAGCCGACTCGCAAGAAGCTTCGCCAGATGGAGGGCGTGACCTACGGCGTATCTTCCTGGCACGCGCACACGCGGTTCGACGCATACATGACCGTGCAGGCCGCCATAGACGGCAGGGAGGTTGCCCGCGCGATCGACGAGATGTTGAAGGCAGCGAACCAGATGAGAGAGAGCGACGTGACGACCGAGGAGATCGAACGCGTTAGAAACACGGAGATGATGAACGCACCCCTCGCCTTCGAAACGAGGGCCGGCATCCTCGCCGAGCTCGAGAGCCTGGCCTACTTCGGCCTTCCGGACGATCACGCGGCCAAACTGGCGAAGCGTCTGGAGCCCATCGATCCAGGGACGATTCGCGTGGTTTCATCGAAGTACCTCACCGCGGATGCACTTCGCTTCGTCGTGGTGGGAGACGCCGTGACCACGCTACCCATGCTGCGTGCCCTAACAACCACGGGGGCTCTCGCCGGGGCTTCCCTCGAGGTCGTCGATGCCAACGGCGTGGTCCGCTGACGCGGACCCGAGGATGAGCGCGCCCACCAACGCCCCACCCACGGGATTGCCCTCTTGACGTTGCACGATCTCACGCACCGACACGACTCGTCCCGGGCGTGACCAGTAGCCGGGCGTCGAGGGATCAGTCCAGGTTGTTTCGTAGGTCGTCGTGGTCGCGCACCCTGGCGCCAGCGCGACAACCAGGAAGAGTGCGACGACTCCGTTGAACCAGTTCCTGTTCCGCATGGTGGCTTTCGATCTTGAGATCATAGCTTGGGAATACGCAGGGTCTTGCTGATCATCAGGCTGCCCGACAACAGGAATAGCAGGACGAAGGGATGCAGCATCCACGGGCCGAGCGCGATCTCTCCCCACCACAGCGTGGCCCCGATGCGGCCGCGCCACGCTGCGACGGCAAGCGCGACGACCAGAATGACGGTCGTCGGTATCGGCGTGCCCTCGAAGTACTTGACCTTGTCGTCGCCCATCGACAAGGCCTCGGCGGTCACGTTGTAGCGAGCCAGGCGACTCACCCCGCAGGCCACGAAGTAGATCAGCACCGCCCGGTCCCAGCCGCCGCGCATACCGGCTGCAAAAGCCAGCACCGCCGGCGCCACGCCGAATGAGACGATATCGGCCAACGAGTCCAGCTCGCGACCGAGCGACGAGGTCTTGCGGCGCCAGCGAGCCACGCGACCGTCGAGCGCGTCGAAAAACAGTGCCAGCGGCAGCAACGCCGTCGCAAGGAGAAACTGCCGCAGCTCGCGCGTTTCCACGTAGGTCACCGCCGCAAAAATCGACCCGACACCGGCGGCCGCGTTGGCAAGTGTGAACAGATCGGCGAGCTGGAAGCCGCGGATCATCGAGAAGTGCGAGGTCGATGGCACAGGCATCTTGCCCCGGTTCTACATGCACACCGTGCGCCAAGCAGAAGAACCGCCCTTTCCTCACGCAGCCGTTGGACAAGCCGCGAGGCTGCTCGGTCAGGTCGCGAACGCGAACTCTGGCGAGCGCAGCAGGCGACGCCACTCCGACATGGCTGCGCGGACCTCGCGCTTCACGGTGCGCAGTTCATGACGGAGGGCGCGCGCATTCCCAGCCCACCGGATCCCGGCGCCAAGGAAGCCGTGCGCAGGATGCTCGAAGGGCTCCCGGATGACGCCTCGCTGGAGGACATCCAGTACCACATTTACGTGCGCGAAAAGATCGAGCGAGGCCTGCAGGATGCGAAGGCCGGGCGGGTGGTTAGCCAGGAAGAGGCCAAGCGCCGAGTGGCCAGGTGGCTCGGCGAGTAGGGCTGGACCGAGGTCGCCCTTGCCGATCTGGGAGCGACCGCGGAATTCATCGCACGCGACAGCGAGTAGTACGCGCGCGCCTTGGTGCCTGATGCCTTTGCAGCGTCGGACTCGCTCGCCGAGTTTGCAGAGCGGGGACGAGTCGTGCCGGAGTTCGGGGAACCTCGGATCCGCGAGTTGATCGTGGGGAGCCATCGCCTGGTCTATGACGTTTCGGCGGAAGACGTTCTCGTCCTCGGGCTCATCCACGGTGCCCGCGATCTGGCGGCTCTGTGGAAACGCGAGGGACGGTGACATGTCGTGATGCTCGCGCCTGGTCAGCGACGGATGAGCGCGGTTCCGGCGCTGGTCCTGGTCGCGGGGGCGTGTGGCGGGCGCGCCCTGTCCTTCGATGGCCCGGTGGTCGCGACGGACGTCGGCGCCGCGAGCGCGACGGACGGCGCGACCGCTGCCGATGCGGGAACCGGGATCCTGTATGCCGCGGCGGTGGGGATGGCTGCCTGACCACCGGCCCCGTCATGGGGATCAAGGCGACCGTCTCGACGGGCACCATCAGCTTCGCGGGATCACCCCTGCGCATGGGCGGCATGATTCGCTGGGCGAGGCTATACTGCGATCACCATGGCGGCGGGCGAAGTAGAGCAGAAGCTCGGAAAGGCGCTGGCCGGGGCCAGGCCCGATATCGTCGCTGCCTACCTGTTTGGTAGCCACGCGCGCGGCGCGGCCCGCGACGACAGCGACGTGGACGTGGCAATCCTCGTGCGTGGCGAGCCGACATCGACGCTGGAAGGCCTGGGCATGGACGTGCTGACCGAGCTCGAGCGCCAGCTAGGGTGTCCCGTCGATCTCGTCGTGCTCAATCGCGCCCCCACGGATCTGGTGCATCGGGTGCTGCGTGACGGACGCCTGGTGTTGGACCGGGATCGATCGGCGCGCATCGCGTTCGAGGTCAGGGCGCGCAACGAGTACTTCGACATGCGGCCGATCTTGCGCCGCTATCGCGGCCAGGACGTGCGGGCAGCATGACCGACGAGGATCTGGTCGCCAAGAAGTTGGCGTTGATCGAGACCTACGTCCGGGAGCTGCGCACGTTGGCGAAGCCGCGCGAGATCTCCACCGAGGTTCGCGAGCGTCGCTTCGCCGAGCACACCCTGCAGATCGCGATCCAGGCCGCGATGGACGTGGCATCGCACATCGTTTCCGACGAGAAGCTGGGCGAGCCGACCACCAACTCGCAGCTGTTCGAGATTCTGGCACACGCCGGGTGGTTGCAGGCCGAGCAATCGGATCGCCTGCGCAAGATGGCGGGTTTTCGCAACGTGCTGGTTCATGGCTATGCCGTGGTCGATCCGGCCATCGTGCGCGACGTGGTCGAGAATCACTTGGGTGATCTGCTCGACTTCGTGGCCGCGGTGCGTGCGCGCCTGGCCCCGTCGGCATAGGCGAGAGCGATCCTGGGAATCCATCGACCAGGGCTATGACATGGCCTTCAAGCGAAAGCCTTGTTTGCAGCCAGGCGGCGATGTCGAGTTTCGGAAGCTCACCTTGCTTTACGGCGAAAATGGCCACGGCAGAACCACGATAGCTGCGGTGCTCCGATCCCTGAAAGCTGGCCAAGCCGCGTAAGCCCAACTGACCTAGCGACGTTCTTCCCAGTCGATACGTTCGAGAAAATCGCTGGCGCGCAGCCGATCCGCCTCGGTGGTGGCGGCACTCTTGAGGCGCTCGAAGGCGGCGCGGGCGCGCGGCAGATCCCGGGCGAAGAACGCCGATTCGCCCACCAGGCGATGACACTCGCGCGTGAAGGCGTCGGGCAGCGGGATGGCCTTGGCAGGCGCGCCGTCAAGCGGGCAGGCCTGGTGGAGGGTGGTGAGCGCGAGGCGCGCGTCGCGGTAGGTGAGCTGGCGACCGACCAGGTAGGGGCCCAGGGCGTCGTCGGGGAAGGTGCGCGCGAACTCGGTCAGGAAATAGATCACCAGACCGGTATCCAGGGCGGCGGTGGGGCTGGCGCCGAACAGCACGCGTCCCAGGCTGGCACGGGCGGCGTCGTCGCCGGGCGCCAGTGCGCGTAGCTTGGCCATCGCGGTGCGCCTCTCGCCGTCGTCGGTGGCGAAGGTCAGTGCTGCCTCGGTCGAGCTGCGGGCCTGGTCGAAACGGCCGGCGTGAAAGAACAGGGTGGCGGCCAGGGTGGCGGCGCGCGCGCGCAGGGGAAAGGTCATGGTGTCGTCGGCGGTCAGGGCCAGGCCAGCGGCCAGCGCCTGGTCGCTGTGACCTGCGGCCGCGTGCGCGTCGGCCAGGTCGAGCTTGTAGATGGGCTCGCCCGGATCATCGACGCAGACGCTTTCGAGCAGGGCGACTGCGGCGGGGCTGCCCAGGCTGTGGCGTGCCTGTGCGACACGGGCCGCCAACTCGCGCGCGCACACTTTCTGGAAGATGGCGCCGCGGCGAAATCGCTCGCGCGCGCGGGCTCGATCCTCGGCCGGCAGGTCTTGAGACTCGAGAAACTCACGCCAGCGGCGATCGAGCGCGGCGAGTGGCAGGGCGTAGACCGCAGAAAAATCGCCGGCTGAACGGTACAGCGCACGCAGCTTCTCGGCACCGAATGTGTCGAGCAAGAAGCGGCAGAAGGAACCCGCCATGGTGTAGGCGCGTGCCCCCGAGAGCGTGCTGAAGCCCGCGCCCACCACCTTGTCAATCGGCGGCGCCTGGCCGTTCGCGATCATGGCGCGGGCATCCTGATGAACCGTGGTGCGGCCGCTCGGATCGCCAAAGTCGGCGGCCTCCGCGACGCCCTCGATAAGGCCGCTTGCGAGCCGTGGCCAGGGCGTCAGCGCCAGTGCCACGCCGAACACCGGATCGCCGAAGGCCCCGGCGAAGACATGCGCGAGCTCGTGGCGCAGGCGCGAGGCGGGAAAACGATCGGCCTGGATGAAGATCTCCCGCGTCCACGGCTTCGCGTACAAGGTGCCGCCCGCGCCCACCAGATCCTTCTTGAGGGCGCTGTCGGGAAACACGGAGACCGTGATGGAGCCGGTCGGCTCGACGCCGAGAATGCGCCGCAGCTGGTGATGCCGGAACTCGAGATCGCGGTGCAGCAGATCGATGTCGGCAGCAGCCGCCGATGCATGGCTTCGGACGATGAAGTGGGCCGATCGGGTTTCCCGTGACAGCTCGCGGTTGAGCGTCCCCCGGGTGACGTGGCTGCCCAGCAAGGTGCCGCGGCCGACGAACAGGACACCCCCGGCGCCCAACAGCATCGCGGCGATCGCGATGCGCCCCATGCGCGCGCGCGGTCCGAGATGGTCGCGGTCACGGAAGGTGCGGACCGCGAAGTGGGTCGCCACCGCGGCGCCCACCCAGACCAGGCAGGCAAGCCGGAACCACAGCAGGCGCGCCGGCGGTTGCATGGCCTCGTCGTAGATGGGGCCCGGGAAATAGCCCGCGAAAGGATCGTAGGCAAACACGGGTGGGTCGAAATAGAGCCGCAACAAGGTCCACAAAATGGACAGGACCGGCAGCAGGTACGCCACCACGCGCCCACGACGCTCGAACCAAAGGCCGGCGAGCGTGCCGGCGGGCGCCGCGAACAGCGCGGTCCCGACCGGCAGCAGCGCATAGAAAACCAGACCGGCACTCAGGTTGCAGTTGCGCACCCGCACGGCATTGAGCAGCGAAGCTGCAAGAGGCAGCAGCAGCAGTCCCAGCGCTCCGCCGAGTCCGCGGGCGAAGATACGGGCCGGCGCCGGCTGCGCTCCGTGCCGGCGCGCCGCCGCCGCGGCGCCATGCCCCACGTCCACGGCAGCGAAGGCGGTGGCAAGGCCCATGGCGAACGCGAAGTCGTAGCCGAGCACATCGAACAGGGGCACGAAGCCGAGTCCAAGGGCGAGCCCGAACAGCAGGACCGCCCATACCAGAAACCGGGCCCCCAGGCGTTCGTTGACGAGGTGCAAGCTGGGGCCTACCATCGGACAGGTTCCAGGATGCCCGGGGAGCAAAATCGCCGCAACGAAGTGCGGGCTCCGATTGAGCTCAAGGTGGAGTACAAGCGGCTGAACACGTTCTTCTACGATTACACGAGGAACATCTCGAAGGGCGGAACCTTCATCAAGACCGACAAGCCGCTTCCGGTCGGGACCAGGTTTCTGTTCAAGCTGACCGTGCCCAGGCTGGAGGACCCGCTGGTACTGCAAGGCGAGGTGCGCTGGACCCAGCGCCCGGGCGAGCCGGTGCGTGACGCTAGCAATGCCGACCCCGGCATGGGCATCAGGTTCATTTACGGTGACGACAACCAGCGCGTCGACGTCGAACAGACCGTCGAGCGGATGATGGTGCAGAGCTTGGGCCAGCTCATCTATTCACAGCTGTGCGGCGAAGCCAAAACCAGCGGGGGTGAAGGACCAGGCGACGGTGGGGGCGACGACGGCGATAGCTGACCCGTCTCGGGAGCGGACGTTACGGGCGGCGCGGCTGGTAGATCTCGATCACGTCGGTTGGTTTGTTGTCGCGCGCGTCGCCCCCGATGACCGCGACCGACTGGTTCGACAGCAGGGTGGCGGAGGCGCGTGCGCGCGGAAACACCGTTTCGATCGCGACCGGAGCCAGGCTCTTCAGGTCGAAAATTTCGGCCGAATCTAGCAGGAT
Source organism: Myxococcales bacterium (assembly GCA_031431215.1). Lineage (GTDB taxonomy): Bacteria > Myxococcota_A > Polyangia > Fen-1088 > Fen-1088 > JANPCZ01. The sequence continues at coordinate 30,436 of JANPCZ010000152.1, forward strand.
CCCTTCGGTGCCCAGGCCGCCGGCGATTACCAGATCGTTCTCGATCACGAAAGCGGCGAAGCTGGATCGAGGCGTCACCAGGATCACCGGCCCAGCCGCGAACCTTCGAGCCATGGGATCGTAGATCACGCTGCTGCCAAGCGGCAGCCCGTCAGGGTCAGCGCCGCCGATGATCAACACCCGGCCGTCGCTCAGCAGCAAGGCGGCATGATCGTGCCGCGGTACCCCGGGGGCCCCGTCGGGCTGGATGAACTCTTTCGTGGCCGGCACGTAGGTATCGGCAAGGGGCTTGTCGGGATCGGATCCACCGAACACGAGAACCTCGACCATCCCGTCGCGCTTCACGGCGGTCGCGGTGTGGCCGCTGCGGGCGGCCGACATCTTCACGCCAAGGAGGTCGAGCGGCGCATCGGCCTTGCTATCGATCGACACCACCGAGTCCAGCGCCATGCTGTCATCGCGGCCACCGAACCCCAGGATGGTACCTGCGTCGATGGCAACCAGGACGCTGTGGCTGCGCGCGACCCGGGCGTTGTTTTGCACGCGGCCCGCGTCGCGGCCGAACTCGCGAAAGCTTGATCCTGACACCAGGGGCAGGCTGGTGCGCCTGACCGTGATGATGTCGAGTTGTCCGGTCACGTGTGGTGCGGCGGTGCGTCCGGCGCGCGCCACGCCGCCGAAAACCACCAGCTGTCCGTCGGGCCGGGCCAGCGCGGAGGCATCGATCCGGAACTGCGGCACCTGATCGAGGTCGGGCGTCGCGCCCAGAAACTCGGTGTCGTGGGTGAGCGGGCTGTAGACGTATAGGTTGTTGGACGGTTCCTCGGTCTGCATCATCTGCGGGCCGAGGGCGATTTCGCGGCCAGTCCCGAACAGAGCCACGGTCATCCTGCTCACCAGGCCCTGCGCGCCCGCCGGTGCCTCCAGCGGCACAGCCACGTGCGAGCGCAGCGGGGCGCGTGTCGAGAGCGCCCGACCGAAGCTGCCCGGCCGCTGCACGAACACGCGGAGGTTGAGCACCGAGCGCCGTACCAGTTCGATGGTCGGGGTCTGGCCAAAAGCGACCACCTTGCCGGCGCCGTCGAAGGCCTTGACCAAGATGGTGCCAGTGCTACCGGGGTTGGCGGTGATGCCCTTGCCGTACAACTCAAGGGTGCGGCCAGGGACGATGTCGCCGCGGGCGACTTCCTGGTTGCCGACCTCCATGGTGGCGCGCACGGCGCCTTCGAACATGTTCTTGCTGTCGGTGGGGCCGATGATGTCGACCAGGTAGGTATCCTGGTACGCGTTCCCGCAACTGACGATCACGGCGGTGGCAGCGATAAGGATTGCGGGTTTCATCCGATGTTCATGTCCTCACGTTGGGCCGGGCCGCGCGCGAAACGGTCGAGGCGCCAGGCCTCGAAGAAAGCATGGGTCGGTCCGCCGAGCAGGTGCGAAGCGTAGTACTTCGCCACCACGGGCGCCATCATGAAGCCGTGACCCACGAAACCGCAGCACAGGTAGAAACCCGGTATCGCGGCTGCCTCGCCAACGATGGGGTTGGCGTCGGGAGTCAGGTCGTAGGGGCCCGCCCACTGCCGGACGACCTTCAGATGACCAAGCCGCGGCATGACCTCAAGCAGGCCGCGCGACATGGCCTCCAGGAACGCCAGGCGCGAGCCCAGGCGGATCTCGCTCTCACGTGGCTCGTGCAGAGTGATGCCGCCGACGATCTCGCCGCGTAGCGACTGCGAGAAGTACAGCCCGCTGTCGATCACCGAAACCATCGGTCGCAGGAACGGCTTGAGCGGCTCGGTCGATAGGATCTCGTGGCGGGCGGGCCAGTTGGGCAGGGCGCATCCGACCATGCGGGCCACCTGCGGTGACCACGCTCCCGCTGCGTTGACCACGCGCTGTGCGCGCAGGGCGCCCTTCGGCGTGTGCAGAACGAAGCCGTGTGCAGCCCGGTCGATCGCGGTGACGGGCGTGAAGGTGTGGATGGCAACACCACGACGAGTGGCGGCGCGCGCGTAGCCCCACAGGAACGGCCAGGGAAACACCACGCCGTCGGTCGGGTTGTAGCAGGCGCCCGCGAAGCAACCGTCGTCGAGTTCCGGGACCAGTTGCTTGACCTCGTCGGCGTCCAGCAACCGGGTCGGGACGTCATGGCGGTTCTGTAGCGCCGCCGCTTGCTCCAGTTTCGGGATGGCCTCCGGATTGCGCACCAGGAACAGGTAGCCGCCCTGGCGCATCCAGATGTTGGTGCCGATCTCCTGGGCGAAGCCACGGCAGATCTCGACCGATTCCTGCATCAGGCGGATGTTCAGCTCGGTGGACCATTGCTGCCGGATGCCGCCGCCGTTCCGTCCCGACGCGCCCCACGCCAGGTGCCGGCCTTCCAGCACGGCGACGCGCAGATCCTTCTGGCGGCTCAGGTAGTACGCCAGCGCCAGACCCATGATCCCGCCGCCGACGATGGCGATGTCGACCTCGTCGGCCAGGGACGCAGACGTCGTTGGGGCCAGCGTCGGGCGGCGCTTGCGCACGGGCGGAATATTAGTCGAAGCCCAGCCCGCGCGGCTCCCGTTCCTGGCGTGGTTCTCGTACCATCCTCCCGTGGGCTCCATCCCCGCTCTCGATCAGCTGGCGCTCGTGGTGGGCGTGGGCGTGGTGGCGGCGCTGCTGCTCGGCCTTCTGCGTCTGCCCACGGTGGCGGGCCTGCTGGTGGCGGGCGCGCTGGTCGGTCCCCACGGTCTGGGTCTGGTCGGCAACCTCGGGCTCATCGAGTCGCTGGCCGAGGTCGGCGTGGTGCTGTTGCTGTTCACGGTCGGTCTCGAGTTCTCGTTGCGGCGGCTGCGCATCATTGCGCGCCAGGTTCTGGTGGGCGGGACGCTGCAAGTTCTGCTGACGGTGGCGGCGGTGTTGCTGGTGTCAACCGCCTTCGGTCTACCGCCCGGCAAGGGAGTATTTCTGGGCTTCCTGTTCGCCCTGTCGAGCACGGCGATCGTTCTGCGTGGCCTGTCCGAACGTGGCGAGCTGGATGCACCCCACGGTCGCCTGGTGGTGGGCGTGCTCATCTTCCAGGACCTGTGTGTCGTGCCCATGATGTTGCTGCTGCCGCTGCTGGCCGGGGTCGACGACGGTGCCGCCGGGAAGGGACTGGCGCTAGCGCTCGGCAAGGCGGTGCTGGTGGTGGCGGGCACGTTGCTGGTCTCGAAGCTCGCGTTGCCTCGCCTGTTCGCCTGGGTGGTGGGCCGCCGCAGCCGCGAACTGTTTGTGCTGGCCATCGTGGCCGTGTGCATGGGTGGCGCATGGCTGACCTCGCTGGTCGGTCTGTCGCTGGCCCTGGGCGCGTTCCTCGCTGGCCTGGTGCTGGCCGACACGACCTACGGCGAGCGTGCGATGGCCGAGATCATCTCGTTGCGTGACGTGTTCTCCAGCCTGTTCTTCATGTCGATGGGCATGCTGTTCGACGGGCGCGTGCTCATCGAACATCCGCTGCTGGTGGCCGTACTGCTGGGCGGGTTGGTGGTGGGCAAGGGCTTCGTGGCGACGGTGGCGGCCATGGCCATGCGGTTTCCGGCGCGGGTGGCCTGGCTTGTGGGCGTGGGGCTGGGCCAGTTCGGCGAATTCGGATTTGTGCTGGCGCGCGCTGGGGATCGCATGGGACTGCTTGATGCCGACGACGGCCGAGCCTTGCTGGCGGCCGGCGCGATCAGCATGTTCGTGACGCCATTGCTGGTGCGCGCGGCGCCGCACGTCTCGGCGGGTGAGCGGCTGCTGCGGCCGCTTGAACGCCTGCTTGGCGCGCGTGGCATCGACGAGGTGGTGCCGGAACATGAGCAACTCACCGGCCACGTGGTCATCGGCGGCTACGGCGCCGGCGGGCGGCTGCTGGGTCGCGCGCTTACCGAAAGTGGGTTTCCCTGGGTGGCGCTCGATCTGGACGCGGAGCGGGTGCGCGAAGCCCGCGGCGCGGGCGCGCCGGTGTACTACGGCGACGTCACCAGCGTCGAGGCGCTCGCGCACGCGCGTCTGGCCCACGCCCGGGTGCTGGCGCTGTCGATCAACGATCCTGAAGCCGCGCGGCGCGCCCTGGCCGCCACCCGCGTGGTGGCGCCCGACGTGGCGGTCATCGTTCGGGCGCGCGCTCTCAACGAGGCCGAGCTGTGGAAGAGCCTGGGCGCCGACAACGTCGTCAGCGAGCGGCTAGAGGGCAGCCTCGAACTTCTGGCGCGGGTCATGCGCCGGGTGGGCGTCGCCGGCAACCTCATCGCAGGTGCGATCCGGCAGGCGCGCGCCGGGACCCAGGAGAGCCATCGCAAGCCGACGCTGCCGCGCCAGCGGTTGGGCGAAGTGTCCGAACTGGCCGAGCTGAAGATCGAGAGCGTCTTCCTGCGCACCGGTGATCACGCCGTTGGCAAGGGAGTCGCGGCGCTGGATCTGCGCCGGCGCACGGGCGCGCTGGTGGTGGCCATCCGACGCGGCGGCGGGTTGCTCGGTCATGGCGACGCCGAGCAGCCGCTTGCCGAAGGCGACGTGCTGTTCCTGGCCGGCGACGGCGCCGCCATCCGCAAGGCGTTCGACCTTCTCGAGCGTGATGGGGCAAGTTCGTGAACCCTTGACCAACGAGGTAAAGCTCAATACGCTTTACCTCATGAAAAGCAGTATCTCCTCCAAGGGCCAGCTCACCGTGCCGGTGGAAATTCGCGAGAAACTGGGCCTTCTGCCGGGAACCGCGGTGAGCTTCGAGTTTCTGGACGGTGGGGCACTGATCCGCAAGACCACGCGAGGGCAGCATCCCGTCGATCGCATTTACGGCCGACTGACGCTCAAGCGACCAGTCGACAGCCTGCTCGACGAGATGAGGGGACCACGGCCGAGGCGTTCTTGAAGACAGCGGTGGACTCGTCGGTTCTGCTCGATGTCCTGGCGGCCGATCCAATCTTCGGGCCAGGCTCTCGCGAGGCGCTGCGCGCGGCTTTTGACGCCGGAACCCTGGTGGCGTGCGACGTTGTCTGGGCCGAGGTTCGAGCGCACTTCCACGACGACGCCGCCTTCGATGAAGCGGTAGCTGGACTCGATCTGGCATTTTCACCGCTGTCACCCCAGGCCGCGCGGCTCGCAGGTGAGTTGTGGCGGAAGCATCATGCGCGCAGCTCACAGCCACGTTCCCGTGTCGTTGCAGATTTTCTGATTGGAGCGCACGCGCAGATCGATGCCGAGGCCTTGTTGACACGCGACCGCGGGTTCTTCCGAAGGTACTTCAGCGAACTCAAAGTGCTTCAGCCGGCTGGGCCGGGAGGCGCAGGTTCGACGCGGCGGCGGCACTGACGCGACGCTGGCGCGCTAGCGTGGCTTCGCGAGGCCCGGCTCGTCGCCGGCGAAAAAGCGCAGTTCGGTCGGTACCAGGGGCGGGCGGCTGGTGAAAGCGGCGATGTCAGCCGGGGCGCGCCCGGTCGCGCGCGCGATCGCGAGCGCGATCTCACGCAGGCATTCCTTGCCCTGGCAGGGGCCGGTGCCGAATCCGGTGTAGCGTTTGACCTCTTCCAGATCCGCGAAGCCGGTGTCGATTGCGCGCGTCAGATCCGCGAGTGTGACGTCCTCGCAGCGGCACATGATGATCTTGCCGGGCACGGCTACTTCGCCGCTGTCTTGCTGGCGCTGGGCCTGCCCTTGGCCGCCGCCTCGGCGACTTTGGCCGGCAGTCTGAACAGGCCGCGCGCGGGCTTCTGATCGAAGGCAATGCTCTCGAGCTGTCCCTGCAGGGTCATCGGTCCCGCCACCATTTCCAACCCCGCCGGGACCTTGACGCTACCCATGTCCCGCCATGCGGTGATCACGCTCGTGAAGGGGGTCTCGCCCTGGGGGGTGCTCTTGCTGCCCTTGTCGAATGCGCGCAGGTGCGTCTTGGCGTCGAAACACATGATGAGGGGTGGGCTCAGCCGGGCCGACATCTCAAGACACTCGAGGTCGCTGCCCGCCGGCGCGTCTGCGGGCGCCGGTATGAGGGCGATCTTGGTAAACAGCTTCTTGAGCTTGAGATCGGCGTTCCAGGTCATGTCGACCCGGGCTTGTTCGGCTTCCTTGGCGTCGAGCACGCGCAGGCCATTGATGGGATCCTCGGTCCAGCTCACGCGCCCGTCGGTGCCGCCGCGAAAAGCCGGGATTCCTGGAATGGTGGTGACGCTCAGGAACTGGCCCGTGGACGTGGCCCAGCGATCCTCGGTGCCCGACAGGCCCATGCCCTTGACGGTCAGCCGGGTGACCGCGTGCACCGTCTTGTGTTTGCTCCAGGCGGCGTCGCCCCCGACGGCGCGGGCGTAATCGGCGAGGATCGCGTCGGGGCTGCGATCGGGCGCGGCCGCCGCCGGCCGCACGGGCATCGTCGCCAGCGTCGCGGCCGCAGTCAAGACCGCGATCGTGGCGATCGTGCCACCCTTCGTCAGTGTCGTCATCGTGACCCCGATGCTCGGGCCGCCGCCAGGGCGGCGTCAAGGACGGCGTCGCGCCCGGATCGCAGCGATGATCGCGTCTCGATCACGCGCCGGTCAGGCTGCACGCCACGGCCCTCGATGCTCACGCCCTTCGGCGTGCGGAAGTCGGCGACCGGGTACTGGATGACGGCGCCGCCGGGTAACTGCTCGATGACCGAGCCCAGCGCCGCACCCAGAGACGTGTCGCCGACGACGATCGCCCGCCGCGCTTCCTGCAAACCAGCCGCGAGGATCTCCGAGGTCGACGCCGTGCCTTCATCCGTGACGATCACGACCCGACCGGTGAACGGCCGGACATCCAGCGAGGGCACGGCGGTCAGCGTGTTGGCGAAATCGCGAAAGTGGATCGTGCCCAGGGTCAGGGGCTTGTCGATCAGGTGAGCGGCCACCGGGATGGCCATGCTGCCGAAGCCACCGGGGTTGCCGCGCAGATCCAGGATCAGGGCCTTGGCACCGCGCGCGCGGAAGCCCTCGATGGCGCGCTTCACCTCTCCCAGGGTCGGATCGAGCAGAAAGAAATTGAACGCAATGATGCCGACGTCGCCTATCTGCGAGACCCGCACCTCCGGCACCAGCGGCGGCAGGATGCCGACCCGAAGAGCACGACCGCGCGGCGGGTCACGTTCGAGCATCACCTCGATGGGCTGGTCGCCAGCGTCCAGATAGCGCACGGTGATGCGCGACCCGACGGCACCGGAAAGTCGGCGCGCAGCCGCCAGGCGTACGTAGAACCGCTCCTCCACGGGGCGCAGCGGTCGCGACGATGGTGGGTTGGCCTTGATTTCACGTCCACCGATGTGGGTGACCACGAAGCCAGGCCGCAACCCGTTCTTGTCCGCAGATGATCCTGGTCGTAGCGACGTGATGGTCGGTTTGCCGTCGATCACGCGCACCACGATGCCGGGATCGCCGGTGTCGTCGGACAGCTGCGGCAGCGGCTCGCCGCTGGGCGTGCGCGTGGTGGCGGCGGGCGGTGCCTCGTCGAGGGCCGGGTTCGGGTCGGCGCCTGGCCCCGAGACTTCGAGGTGCGACTGGCGCAGCTCGCCCAGCATCTCGTTGAGCAGGCGGTAGAAAGTGGGCTCGTTGGGTGCGGCGACCGCGAGCGGCTCGTACTTGCTGCGCTGGGCGTCCCAGTCGAGCCCACCCAGCTTCTTGTCGAAGTGCTTGTCGCGCACCAGGGTCCAGGCTGCGACGAAGATGGCGCGGCGCACTTCGGTGCGAGCGGCGCCGGGCTCGGACGCCGTGGAGTGGGCGACGATCCGCGTTGCCGTCGGCTCGGTAGCTGCGACTGCCGGCGGCTGCAGCGCTGGATTGGGCGCCGGGTTGGCCTCGGCCGCGGTTGGGGTGGACGGCGTGGTGGCGCAAGCGACGGCCGCAAACACGACAAGCAGGCACAGGGATCGACCGATCGAGGGGCTCACGAGCCGGGAGAATAGGAGTCGGCAGCCGATCCGCCAAACCCCGCGTCGGGCGCGACTCGTGTCCGGTCAGGCTGCGGCCCGAAACCTACTCAGAGAGTGGCGGCAAGCGCGAGGCCGGCAGCCTTGCCAGCAGCGAACGCGGCCTCGCAGCCGACGTATCCGGTGACGTCGCCGGCGGCGAAGATCCCTGGGACAGTGGTTGCGAAGCGTGGGTCGATGGTGACCGCGAAGCCACCGCGTTCCGGATCCAGTCGAACCTCGGCGCCGTGCTGACGCGGCAATTCGGACGCTGGCGCTGGCAGCGCCAGCACCGCGACGGCGTCGCGCTTGAGGTTCACCCGCGGTGGACTTGCCGCCGCCGCCACCGACACATCGATACCAAGCTCGCGCAGGCTCTCCATCAGGCGCGCGGCGTATTCGGGCAAAGCGCCGTCGCCAGCCAGGGCCACCAGGCGTCGTCCTGGCCGGACGCCCCAGCGGAACACCAGGCGACCACAGGCGCGCGCCGACAGGATGCCGGGCCGGTCATTGTCTGGAAACGGCAAGTTCTGATCGTAGGCGCCGGTTGCGTACAGGAACCGCCGCGCCGCCAGCTTGACCAGGCCGGTTGGCGTCACCACCGCCAGAATTCCGGGCGGCCCGTCACTGGCCATTGACTCGCGGCCGACCAAATCACGGGTTGCCAACTCGCGCGCGTCGCCGTCTTCCGGGTAGTAGGCGATCGCTGTCGATGACAGCCACACCTCGGCACCTGCGTGCGCCACCGCTGCCGCCAGGGTGCGGCCTCGCTCAGGTCCTCCCGCCTCGGCCAGCCAGGATCCACCCGGCGCGCTTTGCTCGTCGATCAGGATCACGCGCGAGCCCGGCCGGGCCTCGGTCAGTGCCCGGGCCGCCGCTAGCCCCGCAGGCCCGCCACCGACGACGCAAACGTCGGCGGTAGCGCTGCGCATGTCCGGGATCTCGCTTGCGGGTGCGTCGGGCAGCGTGCCGGTTCCGCCCATCTGTCGCACCAGCTTCACGAACAGGTCGTTGCCCAGCCGCGTGCCGGTCATCAGGCGGTGGTGGTCCATGCCGTCGGGAAAAAGCCAGTCGGCCGCGCGCAGCAGATCCACGTCCGCATCAGGAAATGCATTCTGGCGCTCGCACACCAGCCCGGCGCGTGCCGGAGTCATGCACGCACGCAGGTTGGGCTGGCCGTCGACGCGCACGAAGCAGGACCCACAGTGACCATCGAGGCAGAACAGCCCGCGAGGTCGGTGATACTTCGGCGAGCGTGCCAGCAGGCGTAGACCAGCTGCGAACAGCGCCACGCCGATGGGTTCGCCCGCTCGTGCGGTCACCGCCTGTCCGTCGAAGTCGAAGCGTACGTCTGGTTCGGGCGGGGTCGCGCCGGCGACGGTGGGTAGATCACGTAGGTCGTCGGCCACCAGGTCCTCAGTAAGGCACGCGCGTGGGCGACGACAACCATGCGGTGAAGGGCTCGCCCGCATCGGGCAGGATGATGCGTGTCAGGGGCAGGGTACGCGCGTGGGCCGGGCGGGCCAGTTCGTCGTGGATGTGGGCGTCGTCGAATCCCGCCGCGGCCGCGTCGATCCTGGTGGCCGCGAAATAGACCGCGTGTACGCGCGCCCAGTAAAGCGCGGACAGGCACATCGGGCATGGCTCGCAGCTCGCGTAGGCGTCGCAACCGTCGAGCTGGAAGGTGCCGAGGGTTCGACAGGCCGCCCGGATCGCCAGCACCTCGGCGTGGGCGGTCGGATCGTTCTGCGCGGTGACCTGGTTGTGCGCGGTCGCCAGCACCTGGTTCTGTCTGACTATGATCGCACCAAAAGGGCCCCCGCCGGCGGCGCGCGCGCCTCGCACTGCCGCCTCGATCGCCAGCCGCAAGAAGCCGTCGTGGTTCATGCTGGCCGCCGCTCGCCGAAGATGGCTGTCCCTATCCGCACCAGGGTCGCGCCCTCGGCCACGGCGACCTCCAGATCGTGGCTCATGCCCATCGACAGCTCACGCAGATCGACGTTTCCCCTAGCAATTCGGGCTTCCTGGTCGCGCAGGCGCCGCAGCGCCGCAAAGTGCGGCCGCGCCGCTTCGGGATCGGCGGTCACCGGCGGGATCAACATGAGGCCCGCGCAGCGCAGGCCGGGATGCGCGGCGAAACGATCGAGCAGCGCGGGCAATGCTTCAGGCGCCACGCCTCGCTTCTGCTGCTCGCCGACAAGATTCACCTGGACCAGGCACACTTGCAGGGGCAGTTCGGCGCCTTCTGTGATACCTGCCGCCCGCCGCGCGCACTCGTCCAGCAAGTCGGCCGTGTCGATGGTGTGTAGCAGGGTCACGCGGCCGGCCACGTATTTCACCTTGTTACTCTGCAAGGGGCCGATGAAATGCCAGCTGGGTACGGTGGCCGTGGCCGCGAACGCCGCGCGTTTGTCGCGCAGTTCCTGGGCGTAGTTCTCGCCAAATTCGCGCTGCCCGGCAGCCATGGCCGCGCTGATGTCGGTCGCCGGCATGGTCTTGCTGACAGCCACCAGGCGGACCGAGCCCGGCACCACACCGGCAGCCGTCTCCGCCGCGCGCAGGCGCTCCCGAACCGCGTCCAGGTTGCGCGCGATCTCCTCGGGCCGGGTCACGGCGCGCTCACACCGAAAGCCGGCACCGGCCACGACGGCAGCGCACCCGCGGCTCGCAGATCCGCGATCGTCTCGCAGATGGGCAAACCGATCACGTTGGTCAGCGAGCCGCGAATGTCACTGGCGAACACAGCCGCGATGCCCTGGATGGCGTAGCCACCGGCCTTGCCGCGCCACTCGCCCGACGCGACGTACGCCGCCACCTCGGTGGGGGCGATGAGTCGGAAGGTGACGGTCGTGGTGACCGCGCGTTCGATCGTCGCGTCGCCGCGGCGGATACAGGTCGCCGTGATGACCTCATGCCGGCGTCCGGCCAGCGTGTTCAGCATCGCGGCAGCTTCGGCGTCATCGGCGGGCTTGCCGAAGATGCGGCGATCGAGCGTGACCGTGGTGTCGGCCGCCAGGACCGGCGCCGCAGCATCATCGGACGGCAGCTGAGCCACAGCCGCCGCGCATTTCTCGGCGGCCAGCCGACGTACGTAAATCTCGGCGGGCTCGTCGGGGCGGGGGCTCTCGTCGATGTCCACCGGCGCGATTCGCAGGCGCAGTCCCAGACGTTCCAGCAATTCACGCCGGCGCGGCGAGGCCGAAGCCAGGATCAGGTCGGGCGCCATGCCCTGTTACTAACCTTTGCCGGCAGCTCGCGCCATGGAAGTAGAGCGGTGAACTCATCGGGCCGGGTACGAGCGACGGGCCAGCTCCGTCGCCAGGTCGTCGACGAAGGCCTGCAACTCGGCCGAGGTGAGAGGTTGAAGGAGAGTGGCGGGGATTTCATGCACCTTCACCTGGCCCAGGATCCAGGCGAAGGTTGCAGCATCGACGCCGCCGTCTTTTTCGTGCGCGCGTGCGATCGCTTCGTGGAGGTCGATTCCGGCGCGCGAAAGAAAAAACAGGTCGACGTAGTCGCGGATCTCCGAACGACCCACGACGGCGCAGATCTTGTTCGCCGCAATGTCTTCCAGGGTGTCGACGATCGCAATGCCGAAGCGAGGCTTGGCGGCGCTTATCTGGGGCGCCGTGTCCCGAACCAGGTCGACCTTGAGATGTTGTCCATTCACGGTCGCGCGGCACTCGACGAAACCAGGGTACTCACGAAGTACTTCCAGGCTACCGCCGAGACTGCGGACCGCGTCCTCGAGGATGCGCTTGCCGTGGGGGAATACCTCGTCCGTGGCGCAAAAAAAATCCAGATCCTGGCTTGTCCGGTGATGCAGGTAGTATCCGGCCAGCGCTGAACCGCCGGTCAGAAAGAACGCATCCGTCCGACTGCAGAAGGCGTCGACCAGCCGCTCTTGTAGCGGCGACAACCCGCTACGGGACGAGTCCATCGGCACGCCAGCGATTCAGCATCCAGGTCCAGAAAGCGCGCCGCCGGCCCAGAAGCCGCGCCACGCCCGGCCACACGCGAATCAAATCGGCCACCGTGAGAAAGCGCCACACGTCGTCGAACCGGGCATCGCGCAGAACCCGGGCGATCCACTGAAGCCGTTCGGTCTCATCGCCCTCTGCCAGGCGCTTGCGCAACTCCGCGACAGTGACTGGTTGGTCCCAGACGAAATACGGCTGGGCGTCGTCAGAATCAAGATCTCGGCTGCACGACTGAGACACCACGGCTGATGGTAGCACGCGGCATCCCGCTCAAGACTGCGCGCAACCACCGGTGATCCGCGCCGACAACCGGCGCGATGCGAAGCCGCACGGTCTTGCTGGCGGTCTTTGGCGCGGGCCTGGGCTGTGCGCCTGACTCCGAACTATTCGACGAGCGCAGCGACGCCGGATCGGCAGCCGGCGCCCGTAGCACCGCCGGCATCGTTCTTTTCGATCCGCCGAGCGGTAGCCGCGACTTGCCAGTGAACCTCGCAGCGCTGACGCTGCACCTCGGGCCGGGCCAAACCCTGGACGCGACCCACGGTGTCCGCCTGCGGGCGGATCGAGGCGGCGTGGTGGCGCTGGGGGCAGCCGTGGCGGAGGACTGCGGCAGCATGGCCGGCAGTTGCGTCCGCGTCGCCATCGGCGGCGAACTCGCAGCGAATGCCACGTACCTTCTCGAACAGGCGCTGCCACCGGGATCAGGCGCGGTCTTGATCGGCGCGCTGTCGACCGGCCGCAGCCGCGACGATACGCCGCCGCGGTCCGATGGCGTCGTCGTTGAGCCCATCGTCGACTGTTACCGCGTGCGGTTGAGCAGCAACGAGCCGGCGATGGCTGCCCTGCTGTTTCGGCACGCCGACGGCGACGTGGCGCAGTCCCTGGGCCTGGGCCTGGGCCTGGGCCAGCGGGCCTGGGATGTGCCGGTGCGGGTGTCGCGATTTGCGCCCGGCTCCGAGCTGGAGGCGCTGGTCATCCTGATGGACCGAGCCGGGCACCTGGGCGAGAGCCCCGCCGGGAGCCTACGCGCGCCCGCGCTGCGTCCGACCATCGCCATCACCGAGGTGCTCGCCAACCCGGCGGGCAGCGAGGTAGCCCAGGAGTTCGTCGAGATCATGAACTTCGGTGCGACGCCCGTGGCGGTCGGTGGCTTCGTGCTCTACGACGCAGCGGCCGGCGACGTCCTGTCAGCATTGACCCTCGATCCCGGCGGCTTCGCGCTCCTGGTCCCCGGTGGCTTCAATCCCGCCGGCAGCCGCGATGTCGCGCCTCGCGAGGGCACGCCGCTGCTCAGGGTCGATGGTCGCCTGGGCAAGGACGGTCTTGGCAATGAGGGTGAGGCGGTCGAGCTGCGCGGCCCCGACGGTCTGGTGATTTCGCGCTACGGTGGCTGGGTCAATGTCACGCCGGCCGCCTGGAGCGGCAAGAGCGTGCACCGCGGCCCGGGCCCCGAAGCGTGCGATCACCCGGGTAGCTGGAGCCAGACGCCGCGTTCAGCTACGCCCGGATGGTGACCCGGAGCCTGTGGCCAACGCCCGCTCGCCAAGGTCGAGCGGGGATTTCACGGCCTGGATGCTGGCGAGGGCGCCGGGTACAGTTGGTCCCCACCGATGTCGAACGCGGTGGCCATCCGGCGACCCACGAGCGCCATCAGCCGGAGGCAACCGTGCTGTGGAAAGCGGTGCAGGCAAACTGGAAGACGTTCCTCGCGGATCTGGAAGCGGCTGCCGAGGCGCCAGCGTTGCCCGGGTTCGTCGTGGCAATTCTCGGCCACGGCTTCCTTC